>NZ_VIRS01000001.1:0-300000 GCF_006912135.1 Cryptosporangium phraense | reverse complement strand
GAGGTTGCGGAACACCCGCTTCGGCGGGATCGACCGGTCGATCGCGCCGACCGTCGTCTGCTCGACCTGGGTGCGGAGCACGTCGGCGACCTGGTCGACGAACCGCCGGATCAACGACTTCGCGTTGGCCAGCGCGACTCCGGACAGGTTCGACTTGTCGCGGAGCAGCTGTTCGATCAGCGACATACTCGGCGAGAGCTTGGCCGCCAGCGCCGGGTCGGCCAGCACCTCGCGGAGTTCCATCCGCTTGATCAGGTCGCCCTCGAGGCCGGCCAGCACCTGCCCGAGCCCCTCACGACCCTTCAGCTCACCGGGACGGCAGCCCATCGCCCGCTCGAACCAGCCGGCGTCCTGCTGCCAGCTCGACAGCTGGCCGGCGGTGACGTTCCCCGAGCCGGTGCCGAACACGTTGAGCAGCAGCTTCGACGCGAGCGCGGCCCGCCGCACCTCGGCCGCGGTGTCGCGCTCGTCGGACTCGGACGGCGTCATCAGCCCGTCGATCTCGGCCGCGAGCTCCGGGAACCGCTGCACGACCGTGTCGACCGACACGCCGGGGTCGAGCACCGCGGCCGGCAGCCCGATGTCGTCGACGACGGCCACCGACGCGGCCTCGAGCGACGGCTGCTCCGCCGGATCGAACAACCGCGCCAGCAACCGCCAATACAAAACCTGCCGCCGAGCAGCATCCGCCCCGCCGCCCGCCCCGGCCACCGCACCGCCTGCCCCGGCCACCGCACCGCCGATCCCGGCCGCACCGCCTGCCCCGGCCGCCCCGCCGCCCGGCCCGTCCGGCCCGGCCGCCGCGGCCGCGTCAAACCCGGTCACTTGCGCAACAGACGGCTCGCGCGCTCGCGGAGAACCGCGACCGCGTCACCGGCTGCCTTCACCGCCTTCGCCACCTTCGGATCGGTCGGCCCGGACGCCCACTCCCCACCGAGCACCGTCACCGGCTTCCTCTTCACCGTCGTCTGCACGGCCAACGGCTGCAGCGTCCACACCGCGTCGTCCCACCGCAGCAGCCCGATACAGGCGGACGACCCGGTCACCAGCGCCGGCGTCAGCGGCCCCAGCGTCGGCAGCCGCTCGAGGTCGAACGCCAGCCGAACCCCGCCCAGCTCCAGCCCGTCGTCGACGACCGTGTACCCCTCGACCAGCACCGGCTCGCCGATCGCGACCGGATGCCGATCGAGCGGCGGCACCGGCGGCGCGACCGCCCCGGCCAGCCCGAGCCGCGCGCTGACGAACGGATCGGCCGGCTCACCGACCTGCGCCCGATCGTCGGCCCAGAGCAGATCACCGCTCTCGCGGAGCACCAGGTCGGAGACGGTCACCGCCCGGGACTCGGTGACGGCCGCGATCAGCGCCGGGTAACCGTCGAACAAACGCCAGACGGCGGGACCGACGATCGTGTCGACCTTCGCTACGGCCACGCTCGTGCGGACGAGCCGCGGCGCGGCCTCGCCGCGCACCTCGAGCAGCCCGTGGACGCGGACCTGCACGGCCGTGGCGTGTTCCTGGACCTCGACGCCGAGCGGAAGCAGCCGCCCGGAGACCGTCTCACCGGGACCGACCGAGCCCGACGACCGGCACAGCACCATGCCCCGGGCCCACAGGTCGGCCCACCGGCGGGCGGGCAGGTCGTCCATCGTCGCGATCGGCGCGGACGCGCGCAGCTCGGCCGCGAGCCCGTCGATCAGCACCGCGAGCCGGCGCAGGCGCGGCTCGGCCAGCATCGCCTCCAGCACCTGCCCGCCGGACGAGATCACGTCGTGGTCGACGCCCCGCCACCCGGTGATCGCCAGCTCGCGCAGCCACGACACGCACCCGTCGAGCAGGTTCCGCGGAGCGTCACCGACGACGGAGGCGGCCGACCAGGGCGTTCGCGTGCGCCCGAGCGCCGCGTCGGCGCGCTCGAGCAGCGCGTCGTGCACTGCGCCCAGCACCGCACTGCGCGCGCCGGCCAGGATCGCCAGATCGTCGGCCGACACCGAACCGGCCGCCACCTTCGCCGCTGCATCGGCCGCGGCCTCACCCAGCGGCGTGGCCGAGACAGCGGCGGCCAGCGCGGTGACCGCGGCCGCGCCGTCGTCGGAGAGCCGGCCGAGACCGGAGACCAGGCGCGCGTCGAAATCCGCGATCAGGGCGAGCGCCTCGGTCGGCGCCCCACCGGTCAGATCCGCGAGCATCAGCGCACCGCCGGGAACCACGCCAGCTCGGGCAGCGGCTCGACCGAGCCCGGCAGCTCGAGGTAGGCGAGGTGACGCAGGAACCGGCTGAACACCCCGGCGCCGGCCGACGGCTCGTGGTGGCTCAGCGACCGCCCGAGCTCCAGCGGGCCGGGCACCTCGACCGGGTCGACGCCCAGGTAGCGCGCGACCCGCTCGTACCCGTACTGGAGCGCGGCCTCGTCGATGAGCAGCCGCAGGTGATTGCAGGGTGACCCGCGGAGCCCACCGCACGGCCGGTTGTTGTTCGTGCTGCAGTGATAGGTCAGCGTGCCCGCGACGATCGACGACACGTACACCCGCTCGACGTCCGAGCCGCTGGAGACGACGCCCTGGAGGCGCCCGTCGGCCGGCTCGACGAACGGGACCTTGGCCAGCTTCCGGGCCTGGACCGGCGGTACGACCGGCACCGTGCTCCGGCCCGCGCGAGGGGGTTGGTTCATGCCCAGTTCCTATCGCACGGGGGCGACAATTCCGGAAATCCCAAAGAAGTCTTTGACAAAATCCAAGACCCCAAAGTAATCTTTGGCTCATGGAGCTCACCGACCCGACCGCGATCCGCGCGCTCTCGCACCCGCTCCGCCTCGACCTGCTCGACCTGCTGGCCACCCGCGGCTCGATGACCGCGGCCACGGCCGGCCGGATCCTCGGCGTCCCCCAGGCGAACTGCTCATTCCACTTGCGACAGCTGGCCAAGTACGGCTTCGTCGAGGACGCCGGGCCCGGCGACGACAAGCGGGCCCGCCAGTGGCGGCTGCCCGACCCGAGGCCGACGATCCGCGTCGAGTCGAACCCGGCGGTCCAGCAGGAACTCGAGACGCTCGTGATCGAGCGGGAGGCCAACGCGGCGCTCGACTACGCCCGGCGCACCGACCCGGAGGCCGTCGACTGGCGCCGCCACGCCGGCCCGGTCAGCGCGATCGCCGTCGTCACCCCGGAGGAGGCGGCGGAACTGCGCCGCCAGTGGCTGGAGCTGCTCGAGCCCTACCTCAACCGGCGCGCCCCCGGCCGTCCCACCCGCTTCTTCCTCTCCGCCACCCCCATGAAAGGCGACGACGATGATCGACTTTGAGACCAGCGCCCCGGCGACCGGCCTGCTCGACATCGACTGGAACCACGACGACCCGATCCAGGTCCACGCCTACGACGAGCACACGGTCGTGCTGCGCCAGAGCAAGAAGGTGCACTACGAGGCGCCGTTCATGTTCCTGCTGTTCGGCAACGAGCGCGCGCTGCTGCTCGACACCGGAGCGACCGCCGACTCCCCGTTACGCGCCACGGTCGACCGGCTGATCGAGACCTGGCGGCAGGCCCACCCGCGCGAGACCTACGGTCTCGTCGTCGCCCACACCCACGGTCACGGCGACCACGTCGCCGGCGACGACCAGTTCCGCGACCGCCCGGACACGACGGTCGTCTCCGCCGACCTCGCCGAGGTCCGGGCCTACTTCGGCCTGCCCGAGGAGCCCGGGGCCGAGGTCCCCTTCGACCTCGGCGGTCGCGTCCTCACGCTGCTCGCCTCGCCCGGTCATCACCGGGCGTCGGTCACGGTCCACGACCCGTGGACCGGCATCCTGTTCACCGGTGACACCGTGCTGCCGGGCCGCCTCTACATCGAGGACACGGACGCCTACCTGGCGTCGATCCGCCGGCTCGTGGCTCTTGCGGACGCTACGCGAGTCACGCACGTCGTCGGCTGCCACATCGAGATGACGAGCCGCCCCGGCCGCGACTACCCGCTCGGCGCGACCCACCAGCCCGACGAGCACGCGCTGGCGATGACGCCCGCCGACCTGCGGGCGATCCGCGACGCCGTGGAGGCCCACGCCACCCGCCGGGGCGTGTACCGCTATCCCGACTTCATCGTCTACAACCGCCCGCCCGTGCCCCGGATGCTGGCCCTGGTGGCCCGGGGACTCGTCCGCAAGACGTTCCACCTCGGTCAGCGTCGGGCCGCGACCGCGTGGCGGCGACGCCAGAACTCCGCGTCGGGCCAGCGGTCCTCGGCCGCGTAGAAGTCGGCCCGCCGGTGGAGGTAGGCGGTGGTCTCCCGGTCGAGGGCGTCCTCGTAGGCGCGGAGCGGCCCGGTGTCACCGCCGAGCAGGGCGACGACGGCGCCGGCCGCGTCGGCCGCACCGCGCAGGGCCTTGGCGACGCCGTCGCCGGTGATCGGATCGACCGCGAACGCCGCGTCGCCGACGGCCACCCACGGCTCCGTGAACTCCCGCCGGTGCAGTCGGTGGCTGCGGGCCGGCACCACCCGCAGCGTTCCCGCCGGGCCGACCCGCTCGGCCGTGCGGGGTCCGAGACGCGCAGCCCACTCGCTCGACGTCGTCAACCGCCCGGAGCGGGCCAGGTCGGCGTCGGTGAGCAGCATCGCGACCAGACGTCCGGCGCCGGCCGGCGCGCAGTACCACCATCCCTCGGGCACGGTCTCGACCAGCCCGAACCCGCCCGGGTCGGGGTCCGGCGCGAAGCCGGTCACCGCCACCAGCCGGTCGAACGCGATCCGCTCGGCGTCCCGGCGGCGCCCGAGCCGGGCGGCCCGGCCGGTCGCGTCGACCACGACCCGCGCGGACACCTCCCCGCCGGTCGACAGCCGCAGCGTCCAGCCGGCTCCGCCGGGACGCACCTCGCGGCAGACGACGCCGAGGCGCACCGACGCGCCGGCCGCCTCCGCGGCCGAGGCCAGCATCCGGTCGAACGCGGCCCGGTCGACGTACCAGCCCGGCCCGTGCGGGTCGGACAGCGTCGAACTGGACGAGTCCGTGCCCCACGAACTGCGCACCCCGTACGACGGCCGGGGGCCGAGCGCGTCGAACGGTTCCCGTACCCCCAGCGCCCGGAGCGACGGGGTCACCGCGGGCGACAGCGACTCCCCGACCCGGGGCGTGGAGAACCGCGACCTTTCGAGCACGACCACCCGGTACCCGTCGAGCGCGAGGCGCCGCGCGGTCGCCGACCCGGCCGGGCCGCCGCCGACGACCGCGACGTCGAAATCCGTCACCTCAGCTCGCGCCACACCGAACGGTAGCGTCAGACGGCGATCAGTGCTCGAACGGCGAGCCCGAGGCCGACGAGGAGGACCAGTCCGGCGGTGGCCAGGGGTGCGGCCTTCGACCAGCGGGCGGCGGCGGCCGGGAGGAACTTCGGGGTGAGGCGCCAGGTGGTCCAGCGGTCCTGGATGACGATCAGCGCGAGGCCGGCCGCGGTGAGCGCGCCGGCCATGCCGAGGCCGTAGCCGAGGACGAGGAGGATGCCGAACGCGGTGCGGCCGAGGCCGATCGCGCCGAGCAGGATGACCAGCGCGGACGGGCTCGGGACCAGGCCACCGGCGATGCCGACGCCGATGAGGCCCAGGCGGCTGGGCCGCTCCGGCCCGTGCGAGTGCGTGTGCCCGAACAGGCCGTGCGAGTGAGTGTGCCCGTGCCCGTGCTCGTGGCCATGCGCGTGCTCGTGACCATGCTCGTGCTCGGCGCTGTGTTCGTGCGCGTGGTCGTGGCCGGCGGCGGCCGAGCCCACACCGGCGTGAACCAGCTCCCGGGCCGGCTCCGCCGCGTGACCGTGCCCGTCCGAGCGGTCGTCGTGGGTGTGCGTGTGGCCGGCTCGGCGGCTCCGGGCCTCCAGCAGCATCATCACGCCGACCCCGGCGACCAGCAGTCCACTCACGACTCCGAGATACCCGAGCACCGTCTCGCCGACCAGCCCCGCGACCGTCGTCAGCAACAGACCGAGCACCAGCACACCGCCGGTGTGCGTCAGCGTCACGGTGCCCCCCACGACCAGTGCGTCGCGCCGACGGCCGCGCCGCCCGGCCAGGTACGCGGCCATCACGGTCTTTCCGTGACCGGGCAGCGCCGCGTGCCCGGCGCCGAGCGCCAGCGCCAGCAGCACGGCCAGTGCCCCGACCGCCGGAGTCAGCTCGTGCCGCCCGGCCAGCGCCCGCAGCTTCGCGTCGGCGGCCGCGGTCCAGCGCGCGAACACCGACCCGTCCGAGACGGTCGGCGCGGCCACCGCCGACGCGTCCGACGCCCCCGGGTGCACCCGGAACGACGCCGACCGCACGTCGAGCGGCGAGCTCAGCAGGTCCTTCGGGTAGTTGCGCAGCCCGTCGCTGACGTCGTCGGCCGGCAGCGGCGACCCGCTCAGCCCGACCCCGTGCCCCACCGCGGTGAGCTCCCGCCAGCCCACCCGGTCGGTCCGGTACGCGTTCGACACCCGCACCGCGGCCGACGACCCGAGCGCCGCCGGACCGGTCAACGCACAGGTCAACCGGCTGGTCCGGAGCCCGGCCGACCCGGCCACGTACTCGTAGGCCGCCGACGAGACCGTCCAGCGCACCCGCGACGAGTCGACCGTCACCGCGAACGCCCCGGACAGCGCGTCACACGCCCCCTTCGCGTACGACGCCCGCTCGGCCGGCGACGGCGTGCCGTCGTGATCGGCGTCCACCGCGGACTTGTCCTGCAGCGTGGGCAGCTCGGCCGCGTCGACGGTCGCCGCGACGTCGACCCGGTCCCGGTAGAGCGCGATCTTCTCCAGCTGGTTCACCGAGAAGTTCCCGAGCGGATGGGCGTCCGCCGGGTCGGCCGACCACAGGACGATCAGGCCGAGGGCCAGAACGACGATCGACAGCCTGCTGATCAGCGTCCGCATCAGAGCCTTCCGAGGGCTGCGCGCGCCGCAGGCGCATCGACCGGTGAGAAGTGCGGGTTGAGCGCGAGCGCGGCCGTCAGGTCGCGCTTCGCCGCGGCCGGCCGGCCGAGCGCGGCCTCGACGACCCCCCGGTGGTACAGGAAACGCGCACTGTGGACGCCGAGCGCGGCGGCGCGCTCGGCGTAGCGGAGCGCCTCCGCGTCGCGGCCGTTCGCGTGCAGGGCCTGAGCCATCGCGTCGGCGACGTCCGAGAACTGGCGACGTTTCCACTCGCGCTGGGCGGCGGCGAGAGCCGCGGCGGGCTGCTTGCGGGCGAGGGCGAGCTGGACAGTGGCGAGGTCGTCGGAGCCGCCGTTGGCGGCGAAGAGCTGACCGGCCGCCTCGGCCAGCGCGAGCTGCTGGGTGGCCTCGGCCGTCCGCCCGGCCGCGGTGAGGTACTCGGCGTACTCGATCAGGTAGGTCGGGGTGGGGGTGCGCTCGGTGAGGAGTTTGTACTCGGCCAGGGCGGTGTCGAGGTCGCCGCGGGCCGCGGCGAGCTGGGCGTTGCCCTGGTGGAGCGGGAGGTAGTCGGGGTCGGCCTCGAGGCCGGCCCGGTACTCGGTGGTCGCGGCGGCGAGGTTGCCGTACTTCCAGGCCAGCTCGCCGAGCTGGTAGCGGCAGAACGCCAGGTCGGCGGGGTCGATCGCGCTCATCAGGGCGCGGCGCATGAGCCTCTCGGCGTCCTGGTCCAGGCCGTGCTGCTCGAGGTCGTAGGACGCGCGGGTCAGTGAGGCGAGGGCCGGGCGCAGATCGAGCATGTGCTGGATCGCGTCGGTCGCTTCGGTGGGGTGTCCGAGCTGCGTCTCGGCGTCGGCGAGGACTCCGTAGGCGTCGGGGGAGTACCTGTCCTGGGCGAGGGCCTCGCGGGCGCGGGCGCGCGCGGTGGCGAAGTCGTGACGGGCGTTGGCGAGGGCGCCGAGTCCGGTGAGCGCGGCGGCGTTCGGGGTCGGGCGCACCGTGAGGGATTGCTTCAGGGCGCCCTCGGCTTTCGGGTACCAGCTGGGGTCGGCGGTGATGCGGGCTTTCTCGACGTAGGCGCCGCCGAGGGAGGCCCAGGTGACGTAGTCCTTGGGGAGCCGGCGGAGCCGCTCCTGGGCCTTGGCGATGGCGGCGTCGAGGGCGGCGGCCGCGTCGGGGCGGCGGCCGGAAGCGGCGGCGGTCGGTTCGGGTTCGGAGGTCTTCCGGGGGCCGAGGGCGCCGCCGATGAGGAGCACGGCGGCGGCGAGCACGACGACGACCCCGCCGGCGACCAGCCACCGCCATACGGATGATCGCTGCTCGTGGGGGCCGGGGTGCGGGCTGGGGCCCGGGCCCGGGCCGGGGTGCGGGTCGGGGCCGGGGCCCGCGTGCGGGCCGGGAGCGTGGGTCGGGGTGGCCGGGCGGGCGGCTGTTTCTGGAGCGGGAGCCTGCGCGGGCGCGGCGGCGAGCCCTCCGGCGGGCGTGGGCGCGGGCGCGGTGGCGGGTTCCGCGACGGGAGCGTGCGCGGGCGCGGTGGCGGGTTCTGCGGCGCGCGCGTGCGCGGGCGCGGTGGCGGGTTCTGCGGCGGGAGCTTGCGCGGGCGCGGTGGCGGGTTCTGCGGCGGGAGCTTGCGCGGGCGCGGTGGCGGGTTCTGCGGCGGGCGTGGGCGCGGTGGCGGGTTCCGCGGCGGGCGCGGTGACGATGGCCTGCGTGAGCGGTGGCGGTGCCGCGGGTGCGGCGGCTTCGACTACCGAGGCGGCCGCCTCAGTAGTCGGTGCGTTGGCCTCGTCGGTGGATGCGGCTGCTTCGACGGTCGGTGCGGCTGCCTCGTCGGTCGGTGCGGTGGCATCAGCGGTGGGAGGGATGGCCTCGTTGCGGGGCGTGGCGGTGGCGGGCTCTTCGGCGGGCTTCGGGGTTGAGGACGTTGGGTCGGGGGTTCTCGGGGCAGGGGGCCGAGGCACGGGGACAGCGGCCGGGGACGCGGCCGGGGACGGAGCGCCCGCTTGGGCCTCGGGGGTGGGCACCGAGGGGGCGGGGGCCTTGGGGGGCATGGGGGTCTCCTCACTTGCGCGTGTGCCGCCCGCGCTCAGTAGAGCGCGGGCGGCGAGAGAGCCGGTCGAGCGTGCCGGGGCCCGACCGGCCCGATCAAGCCCGCCTTGCGGCGGCCGATTGTGCCCGCCCGGCGGCAATTCCACCCGCCCGACGGCGGCCGAATCCCAGTAGGCGGACCCGGCCGCCTGGCGGCGGGCGCTACGGACGAGCTACCGGCGGTGCCCACCCCGCCGCGACGGGAGCGTCGCGGTCGTCGGGCGGCGACGGAACCAGGCGACGAACCCGGCCACCGCACACAGGATCGCGGTCGTCGACGCCGCGGTGATCGCCGATACCCCGGTGGCACCCAACGACTGAGTGGCCGCCCGGTTCACGGTCGACGTGTGACCCGCACCGACGTTCACGCCGTCCTCGTTCGGCAGCGCGACGAACGGGAACTGCCGCTCGAACCGAGCATCGTTCGCGTTCACCTTGTCGCCCGCGGCCAGCGCGTCCACCAGCTTGCCGTTCTGAGCCGCACCCTCCATCGCCTGGATCGCGATGTCGACGACGTCGTCGCCGAGGCGACGGCCGTTCGGGAAGCCCTCGGTGTCACCGGCGAGCAGCCCCAGCCGGTTCGGCTTGGTGTTGTGCTTGTTCGTCAGGTTGAGCCGCAGCATCTCCGACGCCCGGAACTTCTTGGCATTGACGTCCTTGTTCAGCAGCTGCGAGTTCAGGTCCACGTCGATCGGGCCGTCGGCCTTCTTCGCCAACCCGGTCAGGAAGATCTCCACCAGGTCGTCGCGCGGAGCGTCCGGCGCCGGGATCTTGTAGATCTGCTCGATCAGCTTCGGCAGCTCCGGATCGGTGACCCGATCGACCGCTTCCTTCACGTCCGCATCCTGATCCGGACGGAGAGCGTTGAACGCGTCCTTCAGTCCGGCCGGCAGCACGACCTCGTTGACCAGCGGGTTACCCAGCCGGGAGACCTGCACCGTGTCGTTGCCGAGCGACGCCTTGGTGTTGCCCGAGATCCGGACCTTGTTGCGCTCGGTGGTCGACCACAGGCCGACGGCCGGGTTGCGCTTCACGTTTCCGCGCAACGCGAGGGCCTCGGCCGGCACCTGCAGCGCGATCGAGTTGACGTTGTAGCCACCCAGCGTGTCCTGGCCGACCTCGCTGAGGTCGCCGCCGTACAGCAGGTCGAAGACCCGCAGGTCGGCGAAGAACGGGTCGTCGGCCTGGCCGGCGAACGCCTTGACCTTGCCCTTCTTGACGATCGCCTGGTCGCGCAGCTTCTTGTAGTCGGGCATCGACGCCTTGCCGACGAACGACGGCGCGACCGGCGCGTTGCGGACGATCGTCTGGCTGTAGCGGCGGCCGCCGTCCTGCGAGACGTCGAGCGTGTAGGTCTGCTTGAATAGCAGGTTCTCGTCGTTGATCGACGTGACCGGCCCGTTGTTGTAGAGGAACGTGTCGTTCCCGCGCTTGTCCTGGTTCTTGAACGTCCACCGGAAGACGACGTCGGGCTTGGCGTCGCCGTCGTTGTCGATGTTGATCTTGTAGGCGGCGTCGGTCGCGAACGGGTAGAAGTTCGGGCCGCCGTTGGGCTCCTCGAACGGCTGGAAGTTCGCGATCAGCAGGATCGAGCCGGGGGTGTCGGGGCTGGCCATCGCGTAGAAGTCGGTGTTGTCGACGGCCGGGTCGGCGGCGATCAACGGTGCTTCGCGGTGGCTCGAGCCCTGCGCGGTCATCGGTCCGAAACCGGTGAGCGCGGTCACCAGCGCGATCCCTCCAACGGCCAGACCGGCTGCGGTCCGGCGCAGACGCCGCCCGGTTGGCGGAGCCCCTGACGGGGTACTCGTCGGCAGCGGCGTCGTCGTCATCCGGGTTCCTCCACGATGGAAATAACCGTGAGCGTGGTCAACCCGGGGGACGTGCACAGAACGCCCGAGGATCAGCTATGTGACGTGGGCCACATTCTCCATTTGCGAGCAACCTTGAGATCTCCGCAGCTCAGAGCGACAATGCGCGCCACGAGCGGCGAAGACCACGGAACCAATGGCTAGTCAAGTGACTCATGTGACGTAGCCCTGAAGGGCCTCGAGCGCGTCGGCCGGCGACGGCATCGCGGCGATCTCGTCGCGCAGAACCTGGGCGGTCGCGCGGTGCACCGGTTCACCCAGGAGCGCGAGCGCGCACGCGGCGACCGTGCCCGGGCTCAGGTCGTCCTCGGCCAGCGTCAGGCCCGACCCCTGCGCGCTGATCACCTCGGCGTTCACGAACTGATCCGCGCCCTGCGGCAGGATCAGCTGCGGCAGGCCGTGCGCGGCCGCGCCCAGCGTCGTCCCGCTGCCGCCGTGGTGCACCACGACGCTTGCGTCCCGCAGCACCTGGTCCTGCGGTACGAACTGCGCAATGCGGACGTTACTCGGCACCGAGCCGAGCGCCGACGGGTCGCCGGGACCGACCGCGACCACGACCTGGACGGGTAACCCGGCCAGGCCTTCGATCGCCGCCCGGAACACGTCGGTCTTGCCGTACGAGACCGTGCCGAGCGTCAGATACACCAGCGGCGTGCCCGGCGACTCCCACCGGCCGGGCGGGCTCCACGGCACCGGCCGGATCGGGAACCGGGTGGGCACCGCCAACGGCGCCGGGTCGGCGATCGACGCCGGCCAGAAGTCGAGCACGGCGTCACCGAGCATCGGGTCGGCCGGCGGACGGCCGTTCCAGATCCAGTTCAGGTGCGGTTCGGCGACGGCCAGGATCCCGGCCGGCATCGAGCGCCCGATCGTCACCGACACGCACGGCACCCCGGCCCGGCGGGCGGCGCCCGCGGCCCCGACGTCGCTCATCTCGTAGACGACCAGGTCGGGCTTGATGAGCGAGAGCAGGTAGTGGACGTCCGGCATCGTCCGCCGGGGGAGGACGTCGGCGAACATCGTCACGAGGACGTCGACGACCGGCCCGTTGGGGTGGCGCCGGGTCGCCTCGGCCTCGGCGGCCCCGACGCTGATGCCCGCCTCGCGGGCGTCGAAGCCGTACCCGGCCAGCTTCCCGACGAAGTCCGCGCCGGTCGCGAACACCACCGTGTGCCCGGCCGCCCGGGCCGCGAACGCGAGCGGGAGGAGCGGATAGAGGTGTCCGTACGCCGGCCGTCCACAGAACAGGATCCGCACGCTGTCCAGAGTAGAGGCCTTGACGACCGTGTTACGTTCTTCTCGTACAGAGAATTACTCAATCTGAGAAGAACGGCAACGGCGATGAACGAGCGAGCGTTCCTGGAGGCCTACGACCCCCGCGACTACCCGGCGGTCGCGGTCTCGGTCGACGTCGTCGCGCTGACGATCCGCGACGGGGTGCTGTCGGTACTGCTGGTCGAGCGGGGGGCGGCCCCGTTCAGGTCCCGGCTCGCGCTGCCGGGCGGCTTCGTCGGCGACGAGACCCTCGACGACGCGGCTCTGCGCGAACTCGCCGAGGAGACCGGTCTCGACGCCACGAACGGCCGGCTGGCTCGCGTCCACCTGGAGCAGTTGAAGAGCTACGGCGATCCGGGGCGAGACCCACGGATGCGCGTCGTGTCGGTGGCCTACCTCGCGTTCGCGCCGAGCCTGCCCGACCCCCGGCCCGGCGGCGACGCCGCCGGAGCGGCCTGGGTGCCGGTCGCGACGATCAGCGAGGCGCGCCTCGCGTTCGACCACAGCCGGATCCTGGCCGACGGCCTGGAGCGGGCCCGGGCCAAGCTCGAGTACTCGCCGCTGGCCACCGCGTTCGTCGGGCCGGAGTTCACGATCGCCGAACTGCGCGCGGTCTACGCGGCGGTCTGGGGCGAGGACCTGCACGCGGGCAACTTCCACCGCAAGGTGCTGTCGGTGCCGGGTTTCGTCGAGGGCACCGGGACGACGACCGCGCGCGGCGGCGACCGGGGCGGCCCGCGGGCCAAGCTCTACCGGGCCGGCGACGCCCGGGTGCTGCACCCGCCGCTGCTCCGCCCGACGTCGGAGGAGGACGTGCGGTGACCGATTTCGAGGACGCCGTGCACCTGATCTTCGCCGCCGAAACGATCACCGATGCCGACTACCGGCGCCTGCGCCGGATCGTGCATCCCGATGCCGCCCCTCTCGGCAGCGAGGGCATCGCGACCTCGGCGTTCACCCGGCTGACTGAGCTGTGGGAGAGCCGGATCGGGCCCTACACCGTGCTCGGTGACCCGATCACCGGCGACCTGGCCGACCTCTTCCGGGTGCGTTCGGCCAAGGGCACCGCGCTGCTCAAGGTGGCCCGCGACCCGGCCGACAACGACCTGCTCGAGACCGAGGCGGCGGTCCTCCGGCGCCGGAAGCAGAAGCCGGCCTTCTTCCCGCGTCTCTTCGACACGCTCGTCATGGACGACGACGGCGACCGGCGCGCCGCCAACGTGCTCGAACACTGCGCCGGGTTCGTGTCGCTGGCCGAGGTCGAGCGGGCCTACCCCGACGGCCTCGACCCCAGGGATGCGGCCTGGATGTGGCGCCGGCTCCTGGTCGCGCTCGGGGCCGCCCACCGGGCCGGCGTCGTGCACGGCGCGGTGCTGCCCGAGCACGTGCTGATCCACCCGGCCGAACACGGCCTGGTGATCGTCGACTGGTGCTACGCGGTGATCGGCCGCGGGCCGATCCCGGCCTTGGTCGCGCGCTACCGCGACGCCTACCCGCCGGAAGTGCCGGCGAAGGAGCCGGCCACCCCGGCGACCGACCTGTACCTGGCCTCGGGGCTGATGCTCCGGCTGATGGGGCCGCGCGTGCACCCCGCGCTGCGCCGTTTCGCCGACGGGTGCCGCCTGGCCCGGCCCCGGATGCGCCCGCAGGACGCCTGGCGCCTGCTGGCCGAGCTCGACGACCTCCTGCACCGGCTCTACGGCCCGCGCAGGTTCCGCGAATTTTCCGTCCCCGCTTAAGGAGAACACCATGGGAAGCGGACGCTGGTCCACCGACGTCTACACCGCGGCCGAGAACTTCCGCGCGGCCACCGGCCGGAGCGCCTTCGCCTACAGCGACAGCGGCGCCCGCACCGTCCACCCGAGCCTCGACCCGCGCGGTGTCACGGTCCGGGAGAGCCGGGACTCGGCCGAACACCCGGCCAGCACGCCGATCGCGGTGCTGTTCGACGTCACCGGCTCGATGGGTGGCGTGCCCCGGGTGCTGCAGACGAAGCTGCCGCAGTTACTCGGCCTGCTGCTGCGCAAGGGCTACTGCACCGACCCGCAGATCCTGTTCGGCGCGGTGGGCGACGCCACCTGCGACCGGGTGCCGCTGCAGATCGGCCAGTTCGAGTCCGACAACCGGATGGACGACGACCTGGCGAACATCGTCCTGGAGGGCGGTGGCGGCGGCCAGAAGACGGAGTCCTACGAGCTCGCGATGTACTTCCTGGCCCGGCACACCGACACGGACGCCAAGCGGCACGGCCGCAAGGGCTACGTCTTCCTGATCGGCGACGAGCTGCCGTACCGGTCGGTGAAGGCGCGGGAGGTCCGCGACGTGATCGGCGATCGTATTTCCGAGGACATCCGAACCGAGACGCTGGTCGCCGAGCTGACCCGCAACTACCACGTCTACTACCTGCTCCCGGCCGGCACGGCCTACGCCGGCGACCGGACCGTGCTGAAGCGCTGGCGCGATCTGCTCGGCGAGAACGTGCTCGAGCTCGACGACCTCGACGCGGTCTGCGAGACGATCGCGCTCACGATCGGGCTGAACGAGGACACGACCGACCTCGACGCCGGCCTGGCCGACCTGGCCGACCTGGGCTCGTCGGCCGTCCGGACCGTCGGCAAGGCGCTGACCCCGTACAGCCGGGCCGTGCGCCGGCGCGGGCGTCCGGTGCGGGCGGCGCTGCCCCGGTCCCGCGGCGGCTCGGGGAGCGTGCGGTTGTGACCCACACGATCGTCGTCGACCTGGGCTACGGCGACGCGGGCAAGGGGCGGGTCGTCGACCTGCTCTGCGCCGAATCCGACGTGGAAGCCGTCGTCCGGTTCAACGGCGGCGCCCAGGCCGCGCACAACGTCGTGCTCCCGGATGGCCGGCACCACACGTTCGCGCAGTTCGGGTCGGGCACGTTCCGGGGCGTGCCGACCCACCTGTCCCGGTTCGTCGTCGTCGACCCGCTGGCGCTGGCGGCCGAGGCCGCCCACCTCGCGTCGGTCGGCGTCCGCGACCCGTTCCGGCTGCTGACGATCGACGCCGACGCGTTGCTCGCGACCCCGTGGCACCGGGCGGCGAACCGGGCCCGGGAACGCTGCCGGGGCGCCGGCCGGCACGGGAGCTGCGGGCTCGGCGTCGGCGAGACCGTCGCCTACGGGCTCGCGCACCCGGCCGAGGCCCCGCGGGTCGGGGACGTGCTGGACCCGCCCCGCCTGCGGTCCCGCCTGGCCGCGGTCCGCGACCGGCTGACCGCGTCGAACGGCCCTCTGGACGCTCCGCCGCTGGACGACGTCGTCGCGGTCTTCGCGGCGTTCCGGGACGCGGTGACGATCGTGGATTCCGGCCACCTCGGCGGGCTGCTGGCGTCCGGGCGGTGCGTGTTCGAGGGCGCGCAGGGCGTCCTGCTCGACGAGTGGTTCGGCTGGCACCCGCACACGACCTGGTCGACGACGACGTTCGCCAACGCGGAGACGCTGCTGGCCGGCGCCCGGGCGGAACGGCTCGGCGTCGTCCGGACGTACACGACCCGGCACGGCGCCGGCCCGCACGTCACCGAGGACCGGGCGCTGGACCTGCCCGAGCGGCACAACGGCACCGGAGCCTGGCAGGGCGAGTTCCGGCGCGGCCACTTCGACGCGGTCGCGCACCGGTACGCGGTGGACGTGTGCGGGGGAGTGGACGCGCTGGCCGTGACCCACCTGGACGCGGCCGACCCGGCCCTCGGGATCTGCCCGGAGTACGCCAACGGCTGGACCCGCATCCCGGTGGGCACCCGCGGCGACCTGGCCGCCCAGGAACGGCTCACGAACACCCTGACCGGAACCACCGCCCGGGGCGTCTACCGCCCGGCCGACCGGGTCACCGAGATCGAGGCCGTGCTCGGCGTCCCGGTCGTGCTGGGTACCGACTCGCCCAGCGGGCCGGCCGTCCTGCGTCGAGCCCTCGTACCATGAGCGCCGTCGCGCGTCCGGACCCGCTGGCCGGCCTCCGCCCCCGTGTCGGGCCGGCCCGGCCGCCCCGGAGAATGCCACAGGTGCGAACAGATCCATTCCGGACGCTCTGGGCCGCGGTCGGCATTTCGAACCTGGCCGACGGCGTCAACCTGGCCGCCGCCCCGCTCCTCGCGGCCACGCTGACCAGCGACCCGGTCGCGATCGCCGGGCTCACGGTCGCGCAGCGTCTGCCCTGGCTGTTCTCGCTGGTCTCGGGCGCGATCGTCGACCGCGCCGACCGGCGCACGGTGGTTCGCGCGGCGACCGGCGTCCGCGCGGTGACGCTCGGCGCGCTCGCGGTGTCGGTCGCGCTCGGGTTCGCGTCGATGCCGTTGCTCTACGTCGTGTTCGTCGTCCTCGGTACCTGCGAGACGCTGTTCGACAACGCGTCCGCGGCGCTGGTGCCCGCGCTGGTCCCGTCGGACGGGCTGGAGAAGGCCAACGGCCGGATCCAGACGACGTTCGTCGCGCTGAACGAGTTCGCCGGGCCGCCGATCGGCGGGTTCCTGCTGGCGATCGCGCTCGCGTTGCCGTTCGCGGCCGGCTCGCTGGGGCTGGTCGCCAGCCTGGCCGTGCTCACGCTGCTGCCGCGCTCGGCCCCCGGTGGCGAGCCGGCCGAGCGCCGGTCGCTCTGGGCCGACATCCGGACGGGTGCCCACTGGTACTGGCGCTCCCCGGTCGTCCGCAGTCTGAGTTTCCTGTCCGGCGTCGGGAACGCGATGACCGGGGCCAGCTACGGACTGCTGGTGCTGGTCGGAGACCAGCGGCTGAACGTCAGCCCGCGCGGCTACGGGGTGATGCTCGCGGTGGGCGCGATCGGCGCGGTGGCCGGCGGCCTGGTCGCCGACCGGATCGCCCGGCGGGTCCCGGCGCCCGTGCTGATCCTCGTCACGTCGGTGATCTCGGCCGGTGCGGTGGCCGCGCTCGGGCTCGTCCGGAGCCCGGCGCTGGCCGCGGCCGCCCTGGCGGTCGACGGGTTCGTGGTGCTCGTGCTCAGTGTGGTGATCGTGTCGCTGCGCCAGCGGCTGGTGCCCTCCGAGCTGCTGGGCCGGGTCAACGCGGTCTACTTCACGGTCGCGCTGGGCGGCCTGGCCGTCGGCGGCCTGGGCGGCGGCGCCATCGCCCGGCTGGCCGGCCTCCCGGCCCCGTTCTTCGTCTTCGCCGCGCTGATGCTGCTCACCACCCTCGCCGTCCTCCCGGCGATCCGCTCCGCGTCGCGCGGACCGGCCTGACCATGTGACGACCGCGACGTGTTCGATTCAGGTGCGGTCTGGCAGCCTAGGCGCCGTGACCAGCTCTCTACCGATTCCGGCGCGGCCGGGGCCGGCCCCGCGGATCGGGTTGCCGTACCTCTCGCCCGCGGTCCGGGAGTTCCTCAACCGGGAGGCCGGCAGCGCCGCGGTGCTGCTGATCGCCACCGTGGCCGCGCTGGTCTGGGCGAACCTGCCCGGCGACACCTACGAGAGCTTCTGGCACGTCGAGTCGTCGATCCGGGTCGGCTCCTGGGCGCTCGAGCTCGACCTGCAGCACTTCGTCAACGACGCGGCGATGTCCATTTTCTTCCTCGTCGTCGGGCTGGAGATCAGCCGTGAAGTGACGGTCGGTGAGCTGCGCGACCGGCGCACCGTAATCGTGCCCGCACTGGGCGCGATCGGCGGGCTGGCGTTCCCGGCGCTGATCTACTTCCTGATCCAGCCGAGCGGCCCGGCCGCCGCGGGCTGGGGCATCCCGATCTCGACCGACACCGCGTTCCTGGTCGGCGTCCTGGCGCTGTTCGGGCCGCGCTGCCCGGACCAGCTGCGGCTGTTCCTGCTGACGCTGGCGATCGTCGACGACATCGGCGCGATCAGCGTCATGGCCGTGTTCTACAGCGACCACGTCTCGACGAGCGCGCTCGGGATGGCCGCGATCCTGGTCGTGGTGCTGCTCGGTCTGCGGTTCGCCGGGGTCTGGCAGCTGGCGCCGTATCTGCTGGTCGGCGCGGCGCTGTGGGTGGCCGTGTTCGAGTCCGGCGTGCACCCGACGCTGGCCGGGGCGCTGCTCGGGCTGATCGTGCCGGCCGCCGCGGTGGACCCGTCCCAGCGGCAGCGGCTGGCCTACTACGGCCGGGCCGTGATCGAGGCCGCGACCCCGGCCCGGGTCCGGCTCGCGAACACCGCGGCCCGGGCGACGCTGAGCTCCAACGAGCGCCTCCAGGACGCGCTGCACCCGGTCAGCGCGCTGGTCGTGCTGCCGCTGTTCGGGCTGGCCAACGCCGGGGTGCCACTGGACTGGGAGACGCTGCGGGACGCGTCGACCTCGCGGGTGACGATCGGGGTCGCGGTGGCGCTGGTGGTCGGCAACGCGATCGGGATCTCGCTGCTGGCCGGCCTGGCCCTGAAGACCGGATTAGGGGCGCTGCCCGGGCGGGTGCGGTACGGGCACCTGATCGGCGGGGCCGTCCTGTGCGGGATCGGGTTCACGATCGCGCTGTTCATCACCGACCTGGCGTTCGACGACGAGGCGCTGCGCCAGGACGCGAAGATCGGCGTGCTGGCCGGGTCGCTGCTGGCCGCGGTGCTCGGCTCGTTGCTGCTGCGGTACCTGGGGGAGCGGTTGCCGCTGTGCACGGTCGACTCCGAGGGCGGCCCGCCCGCGCTGCCGACCGGCCCCTGGCTCGACCCGACCGCGGCCAGGATCGCCGAGGTGCGGGCCGTCCGGGAGACCGCTAGCGAGTGAGGCCCGGCTACCGAGTGAGACCCAGCGCGGCGCGGAGCTCGCGCAGCTCGACCCGGCCGGTGTACAGCCGGTCGTTGATGCAGAGCGTCGGCGTGCCCCGGACCCCGAGCGCGACGCCCGAGGCGTAGTCGGCCTCGACCGCGGCCCGGGCCGCCTGCGCGGCCTCGCCGGTGACCGAGGCCGGGTCGGCGACGCCGACCTTCTCGGCCCAGTGCTGCAGGTCGGGGTCGGAGAGCTTGGCCTGGTGCTTGAACAGCACCCAGACGAAGTCCCAGAACTGCTCACCGGTCGACTCCGCGGCCAGCGCCGCGGTGAGCGCGAACGGGTGGATCTCGAACAGCGGGAAGTGGCGGAACACCAGCCGGACCCGGCCGTTCGAGCTGTCGACCAGCTCATGGAGCACCGGTGCGGCCGCACCGCAGTACGGGCACTCCAGGTCGCCGTACTCGACGACGGTGATCTCCGCGTCCGGATTGCCGTAGACGTGGCGGTTCAGATCAATGGCGGGAGCCTCGGTCACACCGTGAACGGTAGCTCGTTCTCCGACTATTATGCGGCGATGGAGGAGTTGTCCCTGGGCGACACCAACGGCATCCTCCGCCAGCCGTGGGTGCGGCCGCAGCGCACGAGCACCGGGCTCGGCTGGGCCGGTCTCTACGTCTCCACGCAGCGCGAGCAGCCGTACTCGGCCGCGTTCGAGGGCGCCCGGACGCACCTGGTGATCCTGCACCGCGACGGTCCGGTGACGGTCTCCCGCGGTCACGGTGGGCTGACCTCGTCGCGGACGGTCCCGCCGGGCGGGTTCTTCGTCCACCCGGCCGGGAAGGACCTGACGGTCCGGTTGGGTGGCCCGCTCGACACGGTGCACGTCTACCTGCGTGACGACGTCCTGCAGCAGGCGCACGACGGCCCGGCGGTGGACCTGGTCGAGGAGCTCGGGGCCCGGGATCCGCTGCTGGAGCAGGTCGTGCTGGCGCTCGACGGCGTGCTGACGTCGTGGGAGCCGGCCGCCCGGACCTACGTCGACCAGCTCGGGACGCTGCTGGCCGCCCAGCTCGCCCGCGGGCACTCGAACCGGCGGCTGACGTCGAGGCGGGCGGCCGGGCTGGGCGATCGGCAGTTCGCGGCCGTCACCGGCCTGCTCGACGCCCGGCTGGGCGAGCCGGTGCCGCTGGCCGCGATGGCCGACGCGGCCGGGCTGAGCGTCAGCCAGTTCTCCCGCCAGTTCAAGGCCCGCACCGGCCTGGCGCCCCACCAGTACCTGCTGCGGGTGCGCCTCGACGCGGCGACCCGTCTGCTGCGCAACCGCGCGCTGTCGATCGCCGAGATCGCCACCCGCTGCGGTTTCTCGCACCAGGAGCACCTGACCCGGGTGATGCGCACCCACCGCGGAGTCACCCCGGCCGCGTTGCGGCGCTGATTTCGTGCCGACGGCGTAGCAGGATCGTGCAGGACCAGGTCGGCCGGGTGCGGGGATACTCGGCCGCGACAGCGAGGTCGAGGAGGCGTGGTGCGGGGTTTCATTTACGCCGCTCATCCGGTGCGGGTGCTGTTCGGTGCAGGCACGCTGGCCGATCTGCGGGGGGAGGTCGAGCGCCTGGGCCGCCAGCGGGCGCTGCTGGTGTCGGGCTCGTCGCAGCCGGACGTCGTCGCACGGGCCGCCGAGGGGCTGGGCGATCTCGTCGCGGCCCGGTTCGACGGGGCTGCGATGCACACTCCGGTCGAGGTCACCGAGCGGGCGCTGGCCGCGGCCGGCGACGTCGACTGCGTGGTCTCGATCGGCGGCGGCTCGGCGACCGGGCTCGGCAAGGCCGTCGCCGTACGGCGGGGGATCCCGCTGGTCGCGGTGGCCACCACGTACGCCGGCTCGGAGGTGACGCCGACGCTCGGCGAGACGTCCGACGGCGTCAAGACGACGCGTACCGAGCCCGGGATCCTGCCCGCGACCGTGATCTACGACGTCGACCTGACGCTCGGGATGCCGGTCGGGTTGTCGGTGGTCAGCGGCGTCAATGCGATGGCCCACGCGGTCGAGGCGCTGTACTCGGCCGACGCCAACCCGGCGGTGGACGCGATGGCGGTGCAGTCGATCACGCTGCTGGCGTCGGGGCTGCGCCGGATCGTCGCCGCGCCCGACGACGCCGACGCCCGGGCTGACGCGCTGGCCGGGGCCTGGCTGGCCGGGACGTGTCTGGGTGCGGTCGGGATGGGCCTGCACCACAAGCTGTGCCACACGCTGGGTGGGTCGTTCGGGCTGCCGCACGCCGAGACGCACACGGTCGTCCTGCCGCACGCGATGGCCTACAACGCCGCCGCGGCGCCCGAAGCGATGGCCCGCGTCGCGACGGCGCTCGCCGCCTCGCGCCCCGGCGACGGTGGGGCCGATGGGCCGGCGTTCGCTGGACGCTCGGCGCGCGGGCAGGACGCCGCGGCGATGATGTACGACTTCGTCGTGGAGGTCGGCGGGCCCACCTCGCTCGCGGAGCTCGGCCTGAAGCGCGACGACATCCCCGCCGCGGCGAAGCTCGCGACCGCCAAGCCGTACCCGAATCCGCGTGAGGTCACCGAAGACGGCATCGCCGGGCTGCTCGCCGACGCGCTGGCCGGGACGAGGCCGGCCGGGGCCCCGGACTTCTCCTGGCTCACCGAGCAGGTCGTCGCCAGCTTCGCGGGCACCCCCGATCCCCGGACCAAGCAGCTGGTCACCGACCTGGTCCGCCGGCTGCACGCGTTCGCCGAGGACAACGACGTCACCCAGGACGAGTGGCAGTACGCGATCGACTTCCTCACCCGCACCGGCGAGATCACCAGCCCCACGCGCCAGGAGTTCGTCCTGCTCTCGGACACGCTCGGCGTCTCGAGCATGGTCGACCTGCTGACGAACTCCCGCACGCCCGACACGACCCCGTCGGCGGTGCTCGGCCCGTTCTACGTACCCGGCCCGCCGCCGGTGGCTCCGGGCGCCGACATCTCCGGCAGTCTGCCCGGAACCCCGCTCTGGGTGGACGTCCGCATCGAAGGTGTGAACGGAGAGCCGATCGCCGACGCCACCGTCGACGTGTGGCAGAGCAACGAGGACGGGTTTTACGACCTGCAGCTGCCCGACCTCGACGGGCCGGTGCTCCGCGGCCGGCTGCACAGCGAGGCCGACGGGCACGTGCGGTTCTGGACGATCCTGCCGTCGGAGTACCCGATCCCGGTCGACGGGCCGGTCGGCGCGATGCTCACCGCGACCGGACGCCATCCGTACCGGGCGCCGCACCTGCACTTCCTGATCGACGCCCCCGGGCACCGGCGGCTGATCACGCAGCTGTTCGTCGACGGCGGCGCCTACCTCGACTCCGACACGGTGTTCGGGGTCAAGGACGACCTGATCGTCGACTTCGGCCCCGGCGGGGGTTCGCGGCCGGACGGAAAGCCCGGCGAGTGGCGTGAGCTCACCTACACGTTCCGGATCGGATGAGGTGCCCCCATGGCCCAGGTGGAAACGGACGTCCTCGTCGTCGGTAGCGGCCCGGCCGGTGGGGCCGCGGCACTGCTGCTCAGCACCTACGGCGTCCCCAACGTCGTCGTCACCAAGTACTCGCGGCTGGCCGACACCCCACGCGCGCACATCACGAACCAGCGCACGATGGAGGTCCTGCGGGACGCCGGTCTCGAGGAGACCGTCGTCGCGCAAGCGACGCCGCAGCACCTGATGGGCGACACGCCGTTCTGCACGTCGCTGGCCGGGGAGGAGCTGGGCCGGCTGCACACCTGGTACACGCATCCGGCGCGCAAGGCCGAGCACGACCTGGCCTCGCCGACGTCGATCTGCGACATGCCGCAGCACCTGATGGAGCCGGTGCTGGTGAACGCGGCGATCGCCCGCGGGACGAGATTCCGGTACGACACGGAGTACGTCTCGTTGACCCAGGACGCTTCCGGTGTCACCGCGACGGTGCGGGACCGGCTCCGGGGCGACGAGTACGAGATCCGGGCCAAGTACCTGATCGGGGCCGACGGCGGGCGATCGCAGGTCGCGGCCGACATCGGGCTGCCGACGGTCGGGCAGATGGGCGTGGCCGGTTCGATCAACATCGTGTTCGAGGCCGACCTGACCCGGTTCGTGGCCCACCGGCCGAGCACGCTGTACTGGGTGCTGCAGACCGGATCGGACGTCGGCGGCATCGGGATGGGGCTGGTCCGGTGCGTGCGCCCGTGGCACGAGTGGCTGATCGTCTGGGGCTACGACATCAACGGCTCGCCGCCGGATCTCACCGAGGAGTACGCGCGCCGGATCGCGCACCAGCTGATCGGGGACCCGTCGGTGCCGGTGCGGATCACGTCGTCGTCGGCCTGGACGGTGAACCACCTGTACGCGGAGCGGTACTCCTCCGGCCGGGTGTTCTGCGCCGGGGACGCCGTGCACCGGCACCCGCCGTCGAACGGGCTGGGGTCCAATACGTCCATTCAGGACGCCTACAACCTGGCCTGGAAGCTCGCTCACGTGCTCAAGGGGACGGCCGGGCCGGAGCTGCTCGAGACGTACACCGCCGAGCGGGCGCCGATCGGGAAGCAGATCGTGAACCGGGCCAACCAGAGCATCGGCGACACCCGTCGGATCTTCGACGCGCTCGGGTTGCTCTCGACCGAGGATCCCGACCAGATGCAGGTCAACATGGCCGCGCGGAAGAACCCCGGCGCCGACAAGCAGCGCCAGGCGCTGCGCGAGGCCGTGGCGTTCAAGGACTACGAGTTCAACACCCACGGGGTCGAGCTGAACCAGCGGTACGTGTCGCCGGCGGTGGTCCCGGACGGGACCGCGGCCGAGAACCCCCGCGACGACGAGCTGTTCCACTTCGCGACGACGGTGCCGGGCGCGAAGGTGCCGCACGCCTGGGTCGGCCGGGGGTCCTCGCGGCTCTCGACGCTCGACCTCGGCGGCCACGGGCGGTTCACGCTGCTCACCGGCGTCGGCGGGGAGGCCTGGGCGGACGCGGCGGCGTCCGTGGGCGCGGAGCTGGGGGTGGAGATCGCGGTGGTGGCGATCGGGCCCGGGGCGGAGTACGAGGACCTCTACGGGGACTGGGCGGCGGTGCGCGGGGTCGGGGACACCGGAGCGGTGCTGACCCGGCCGGACAACTATGTCGGTCACCGGGTGGAGACGCTGCCGGCCGATCCCGCCGCCGCGCTGGGAGCCGCGCTCCGGACGATCCTGGCCCGGTGATCTGGCCGGGGACCCCACGGTCGGCCAGCGCTGGGCCGCGCGGTCGGGTCGCGCCGGCGGACGCCGGCACGCGCTACGACTCGGGGGTGTCGGGATTCTCCGGGCGGGGGGTCGCCGGCCAGGGGCGGCCTAGGAACGGGAGGCCCTGAGGACGCGGGCGCGGCGCGGCCGACGCGCGGACGTCGGCGATCTGCCGGCGGAGGTCCTCCTGGCTGATCGCCGACGCCGGCGAGCCGGTGCGCGCTTCCCGCATCGCCTTGGAGAGCTGCGCCCGGCGCAGCACCTCGGCCAGGTCCGCGCCGGTCAGCCCCTGGCTCAGCGTCGCGCAGGCCGCGATGTCGACGTCGTCGGCGAACATCCGGAACCCCGGTACCTCGTGTTCGACGATGAGCTGACGGATCATCTTGGCCAGGATCTGGGCGCGGCCGGTGGCGTCCGGAGCGGGCACCGCGAGCTTGATGTCGAACCGCCCCGACCGCACCAGCGACGGGTCGATCCGCTCGGGAAAGTTCGTCGTCGCGACCACGAAGACGTTCGGGTTCGCGTCGACCAGCGTGTTCATCTCCTGCTTGAAGATGCCGGCGACCGAGTTGATGGCCTGGCTGGCGGCGTCGCCGCCCTCGCTGGCGTAGCCGATGATCGTGTCGAACTCGTCGAACAGCATCACGGTCGGCTCGGAGTAGCGCCGGGCGTCGCGGAAGATCTGCTTGATGTTCCGCTCGGACGAGCCGAGCCACTTGTCGAGGATCTCGGTCGTCCGGATCTCCCGGAACCGGGCGCCGATCTCGTTCGCGAGCGCGCGGGCGAGCATGGTCTTGCCGGTGCCCGGGGGGCCGTAGAACAGCGCGCCCTGCGGGCGCTTGGCGCCCCAGCGGGCCAGGGCCTGAGGGTGGCGGAACGACGCGGCGATCTCGCGGAGCTGGGCGACGATGTCGTCGAGCCCGCCGACCTGGTCGAGCGTCACCCGGTCGGGGCCGCCGGACGTCGCCGAGACCGTGATCACCTGGCCGACGAGTGCGTCGGGGCCGGTGGCGTCGGCCACCGCGTCGAGAACGAGGCGGCAGAAGCCTTCGAGGTGGGCCACGGACATCTCGGCGGCGGGAACCGTCGAGCGGAGGACGATCGTGCGCTCGGCCGTGCGCGCGGTCGCGACGACGCCGCTGGCCTGGTCGGACACCTCGGCCTCGACGTCGAGGACGTCGGCCGGCGAGGCGTCCGAAGACCGGTCTTGATCCTCCCGGGTCTGATCCAGGCGGCGGGAGAAGTTCCCGATGACCGACGAGACGCCGTCGACCAGCCGCGTCGCCCACGGATCCCCGGACTCGACCCGCCGGGACAGGAAGACGCCGATCGGGTCGTTCCCGAGCACGGTCACCCCGGCCCGCTCGCCCGACTCGGTGCCGGTCCGGATGCTCGCGTCCAGAAAGAACTCCGTGTCCTCGTGGGCCAGCGACAGCGCCACCGACCGGACCGGCGGCGGGAAAGCGACGCCCGACAGCAGCTCCACCCGCGGCCCGTCGGCGGCGGCCAGGATCCGTTCGGCGTCCACGAGCGTGATCGTGCAGCCGGCGTGCGTGAACGTCCGCAGGTCGGGCCGCAGGGCGAAGGGCGTGTTCGGCTCCACCCTTCGTTGCTACCCCGCCACCGCAACCCCTATCCGGATCCGCCCGTCGAGCTCGAGACCGCACGACTTGTCCGGGCTCGTTACCCTGCCGGGGTCGGTCGAAGATCGGGGACGGGCATGTTCGGTAGGGGTCGGCGGGAGCGTCGGCACCCCGACGTCACCCCCGAAGCCGCGCTCCGCGATCACGTCGTCCGCGGCCACACGCTGCTCGAACAGGGCCGCGCGACAGAGGCCGAACAACTCCTGGCCGGGGCGTTGCCGCTGGTCACCGAGGTCGGCCCGCACACCAACGGGTTCCTCGCCTACCGGCTGCTCGGCCAGTGCGCCCGCACGTCGGGCCGGCTCGACGCGGCCCGCGGCTACTACAGCGCCGCGCTCGACGTCGCCGAGGCGCTGGGCGACCCGCACCTGGCCGGGGCCGCGGTCAGCGGGATGGCGTTCGTCGAGCTCGCGGCCTCCGACCTGGAGCGCGCCGACGGCTACTTCCGGCAGGCCGTCCAGCTGGTCCGCACGGTTCCGCCCGGCCCGGGCCGGGTGACGGTCCTGCGCAACTACGCCGACCTGCTCGCCCGGGCCGACGACCCGCGCGCCGCCGGCTACTACCAGGAGGCGCTCGACCAGCCCGGCGTCGCCCCGGCCGACCGGGCCACGATGCTGCTCTCGCTCGGCCGGGAGCTCTGCCGCCGCGGCCGGGTCGAGCCCGGCGTCGAGCGGCTCCGGGCCGCGGCCGCGCTCCTCCGCGAGGCCGAGTCCCCGTCCGACGAGTACACCGCGGTCGTCGCGCTGGCCGGCGCGGCCCGGGACTGCGACCCGCCGACCGCGGCCGACGCGTTCGTCCGCGCCCACGACCTGGCCCGCTCCCGGTCCGTCGCCCCCGACCCGCAGCACTACACCGAGGGCTACGCGGCGCGCGTCCGGGCGGTCGAGGCCGAGACGCAGCGCCGCGCGGCCGCGGGTCAGCTGCCGACGACCGCCCACCCGGCGTTCCGCGCGGCCGCCGAGGCCGTGACCCAGGGTCTGCGGCCCGACGTCGCGTCGGTGGTCGCGGTCGGCGCACCGGCGACGGTCGGGATGCGGTCGCTGGAGGAGGCCGAGGCGCTGCTGGCCGAGTACCGCCTGGCCGACGCGGACGCGAAGCTGCAGCTCGCCGACGTGATGTGGTCGTCGCTGGGCGCGGCCCACGTGCTGCCGCGGGTCTGGGCCGGGCAGGGGCGGCTCGCGCTGCTCCGCGGCGACGACGCGGCCGCCTGGGGGCTGCTGGAGCGGGCCCGGACCCAGGCCGCGGCGCTCGGGGACGCCCGCACCGAGCTCGTCGCGATCGTCGGCCAGTGCCGGCTGGCCGCCGAGCTGGCGGTGCTCGAGCTCGTGCCGCGGGCCCGGGCTCTGGCCGAGCTCGGCGGCGCCGACAGCGTCACGCTGACCGAGCTCGCCGCGGCCGCGGCCGAGGTCTGCCGTCGCTACGGCGCGGACGCGCTCACCGAGCAGTACCTGCGCGAGGCGGTCGGGTCGGCCGAGGCCGGCCGCCACCTCGCGGTGGCGGGCCTCGCGCCGCCGGGCGCGGCGGCGGCGCTGGCCGAGGCCCTGGCCGCGCTCGTCCGATTCCTGGTCGACGCCGACCGCGGCGCCGAGGTCGCCCCGCTG
Organism: Cryptosporangium phraense; assembly: GCF_006912135.1. Classification (NCBI taxonomy): domain Bacteria; kingdom Bacillati; phylum Actinomycetota; class Actinomycetes; order Cryptosporangiales; family Cryptosporangiaceae; genus Cryptosporangium; species Cryptosporangium phraense. The sequence continues at coordinate 272,722 of NZ_VIRS01000001.1, read as the reverse complement.
CGCGAGCGGCTGGTCGCGCTCGGCTCGAGCGACGATCCGGTGGTGCGCCTGGCGGCGCAGGGCACGCTGGGACGGCTCGACCTCGTCGACGGCACGGTCACCGAGTCCACCGCGGCGACGCTCGCCGACGCCTGCGCCGCCGCCGACGAGCTCCGCGCCCGCGGCGCCGGATCCCTGCCGACCATGCCCTATGCGGACGCCGCCGAGGCCTCGGTCGTGCTCGGACGTCCGGACGAGGCGCTGGCGCTGCTCGAACGCGCCGACGGCTCCGGGTCGGGTCGGGGCGGGGCGACGCTGGTCGTGGCGTTCGCGGGAGTGCGGAGTATCCATCTGCTCACGGCTGCCCCTGACGTCCCGGTGGTGGCCGAGGCGATCGCGCTCGAAGAGTGGGCGCCCGGGTCGGCCGTGGATCGGAAGCTCCGCGAGGTGCTCGACGGCCTGGCCGGCCCGGTGCGGCTGGTCGCCCCCGGTTCCCTGCCGTCGGCCCGGTTCGCCTCGGCCGACGTCTCCGTTCTGCCCGAGCTGCTCGATGGGCCGGGGTCCGCCGCGGCAGGCGGGCCGGGCGCACCCGCGGGGCGCGGGCCCGGGTGGGTGTTCGCGGATCCGCTCGGGGACCAGCCGTTCGCCCGGGTCGCGGCCGCCCACGCCGCCCGCACCCTCGGCACCACGCCGATCTGCGGCCCGGCCGTCACCGCCGACCGCCTCGCCGGCGCGCTGGCCGGGACCCCGCTCCTGCACCTGGCCGTCCCGGTCGTCACCGACCCGCGTCGTCCGCGGCGCAGCGGCCTGCTGCTCGCCGGTCCGGACGGCTCGCCCGACCGGCTCGCCCCGCCCCGCCTGGCCACCCTGCCCTGGGCCGGGGTGACGGTGCTGCTCGCCCCGGGTGACCGCGCCGCCGTCCCCGCGCCGATCGTCGCGACGCTGCTCCGGGCCGGCGCCACCGCGGTCGTCGCGAGCACCCGCCCGGTCGACGCGCTGACCGGCGCGGTGCTCACGACCTGGCTCGCCGACGCGCTGGCCGACGGCGCCGACGTCTACACCGCCGTGCACGCGGCCCAGGAATGCGCCCGCACCTCGTCCGGCGACGACCTGCTCGCCTGGGCCGCCGAACGCCCCGACCTGGACGCCGCCGCCCTGGCCGTCGTCACCGAACGCGCCGAGTCCCGCGCGCCGTTCGCCGACCCCGGTCACTGGGCCTGGCTAACCGCCTACGGTCTCCGCTAGCGGCGCCGCGACCCGCAGGAACTCGATCTTCTCGGCGTCCGGCGAGCCGGTCGGCGTCGTGTACGTGACGATCCGCAGGTCCGCGCAGGGAACCGTCAGCACGTCGCAGTCGACGAGAACCGGCCCGACGACCGGGTGCTCGATCGTCTTCCGGTCCGAGATGTGCACCCCCACCGCCCCCGAGGCCCAGAGCCGGGCGAACCGCTCGCTGCCCGCCAGGGCGTCCGCAATGAGACCGGTCACGCGCGGGTCGTCCGGATACCGGGCCTCGGCCGACCGCAGGTCGGAGACCACGGCCCGCTCGAGGACCTCGGGCCCCAGCTCGGAGACGACCGGCCACCGGGCCAGCACTACGTCGGAGGCGAGCCCGAAGCGGGCCCGAACCAGGTTGCGGTCGGCCGGCGGGACCGAGGCCGGGTCACCGATCAACGCGGCCCAGAGCGGACTCCAGCTGATCAGCTGCCAGTCGGCCGCGAACACCCCGAGCGGGATCTCCCCGAGCCGTGTGATCAACCGCTGGACGCCCGGCGGCACGTGGTCGGACACCAGCCCGGCCGACGGCGGCTGCAACCCGGCCAGCAGGTACAGGTGGTCGCGCTCGCAGTCGTCGAGCTGCAGCGCCCGGGCCAGCGCGCCGACGACCTGGGCCGACGGCGTCGTCGCCCGGCCCTGTTCGAGCCGCACCACGTAGTCGACCGAGAGCCCGGCCAGGTTGGCCAACTCCTCGCGACGCAGCCCGGCGGTCCGGCGCTTGGCCGCGACCGGCAGCCCCGCGTCGGCCGGGGAGAGCCGGTCGCGCCAGGTCCGGAGCGTCTCGCCGAGGGTGTCGGATGTCATGACCCCATGATCCTCCGCTCCGCGCCGACCACCCTGGTACTGCTGGTCCTACCGTCGAGGGCTCTCTGGTAGCGGGCCCGCCGGTACCGCACGGTGGAGCCATGACAGTCACGTTCATCACCGGAGCCAACAAGAGCCTCGGCTACGAATCCGCCCGCCGTCTGATCGGCCTCGGCCACACCGTGCTGATCGGCGCCCGCGACCCCGAGCGCGGCCGCACCGCCGCCGACGCGCTCGGCGCCCGTTTCGTCCAGATCGACGTCACCGATGACGAGTCGGTCGCCGCCGCGGCCGCGGACGTCGCCGCCCACGAGGGCCACGTCGACGTCCTGATCAACAACGCCGGGGTCCCCGGCGCGCACGGGCCGGCCGCGGACCTGACCGCCGCCGACGCGGCGTACGTGTTCGACACCAACGTGATCGGGATCGTCCGGGTCACGCACGCGTTCCTGCCGCTGCTGAAGACCTCGGAGAATCCGGTCATCGTGAACGTCAGCAGCGGCCTGGGCTCGTTCGGCGTGACGCACGACCCGGACCGGGTCGAGTCGACGCTCCCGCTGCCCCTCTACACCTCGTCCAAGGCCGCCGTGACGATGCTGACCACGCAGTACGCGAAGGCGCTCCCGGAGCTGCGGGTCAACGTCGTCGACCCGGGCTGGACCGCGACCGACTTCAACAACCACAGCGGTCCGCAGACGCTCGAGGAGGGCACCGACGCGATCGTCGCGCTCGCGACGATCGGCCCCGACGGCCCGACCGGCACGTTCCAGGACCGCTCGGGGACCGTTCCCTGGTGAGTCGAGGGCCGGATGCCGCTGTCGGGTGGCAGGCGTAGGTTTCAGGGTGAAGGCATCCAGAAGAAGGAGTCCTGCCGAATGACTGAGCCCAACGCTGCTGCTGCCGGCACGATCGACGTCGGCGGCGACCTGACCGTCAACCGTCTCGGATTCGGCGCCATGCGGATCACCGGGGACGGCATCTGGGGCGACCCGCCGGACCGCGAGGTCGCCAAGTCCGTCCTCCGCCGCGCGGTCGAGCTCGGCGTCAACTTCATCGACACGGCCGACTCGTACGGGCCGCACGTGTCCGAGGAGCTGATCGCCGAGGCGCTCTACCCGTACGCGGACGACCTGGTCATCGCCACCAAGGGCGGCCTGGAGCGCACCGGCCCGGGCCAGTGGCCGGTCAACGGCAGCCCCGAGCACCTGGTCAAGGCGCTCGATGGCAGCCTGAAGCGGCTCAAGCTCGAGCAGATCCCGCTGTACCAGTTCCACCGGCCCGACCCGAAGGTGCCGATCGAGGAGTCGCTCGGCGTCCTGATCGAGGCCAAGAACGCGGGCAAGATCCGGCACCTCGGCGTCTCGAACTTCGACGAGACGCAGATCGCGATCGCCCAGGGCCTGACCCCGATCGTGTCGGTGCAGAACCGCTACAACGCCGACGACCGCTCGTCCGAGACCGTCGTCGACCTGTGCGAGCAGGAGTCGCTGGTCTTCCTGCCGTGGGCGCCGATCAGCGCCGACAACCCGGCGGTCAAGCAGGCTGCGGTCGACCACGGCGTCTCGCCGCGGCAGGTCGTGCTGGCCTGGCTGCTCGCGCGCTCGCCGAAGATCCTGCCGATCCCGGGCACCGGCTCGATCGAGCACCTGGAGGAGAACCTCGCGGCGGCCAGCCTGCAGCTGACGCCGGCCGAGGTGGCGGCCATCACCGGTTGATGTCCGTTTCCGGCTTCCCGTTCCCGTTCCGTGCCGACACCTTCCGGTACGGCACGAACGTGGAACGGGCCCGGACGGTCGTGCCGACCGCGGCCGGTTCGTGGGGCGGTGGCCTGCTCGACGTGGACGACCGCTACCGCGCCGACCTCCGTCTCCGGTCGGAGATCCTGGCCCGGGACGGTGGCCGTTCGTGCGTGCTCCCGCACGCCGTTCCGGCCTGCTGGGACGCGTTGCTGACGGTCCTGCGCGAGCTGGCCTCCGCCTATCCGGACGTCTTTTCTCTGGACGCCGTGGGCGGCGGCTACCGCTGGCGGAACGCGTTGCTGGACGTTTCCGTGACGTTCGCGGTGGGGGATTTCCTGCCCGGCGGGCCGTTGGGGTTCCTCGCGTCCCAGATCCAGGACGACGTGGTGGTGCTCGACCAGCGCGAGGGCGCGTTGTGGGCGGACGCCGGCGTGGTGACGTTCGCGGCCGGCTGGTCGCTGGGGTTCGACGTCGGGATGCGGTTCTCGGAGATTCACGCGCCGGTGCCGCGGATCGCGTCCGAGGGGGTCGTCTCGCGGGCCGAGCGGTTCCTGATGCGCTTGGCGCCGGGGGAGGAGTACCGGCGCACGAACTGGTCGGCGACGCTGGACGGGCACCTGGACCAGTCGACCGAGGCGTACGAGGTGTGGGGGCCGGCGCGCGCGTCGGCGGGGTCGCTGGGTGGGGTCGAGCTGGCGCGCCGGTTGTATTTGCGGGTGGAGGTGCAGCACCTGATTCGGCTGGGCTACTCCGGCGCGATCCTGTTCCTGATCCGTACCTACCTGTGCTCGTTGGAGGAGCTGGCCACGGTGCCGGAGTGGCGGGTGCGGTTCGGCCGGGTGCTGGGCGAGCTCCCCGAGGACATGGCCACCTACAAGGGCCTCTCGCCGTTCCGCGCCGCCGCTGCCGCGTGGCTCCTCGCCGATTGACGAGGTATCGGGGTTCTGAGGGGCCCCAGAACCCCGGAAAGTCGTCAACGCGCGAGCGCCCCACGGAGCTGCCTGACGAACGCGGCCCAGCGGTGCTCGTTCTTGAGGTCGGCGGCGGTCAGGTGGAGGACTAGCCAGCCCTCCGCTTGGAGCTTGTTGAGGCGTTCGCGGTCGTGTGCCATCTGCCTGGTGTCGCCTACGTGGTGGGCGCCGTCGTACTCGAGCGCGACCTTGGCGTTCGGCCAGGCCAGATCGACGCGCGCGACGAAACGGTCGTCGGCGAAGACTTCGTGCTGCGTGGTCGGCGGGGGGAATCCGGCGAGCACGAGGCGGACTCTGGTGCGCGTCTCCTGGGGCGACTCCGCGCGCGGATCGGCGAGCGCGATGGCGCGAGCTGCCTTGCTGCGGGGGAAATTCTCCGTCCAGGCGGCCATCGCCGCTTTCCGGGGTCGCTGGTGCGCGAACAGCACATCGAGCCCCACGACCGCCTCGACCAGGTCGTTGCCCGACGCGATCTCCCAGGCCGTGCGCGTCGCCGCCGTGATCGGCGGGTTCCCGTCGACGATGTGCCCGAGCGGAAGCCACGCCGTCCTTTTCACGCTCATACCGCGACGCGTGAAGCGGCAACCGGCCGGAACGAGCACCGCGACGTCGTCGGTCTTCTCGCCGAGCGGTAAGCCGCTCAGGCAGGCCGCGGACACCCCGGTGAGCGCGGCTCCGGCCGGGAGGATCAGGCGGGCGGCGAGGCACTTCTGGAGGTGAGTGTCGGGGTGGCCGGCGTCGACGTACACGTCGCGGAACAACCGCCGCCAGCTTCTCCGGCCCCGGAGCTGGTCCGCGGTGATCAGGCCACGGGCGATCGCCGCGGACCCCACGAACGGGCCGCGCCGGAGCTCGTGAGGGCGCGAAGGAGGACGAGCCATCCGCCTACTCTCCCGGAGCCCGCGCCCCGGGCGCGTCGCCCATCCACAGCCCCCGCGGATTGACGACTTGACGGGGTTCTGCGGGCCCGCAGAACCCCGGAAAGTCGTCAAAGCGCGGCGGTCGTCCCCCGGGGGACCAGGTGTGGGGGGATCACCAGCTCGCGCTGGGGCACCTTTTCGCCCTCTATGCGGGCCAGCGCTCGGGTCACCGCCAGCGTCGTCATGCTCGCGGTGTCCTGGGCGATCGTCGTGAGGTCCAGGTACGTCAGGCGGGCCAGGCGGCTGTCGTCGTAGCCGATCACGCTGACGTCCTCCGGCACCGACACCCCCGCTCGGCGCAACGCGTCCAGCACACCCGTGGACGCCAGGTCGTTGAAGACCGTGATCGCGGTCGGCAGGTCCCGGATGAGCGACACCGCGGCGGCGCCGTCCTCGCCGGTCGGACCCCCGGGCACCACGCGGATCTCGTCGTCCAGGCCGTGGCGGCGCATCGCCTCGCGGTAGCCGCGCCGGCGCTCGGCGGCACCGGGCATCCGCCCGCCGTCGATGTGCACGATCCGCCGGTGCCCGAGCGCGACCAGATGGTCCACGGCCAGGTGCAGCCCGAGCACGTCGTCGCTGCGGACGACGTCCAGCGCGCGGTGCCGGAGCCCGCGGCCGACCGCCACCACCGGCAGCCGGGCCGACAGCGCGGCCAGCGACGCGGTGGAGGACTGCGGCCCGAGCACGATCAGCGCCTCGCACCGATCCTGCAGCAGCGCCTGAATCGCCCGGCGCTCGCCCCGGCGCTCGGTGACCGCGCTCAGCGTCAGCTCGTACTTGAGATCCTCGGCGGCGTCGTAGAGGCCGGTCACCAGGTCGCCGTGGAACGCGTGCTGCACCCCGAAGACGACGCCCAGCAGCCGGCTGCGTCCGCTCCGGAGCAGGCGGGCCCGGGCATCGGGGTGGTAGCCGAGCTGCTCGGCGACCTCGAGGACGCGCCGGCGGGTGGCGGCGCTCGCTCCGGGGGCCTCGCGCATGACGATCGACGCCAGCGCGGTCGAGACCCCGGCCTGCGCGGCCACGTCCGCCAGCGTCGGCCGACGCTCGCCTGTGCGCATCCGGGTACCCTACCGACCCCGCAAACCCGCGATGGGTCAGACGACGGCGCCGGCCCGCGTAGCGTCCGGATGGTGCTCGTGCACGGGAAGGGCACGACGGTCGAGGCGGAAGCTGACCAGCGCGAGGGCGAGCCCGACCGCGGCGAGCACCACCCCGACCCAGGCCGGGGACGTGTACCCGAGCCCGCGGGCGATCACGACCCCACCGAGCGCGGCCCCCAGGCTGTTGGCGACGTTCGTCGCCGACTGGTTGATCGCCGCTCCCATCAGCTGCGCCCCCGGCGCCACCGAGATCAGCCGGGCCTGCAGGGCCGGCGCGTTGACCAGGCAGGCGGCCCCGACCAGGAACGCGGTCAGGAACAGCCCGACCGGGTGCGAGGCCAGCAGCCCGAACAGTGACACGGTCACGATCACCGCGATCATGCCGAGGGTCATGCTGCGCTTGATGTTCCGGTCGCCGACCGCACCGCCGAGCAGGTTCCCGACCGTCATGCCGACGCCGATCGTCGCCAGCACCCACGGCACCGCCGACTCCGACAGCCCGGCGACGTGGGTGGTGATCGGCGCGATGTAGCTGTAGACCGAGAAGAACCCGGCGAAGCCGATCGCCGCGACCGCGGCCGCCAGCCACACCTGCGGACGCCGGAACGCCTCCAGTTCGGCCCGCGGCGAGCCGCCCGGCGCGGCCGCGATCGGCGGCACCGTGGCCAGCACCGCGATCAGCGTCAGCACGAACATCCCGGCGATGGCCAGGTACGCGATCCGCCAGTTCGTCGCCTGACCGAGGCTGGTGATGAGCGGGACGCCGAAGACGTTGGCCGCGGTCAGCCCGGACAGCACGGCGGCGAAGCCCTTGGCCTGGCTGCCCGGCCCGATCAGCGTCGCCGCGACCATCCCGGCCGCACCGAAGTACGCGCCGTGCGGCAGTGCGGCCAGGAAGCGGGCCACCAGCACGAGCGGGAAGTTGGGCGCCATCGCCGAGGCCACGGTGCCGATCACGAACAGCGCGAGCAGCAGCACGACGAGCGTCTTGCGGGCCATCCGGGCGGTCAGCGCGGCCAGCAGCGGCGCCCCGACGACGACGCCGAGCGCGTACGCGGTGATCGCCCAGCCGGTGCGCGCGACCGCGTCGGCGACCGACCGGTCGTAGACGCCGGGCAGGAGGCCCTGCGCCATCTCCGGCAGCAGGCCCATCGCGACGAACTCGGTCAGCCCGACCGCGAACCCGCCCAGTGCCAGCGACAGCACGGCCGCCCAGCGGCGCGCCGGAGCAACCCGTTCCACAGACCCCTCCCGGTACGGTTCCGATTGCGCACCGGCGCGCGAGTCATCGAAAGACGCAGTTCAGCGTAACTCCGTTCGTCTGGAACGTTCTAGTGCAGAAGGTCACAGGGACGCGGTGCCGCCCGCTCGGAGCTCTCAGAGGTCGGCGATCTTGCGGTGGTCCCAGGACGCGATCTTGGTCGGCGTGAGCTTCACCCAGCCGTGCCGTCCGTCGTGGTGCATCGGCCCGTCGTCGGCGCTGCCGAAGTACTTCACGGCGAACAGCTTCTCGGCCGCCTCCAGCTCGGGGATCGACTCCGCGCCGGTCCGCGGGGCCTCGCCCACCTGCTCCAGCGTGCCCCGCAGCTCGACGCCGTGCAGCTCGAAGAACTCGTGCCCGGCGTCGACGACGACCGCCACCCGCGGGTCGCGGACGATGTCGGCCCAGCGCTGGCTCTTCACGATCGAGTACAGCCAGAGCGACGTCCCGTCCCACACGTACCAGAGTGGGGAGACGTGCGGCGCGCCCGAGGACGTCAGCGTGGCGACCCGGCAGGTGCGGCTGTCGGCGAGGAACGCATCGAGCTCCTCCTTCGACATCGCGATCCGGCGTCCACGCTTCTGCGTGCTGAGCACGTCACTGTCGACCACAGCGCCTCCTCGGGTTCGGGTCCGCCCTCCGGTTTACCGGACGGTAGGGGTCCCCGTCATGTGAAGAGTGGGCCCGGTGTGGGTAAGCGTCGGGCGCGGGCGGCGTCGCCCGTCCTCGGCCGTGCCGGGGAGAGGGACCGGGAGACCTCATGCAGATAGCGACCGTCCTCGCGGCCGACGCCCCGGAGCCGGTGGGCTCCGATCCGCGGCTGATCATCGCCGCGCTGCTCGGCATCGCCGTCGTCGTGGTGCTGATCACCTGGGTCAAGATGCATCCGTTCATCGCGCTGACCGTCGGCGCGATCGGTCTCGGCCTGGGCGCCGGACAGGCGGCCGCCGACACCGCGACGAGCTTCAGCAAGGGCTTCGGCGACACGATGGCCTCGGTCGGGCTGCTGATCGGGCTCGGCGCGATGTTCGGGAAGCTGCTGGCGGACTCCGGCGGTGCCGACCAGATCGTCGACACGCTCGTCGGGCGGGCCGGGCCGCGCAGCCTGCCCTGGCTGATGGCGCTGGTCGGCGCGATCATCGGCCTGCCGATGTTCTTCGAGATCGGCGTCGTGCTGCTGATCCCGGTGATCATCCTGGTGGCGCGCCGGTCGGGGCTGCCGCTGTTCCGGATCGCGATCCCGACGCTGGCCGGCCTGTCGGTGATGCACGGGCTGGTGCCGCCGCACCCGGGTCCGCTGGTGGCGGTGTCGGCGTTGAAGGCGAACCTCGGGCTCACGCTGGCGCTGGGGCTGCTGGTGGCGATCCCGACCGTGATCATCGCCGGCCCGCTGTTCAGCCGGTTCGCGGCGAAGTGGGTCGACATCCCGGTCCCGGACCTGTTCACCACCGACGACGACCGCAGGCCGGCCGGCTCCGACACCGGGTCCGCGGAGGCGAGGGAGGCCGAAGCGGAGGACCCGGACGGTCCGGCGGTGCCGGCCCGCAAACGGCCCAGCTTCGGCGTCACGCTCGCCTGCATCCTCCTGCCGGTCGTGCTGATGCTGGCCAAGGCCATTGCCGACGTCGTCGCGCCGGACTCGGAGAGCACCCTGCACGACGCGGTCGACTTCGTCGGGACCCCGCTGATCGCGCTGACGATCGCGGTCCTGGTCGGCATCGTCGGCCTCGGTCGCAGCGGTGGGATGGACCGTAGCGCGATCGCCACGACGCTCAGCGACTCGCTGCCGCCGATCGCCGGGATCCTGCTCATCGTCGGCGCCGGTGGTGGGCTCAAGCAGGTGCTCATCGACACCGGCCTGGCCCAGATCATCGCCGACGCGGTCGAGGGCAGCGCGCTGCCGGTGCTGCTGCTGGCCTGGATCGTCGCCGTGCTGATCCGGGTCGCGACCGGCTCGGCGACCGTCGCCACGGTCACCGCGTCGGGCATCCTGGCGCCGGTGGCCGCCGACCTGTCCAGCTCGCACGTCTCGCTGATGGTGCTCGCGATCGGCTCCGGCTCGCTGTTCCTCTCCCATGTCAACGACGCCGGGTTCTGGCTGATCAAGGAGTACCTCGGTACGACCGTCGCCCAGAACCTCAAGACCTGGACCGTGATGGAGTGCATCATCTCGGTCTGCGGCCTGATCGGTGTCCTTCTCCTCAGTGTGGTGGTCTAACTGCAGACGTTCCTCCCGGTCGCCGACTTCGCGTCCTCCGCCGCTCTCCTCGACTCGCCCCGGCTGGGCAAGCAGCGGGTCGAGACGCTCCAGGTGCTGCGCGCGCTCGAACTGCCCGACTACGGCTGGGCGAACCACCCGGTGACGACGATGTGGCGCGGACGCACCGCCGGGCTGGTCGTCTACGGCCTGGCGATGGTCCGGGAGTGGCGCGAACGGGGCTTCGCCGACAGCACCGCGCCGCTGATCGCCGAGTTCGCGCCGGACGCGGCCGGGCTGACCCAGGAGGAGGCGGCCGGCCTGCTCCCGAGCTGGGTCGGCGACGAGGACGTCCACCGGTCGCACCGCTCGAACCTGATCGCCAAGGACCCGGCGTTCTACCGGCCCCGCTTTCCCGACACCCCCGACGACCTGCCGTACGTCTGGCCGGCCGCCGACGACGTGCGGCCGCCGGCGGGGCCCGAAGGCGCTGACGTCTGGGTGGTTCGTCCGGCCACCGCCGAGGCGCTCGGCACCGCGCTCGGCCAGGGGCTCGTCGGGGTCGGCACCGAGTCGGGTGTCGACGTCGACGCGACCGGGCTCGACCCGGTGGAGCTGCGCGACCTGGCCAAGGAACTGTCGGGCCGACGCCCGGCCAAGGCCCTGCGTCAGCTCTCCGCCTTCCTCGACGACGCGAAGCCCGGCGACCTGGTCGGGGTGCCGGTCGAGCAGGGCGCCGGGCTGCTGCTCGGCGAGATCGTCGGCGACTACCAGTGGGTGCCGGGGGAGCCGCTGCCGCACCGCCGCCCGGCCCGGTTCGGCCACGTCGTCCCGCGCGCTGCCGTGCGTCCGCCGTCGTCCCTACAGGACCCGCGAGGCTTCTTCCGCACCGTCCTCGACCCGGCCCGGGCCACGCCCGGCCCGTGACCGCCCGGGCTAGGAACGGGCCGTGACCGTCAGACGGAGGTGCGCGTCCGGGCCGAGGATCGGCTCGGCCGTCCTCGGCAGGCGGACGTTCGCCAGCCAGACGCCCGGCTCGGGGTTCTCGTCGGCCAGGCGCTCGTCCTCGCCCGGCTCGTAGTCGCGCAGCGCCCCGACGATCCCGGAGTTCCACTTCGCCGCCGCACGCAGCCCCGACGCCCCCGCGTCCATGTCGACGATCAGGATGTCGTCGAAGTCGGCCACCCGCTCGAGATGATTGCCGAACCACAGCGTGTGGTCGGTCTGCTCGACCGAGAGCAGCCGCAGGTGCAGCCCGTAGCGCATGCCCGCGGCCTGGTCGGGCCGCGGCGCCGAGCTCGACAGGAACAACGTGAGCAGCGGATACGGCGTGTCCGGGGTGTCGTCCGACGACGGCAGCGAGAGCTGGATCGGGCACCAGTGGTCGGCGGTCTGCTCGTGCATCACGATCGCCAGCCCGCGGATCGACAGCCGCACCTCGGCCTGCCAGGAGATCCGCCGATCGGTCCGGGGCAGCGCGCCGAGCAGGTCCACCCGCACCTGCAGATCCCCGAACAGGAACCGGCGCAGGTTCTGGTAGCCCTCCTCGGAGTTGACCACCCCGTACGGACCGCTGTGACTGCGGTGGACGAACGCGTGCCGGGCCCCGGGCACGTACGCCTTCTCGATCTGCACCAGCCCGTCGCTCTTCGGCCCGACCGCGAACGACGACAGCCCGTGGGCGACGTCGTAGTTCTCCGGGTTGGTGCCGATCAGGCAGAACACCCGCTCCTTCGGGAACCCGTCGTCGGGCATCTCCTCGGGCTTCCAGCCGGCCGGCGGCCGGCCGCCGCGCTGGGCCGCCGGGGTCAAGTACTGGTACATCCGGTCCCGGCCGAAGATGTCGGCGCCGTCGATCCCGGTCAGATCGCGCAGCCGCTCCAGCAGGCCGAACCCGACGTCGAAGGCGATCCCGCCGTGCGGCGTCGCGTATGTGAAGAGTTTGTCGACCCAGTCGGCCGGATCCAGGCCCTTGTCCGGCAGCACCTTCTGCAGCAGGCACCGGCAGATCAACCCGCCCATCGAATGGGCCACCAGGTGGACGCGCGGCGCTCCGCTCCTCGCCCGCAGCTTCTCGATCAGCCCGAACAGGTCGTCGGCGGCCCGTTCGAGGCTGTACGCCTGCGGCTTCTCGCCCCAGGTGCTGGCCGAGACGTCGTAGAACCGGTGGATCCAGATGCTGTTCGGCTTCACCGCCGCGGGAGTGTCGAGCGTCGACGGCGGCCCGCCGATCTCGTACCCCTCGTCCAGGTGCAGCCGCAGCAGCGGGCTCTCGAACTGGAAGAACAGCGGTTCGCCGTCGCCGCCGACCCGGACGGTGGTCGAGCCCTCGTTGAACCCGTAGAACGGGTCGGTGACCACCCGGTTGATGCCGTCGGTACCGCCGGCGAACCCCCGCACGTACACGATCGGCAGGTACTCGCTCGTCTCCATGGCGTCGAGTGTGGAAGCGGCGGGTCTCGGGCGCTTCCGGGTCACCACGTAATCTCGGCGGGGTGACCGGAACCGTCCGTACGCGGCCGCCTGCTCCCGTTCTCGGGGCGCTCGCGCTCCTGGCCCTGATCACGCTCGGGCTCGCCGGGCTCGCGATCGTCAAGCTGGCCACCGGCCGCGGGCCCGACCCGGTGTTCCCGCTGCTGTTCGCGGCGTCGTTCGGCATTCTGACGTTCGGCGTCCGGCGCGGCCTGCGGGCCTACCGGATGTGGACGGTGATCGTGGCCGGGTTGTCGCTGGTCTTCGGCATCCTGACGCTCGTCGACCCGGACGACCACAGCCCGGTGCTCGTCGATCTGGCCCGGATCGTGTTGTCCGGCGCGGTGGTGGCCCTGCTCACCGTCCCGGCGTCGGCCCGGGAGTACTTCCGAACCGAGGGGGAGCGCTAGTGGAGTTCGGGCTCGATACGTTCGGCGACCGCAGCGTCGACCTGGCCGGTGAGCAGGTCCCGTACGCCCAGGTGATCCGGGACGTCGTCGAGGAGGGCGTGCTCGCCGAGCAGGTCGGCGTCGACAGTTTCGGCGTGGGGGAGCACCACCGGGACGACTTCGCGATCTCGGCGCCGGAGGTCGTGCTGGCGGCGATCGCCGCGCGCACGACGCGCATCCGGCTGCGTACCGCGGTGACGGTGCTGAGCTCGGACGACCCGGTGCGGGTCTACGAGCGGTTCGCGACGCTCGACGCGATCTCGGGTGGCCGGGCCGAGGTGACGCTCGGGCGCGGGTCGTTCACCGAGTCGTTCCCGCTGTTCGGGTTCGACCTGCGCGACTACGAGAAGCTGTTCAGCGAGAAGCTCGACCTGATGGTCGCGCTACTGGACGGCGGCGGCCCGGTGACCTGGAGCGGCACGGTCCGCCCGCCGCTGGAGAACCAGCAGGTCTACCCGAAGACCGACTCCGGGACGCTGGCCGCGTCGATCGGCGTCGGCGGCAGCCCGGAATCGGTCGTCCGGGCCGCCCGGTACGGGTTGCCGCTCGCGCTGGCGATCATCGGCGGCGACCCGGCCCGGTTCGCGCCGTTCGTCGAGCTGTACCACCGGGCGCTCGCCGAGTTCGGCCGGGACCCGCTGCCGATCGCCGTCCACTCGCCGGGCTTCGTCGCCGACACCGACGAGGAGGCCAAGGAGATCGTCTTCCCGCACGCGCTGGCGATGCAGAACCGGATCGGCGCCGAGCGCGGCTGGCCGAAGTACACCCGCGGACGGTTCGAGTCCGACATCAACCACGGCGCGCTGCACCTCGGCTCACCCGAGACCGTGGCCCAGAAGATCGCCCGCACGGTCCGCGCGCTGGGCGTCGAGCGCTTCGACCTCAAGTACACGAACGGCGCGATCCCGCACGTCCACATGGCGAAGGCGATCGAGCTCTACGGCACCAAGGTCGTCCCCCGCGTCCGCGAGCTGCTCGCCGAGGACTAAACAACGGCCTCGACCGCGCCGACCTCGGCGCCACCACCGAGCATCGGGGCCCGGGCGAGGCGGTCGAGCACCGGCGCGTCGACTCCCAGCGCGCGCAGCGCCGCGACCGCCACCGGCCAGACCGCGCGCTGGGACCCGTCCTCGATCTTGACCGCGAGCGCCCGGCCGTCGGCCAGCGCCACCGCCACGACCCCTTCCGCCCCGCCTTTGGCCAGCGCGCCCGGCACGCCCCGCATCAGCCAGGTGTCCGGCCTCCGGGTCCCGGCCACGTACTCCGGGTGCGCGCGCATCGCGGCCGCGACCCGCCCTCGCGCCGAGGACGGCTCGGCCCGGACGAACGCGCCGAACGCCCGGGCCAGGCCGGTCAGGCCGAGCGCCGCGGTCGGCGCGCCGCACCCGTCGATCCCCAGGTGCGCGACCGGCTCCCCGGCTGCGCCGGCGATCTCCGCCGCGACCCGTGCCTGCAGCGGATGTCCGACGTCCAGGTACGACCCCGTGGCCCAGTTCGACGTTCTACAAGCCAGCAGAAATCCCGCGTGTTTCCCGGAACAGTTCATCCAGAGTCGCGGATCGGTCGGGTCGCCGGCCCGCAGCACCGCCTCCGCGACCACCGGGTCGAGCGGCGTCCCGGGCGGGCAGCGCAGCGCGTCCACCGGCAGCCCGGCCCGGTCCAGGATCGCCCGCACCCCGTCGACGTGGAACGGCTCGGCCGCGTGACTGGCCGCGGCCAGCGCGAGCAGCTCGCCGGACAGGTCGGCGCCGGACTCGAGCATCGCCGCGGCCTGCATCGGCTTGAGCGACGAGCGGGCGTACACCGGGGAGGTCACGTCCCCCCGGGCGGTGTGCACCTCACCGGCGGTGTCCAGCACGACCAGCGAGCCGTGATGGCGACTCTCGACGATTCCGGAACGGGTCACCCGGGCGAGAACCGGCAGGGAGGTATCAGACACGATGCCCAGTATGCGGGCTCCCAGTACGGTGTCGGCATGTGCCTGGAACCCGGCAGCGCGCCCGACCGCGCGGCCTCCGCGCCCCGCCCGGCCGACGGGCCCGCCGTCGACCCGATCGCGCTCGAGCCGGTCGACGAGGTCACGGTCACGACGCTGATCGACAACTCGTTCGACGCCCTGCTGGCCTCGCGGAACGGCGTCGAACGACCGACCCGGGGCCTCGGCTCGGTCGAGGCGCCGCTGTTCGAGAGCGGGCGGACCGAGCCGGGCCTTCGCGCCGAGCACGGCTTCTCGGCGCTGGTGCGCGTCCGCCGGGGCGCGACGACCTCCACGCTGCTGTTCGACACCGGCGTCTCCCCGGACGGCATGACGACGAACGCCGGCCGGCTCGGCCTCGACCTCGGCGACGTCCAAGGCGTCGTGCTCAGCCACGGGCACTTCGACCACACCGGCGGCCTCGCCGGTCTGCGGAGGCGAGGCCTCCCGCTCACCGTCCACCCCAACGTCTGGAGCCGCCGCCGGCTCGCGCCTCCCGGCGTCGACCCGATCGACCTGCCGACGCTGTCGGCCGGTGCGCTGCGCCGCGAGGGCTTCGACGTCATCGAACGGCGGCACCCGTCGCTGCTGGTCGACGGCAGCGTCCTGATCACCGGCGAGATCGACCGCACGACCGAGTACGAGCGCGGGATGCCGCCGGCCCACCAGGCCCGGACGGCGTCGGGCTGGGCCCCCGACCCGACCGTGATCGACGACCAGGCGCTCGTCGTGCACGTCCGCGGGGCCGGGCTGGTGATCGTCACCGGCTGCGGCCACGCCGGGGTCGTCAACATCGCCCGGCACGCGATGCGGCTGACCGGCGTCGACCGGCTGCACGCTCTGATCGGCGGGTTCCACCTGAGTGGACCGTACTTCGAGCCGATCATCGCGCCCACTGTGGACGCCCTGTCCGCGCTGGCCCCGGCGTTGCTGGTGGCCGGGCACTGCTCCGGCTGGCGGGCCCAGCAGGCGCTGGCGACCGCGCTCCCGGACGCCTGGGTCCCGAGCAGCTCCGGCACCACCTACCGGCTGACCGCCGCGGCCTGAACCTTAAGAGCAGCCTGAGTTCCGAACCGGTCGTTCGGAACTGTCCGTACCTCTGTATCGAAGGTGCCAAAGAGACGGACAAAGGGTGTGCCGTGGGTATTCGGAAGTCGAGTAAGCGTCGGTTGGTAGCTATCGGTGCGGGCATGGCGCTCGTGTTCGGCGGGGCCTTCGCCGTCAGCATCGGGGTCGGCAACGCCGACGAGCGCCCGGCCGTGCAGGCCGGTGCGCCGAAGGAAGACTGCGGCGGCCTCGACCAGGCGCTGAAGAACAACCTGAACTTCATCGCCGGCCAGCGGCGCAACCCGGACGCGCTGTCCGACGCCCGGATCGCGAACCGGCAGGCCGTGGTGGACCTGATCCAGCAGCGCCGGGTCGTCGCCGGCTGCACCGCGAACGTGGTGGCCGACGGGGGCGACGCGGCCGCGGCCCCAGCCGCGCCCGCCGCCGACCCGGCCGCGCCCGCCGCCGACCCGGCCCCGGCCGCCCCGGCTGCGGATCCGTCGACCGCGGCCCCGGCCGGTGACGGCGACGTCGTGTGTCAGGGCAACACCGTGACGCTCTCGGGCGAGGACGGCGCCCCGGCCGCGTCGAGCAACCAGTTCCCGGTCGGTACCCAGCTGCGGGTCACGAACCTCGACAACAACAAGTCGGTCACCGTCCGGGTCACCGGGCCGTCGGGAAGCTGCGCGCTGCTCAACAACGCGGCGTTCGAGCAGGTCCGCGAGCCCGGCAAGTTCCTCATCCGGCGCGCGCTCATCGAACGCGTCGGCTGAGTTCTCCGTGCTCCCCCTCCGCCAAGGGGGACGGTCCCGCCTCGGACCCGGTTCCCGCACCGGGTTCGAGGCGTACGACCTGTAAGCCGACGGTCTCGACGACGAGCGGAATCGCGGCGACGGCCTGCCGGTCGAGGCCCTTGGCGGCCTCGCCCAGTTCGTCCCAGGAGACCAGGTCCGGGTGCTGCCGGGACACCGCGTCGCGCCGCTCGCCGAACGTCCAGCCGAGACTCGTCCGGCTGCGGACCCAGCGGTCGTGCTCGAGCCTCGCGAGCCGCTCGAGTTCGTCGCCCTGGTACGCGAACGGTTCGGCGTTCGTCGTCGTCGGGGCCAGCACGCAGCCGATCGACCGCAGCTTCGGCCCGAGGTCGGCGGCCTGGGCCCGGTTCGACGCCAGCAGGTCGGGGGAGAGGCGGTCCCACGGGGCCATCGACGGGTTGGTCTCGACGGTCTCGCCCCGCGCCGCACAGGCCCGGACGTACGCGTCGTGGATCGCCCGAGCCATCCGCTCGCCGGCGCCCAGCCGCAGGTCGTCCAGCGCGTAGACCTCGTTGGTCACGTTGAACAGCGAGATCCACCGGCGGGCCGGATCGCCCGCCGAGTCCCCGGCCGCGGCCGTCGTGACCAGGTCGAGCGAGATCCCCGGCGTCGTCACCGCGACGACGACGTGGGGCGCGCGCCGAGCGTCGTGCAGGGCCGAGCGGACCTTCGCGCCGCGCCGGATCGCCTCGTTGTCGGAGCCGGCGAACACGTACACGAACGTCGGCACGGCCGGGGTGCGGGCGGCCCGCTCGGCGGCCAGCTCGCGGATCCCGCGGTCGAACGGCGCCGCCCCGACCCGCAGCGCGGTCGTGTGCGTGGCCGCCGTCCAGGCCCGCCCGTCCCCGGTCGGGTCCAGCACCCGGACGTCGAGCGCCGGGCCGTCGAGCGCGGGGACGTCGAGCACCCGGACGTCGAGCGCGGGGCCGGCCGGGGCACGGACGGCGCGCCACCACCCGGCCAGCGCACCGAGCATCGTGCCGACGATCGGCCCGTCGGCGACCACCGCGACGAGCGGCGTCCCGTCCGACGTGTCCGGCGGGTGCGTCGCCAGCAGCCGGCGGGCGATCCGGTCGAGCGGGTTGAACAGTTCGAGCCGCAGGTCGTCGGAGTGCGAGATCTCGCGGGCGATCAGCGAGGCGTAGAGCGATTCGTCGTCGATCTGGCCGTAGAAGACCGGGCCCTTCTGCCGTCCCGGGATGTCGGCCAGGAGGTTCGCGACGACGACCGCGGCCTGGGCGTTCGCGGTCCCGTCGTCGGAGAGCGCGAACACCTCGGCGGCGACGTGGGCCCGGGCCCGGCGCAGCGCGGCCGCGTCCCACGGGTTGCCGGGGATCCAGCGCACGTGGCGCAGGAGGTCGGCCGCGCTCGGCGCCTCCCGCGCGACCAGCACCACGCGGCGCCGCCGTGACCGGCGCCAGCGCCGGCGGGCGGCCGGGTCGGCCAGCAGCCCGGCGACGACCGCGCCCACCGCCGGCTCGCTGCCGAACACCACCGCGTGCCCGCGGGCGGTCCGGGCCCGGACCGCCTCGAGCTGCCGGGCGATCACCGACTGGGCGGTGACGAAGATCAGGTACGCGGCCGTGGCCGGAGCCAGGAACCGGGCGATCTGGAGCGTGACCGGCAGCGTGGCCCCGGCCTCCACCGGGTCGGAGTCCAGCACGAACATCTGCAGGTCGTAGTACAGCACGTCGACGACGCTGGTCCGGAAGCCGCCGCCGGCCCGGTTGACGTCGGCGATGTGCTGGGGCAGCCCGACGAACCCGAGGACGAACGCGGCGATCGCCGCGAGGCCGACGCCGACCCGCACCGGGAACGAGACGGCGACGCCGCCGTTCAGCCGCGCGTCGGTCTCGGTCGTCACCCCTCCAGTTTCGCAGGGGTCCTCAGGGGACGGCGACGATCGTCGTGATCCGTACCAGCGACGGTGCCCGGGGCGTCGAGCCGAATCCGAACCGGACCGGCGGGTCGATCGGGGCGAGTCCACCGAGGTCCGGGCCGTCGGCGGACACGATCGGGTACAGGTCGCGGGCCCCGTACCACTCGTACCGGCCGTTGCCCGCGCTGCCGTGGGTCCGGACGCCGGGCAGGACGAGCCGGGCCGGCAGATCGATCAGCCGGATCCAGGCCGGGGTACGGGCCAGCACCGGCGGCACCACGCGCAGCAGCTGCCCGAGCGGGCTACGACGCCCGGTCGTGAATCCGAACCGCAGCGGCCCGGCCTCGACGCTCCACCGCGACCCGGTCCGCGTGACGTCGACCGGGACGACCCGGACGGCGTCGAACCGGTACGTCGCCGCGACGAACTCGGCCAGCTCGGACGTCGCCGCGTAGAGCGTCCGCAGGCCGGTGGCGTCCTCGACCATGACGTCGGAGACGGGTCCGAACGGCGAGCCGGGCCAGTGACCGAGGACCAGGCGGGTGCCGCTGGCCGAGCCGAGTCCGGCAATCCACCCATCGAACCGCAACCGTTGCATACCTTAGGGATAACATCCGGCGCATGGGTCGGCCTGTTTACCTGGACTGCGACACCGGCATCGACGACTCGATGGCGATCGCCTACCTGATGGCCCACCCGGGCGTCGACCTGGTCGGCGTCGGCACGGTCTTCGGCAACATCGACGCCCACCGGGCCGCCCGGAACACGCTCGACCTGCTCGCGCTGGGCGGGCACGACCACGTGCCGGTGGCCGTCGGCGCGGAGAAACTGCTGGCCGGGGCCTGGCCGGGCGGTGCCGCGCACGTCCACGGCGACAACGGCATCGGCGGGGTCGACCTGCCGCACTGCGGCCGGGAGCCGGTCTCGTCCGCGGCCGACCTGCTGATCCGGCTGGCCCACGAGCACGAGGGCGACCTGCGCGTGCTCGCGATCGGGCCGCTGACCAACCTGGCCCGGGCGGTCGACCGCGAGCCCGCGCTGCCGTCGCTGGTCGAGAGCGTCGTCGTGATGGGCGGAGCGGCGAAGTCGCCGGGGAACGTCACGCCGGTGGCCGAGGCCAACATCTTCAACGATCCGCAGGCGGCGGCCCGGGTGCTGGACGCGGGCTGGCCGCTGACGCTGGTGCCGCTCGACCTGACCTTGGAGAACACGCTGGAGGAGTCCGATCGGGCGGTCCTGCTGGGTGCTGCGCAGCCGGTCCCGCGCGCGGTCGGCGCGATGCTCGACGTCTACTTCAGCTTCTACACCGGGACGTACGGACGACGCTGCGCGGCGCTGCACGACCCGCTGGCGGCGGCGATCGCGGCCGGTGGGGTCACGCCGACGCTGGCCCCGGCGGTCCAGATCGTGGTGGACGAGACCGACGGGCCCGGGCGCGGTCAGACGATCTGCGACCTGCGCGGCGAGCGGGTCGGCTACCCGGCCCAGCCGACCGCGCGGAACCGGCTGGTACTGGAGATTTCCGCCCCGTTCGCGCCGCATCTGATGGAAGTGTTGACGAGCCGGTAGGCGCCGGTGGCAGTGGACCCCTCCCACACTGCCACCGGCGCCGGCTTCACCAAGGCTGACCCGAACCGGGGTGCTCGGTCATCACGTGATCACGTGATTTCAGCCGGTCGCGGGCCCGGCATGCGGCCGGGCGGCGCGCGTCCTCGTAGGAGTCCAGCGCGGTGTGCCCGGCGAGCACGGCCGCCAGCGCCACGGCGTCGGCGATGCTCAGCGACGCGTCCTCACTCGGCGGCGAGAACCAGTGGGCCGCCTCGCCGGCCAGGAACGCCGGGCCCCGCCGGTACGTCGTCGCGACCGGCAGCGCGTCGTCCCACTGGACGACGTCGAGGATCTCGGCGGCGGCCAGCCGGTCGCCGAGCGCGGCCCGGAGCAGTGCGACGGGGTCGGTCGGGATCGCGTCACCGGCGGCGACCCGGAGCCGGACGACCTGAACGGTCTGGTCCTGGCCGGCGGTGCGGTAGTAGATCGAGCAGTGCGGGACCGGGTCGGGCAGCCCGTCCAGCGGGATGCCCAGGCACTGCCGGACCGTGCTGCGGGCCCCGTCGCACCCGGCCAGGTACCGGGCCTCGAGAACGTGCCGCACCCCGGCCGCCCGGTCGAGCGCGACCGCGCGCACCCCCTCGCCCGGGGCGAGCAGACCGGTGAACGTCCAGCCCGGGCGGAGGCCGACGAGGGGATGGCCGGCGGCCGCGGCGCGCAGCGAGGCGGCGAGGCCGCCGGACAGGTCGACGCCGATCCTCCGCAGAGCGGCGACGCTCGGGTCGTCGAGCAGGGCCGGCTCGGGCCGCGCGGGGGCGGCCGTGGCCCGGTCGAGCACGACGCTGGGCACGCCGTGCCGGGCCAGCTCCAGCGCCAGGAACGCCCCGGTCGGACCCGCGCCGACGATCAGCACGGTCATATCGGGTCTCCTCGACGAGCTGGTCTACGCCCGCCCATGCTCGCGGCGCCGACCGCTCCGCACCATCACGAGTTCACGTGATCCGGGGGGAGCTGCGGGATGTCGGCCCGGTAGAGGCTCACCAGCAGCCCGTACTGCTCCCCGGACGCTCCGCCGTGCTCACCCCCGGCGAACTGCTCACCCCCGGCGAACCGCTCGCTCCCGGCGAACCGCTCCACGTCGGCGACGAGGGCCTCGGCCTGCGCGGTGGTCAGCCGGACGTGGCGCAGGACGGTGAGCTCCGGGCCGCCCGGCAGCATCTCGCCGAGTGCGGCCCGCACCAGGAACTCCCCGCCGACCGGCGCGTCGGCGGCGAACCGCAGCGCGCCGCCGGACGGCTCGTAGTACTGCTCGGTGCCCCCGCGCACCCGTCCGGTGTGGGCCGGGCGGACCAGGCCGGCGTCGACCAGCACCCGCACGTGGTACCCGACCGTGCCCTTCGTCGACCCGACCGCCTCGGCGAGCTGCGCGAGCGTCGCCGGGCGCTGTCGCAGGGCCATCAGCAGCCGGTGCCGGAGCGGATGGCTCAGCGCTTTGAACTGCGCGGGTTCGCGGAGGACCAGCTCGCCGTCGGCCATCGGGCAAGTGTCCAAATTCTTCGCCACTTTTTCAACCTTGCGTAAGCGACGAGAATCCTCGACGCTTGCGCCATGGACGATCTGATCGCGCCCGCGCTCGTCGACTACCTCGAAGCCCACGCCACCGCCGAGGACGAGATCCTGCGAGACCTCGCCGCTGCGACGCGCGAGCAGTTCCCGGGTGCGGCCGGCATGCAGGTCTCGGCCGACGAAGGACGCCTGCTGACGCTGATCACGCAGCTGACCGGCGCGCGCACCGCGGTCGAGGTCGGCGTGTTCACCGGGTACTCCGCCCTGTGCATCGCCCGCGGCCTGCCCGCCGACGGGCACCTGCTGGCCTGTGACGTCTCCGACGAGTGGACGTCGCTGGCCCGCGTCTACTGGAAGCGCGCGGGCGTCGACGACCGGATCGACCTGCGGATCGCCCCGGCGATCGACACGCTGCGGGCGCTCCCCGGCGACCCGGTGATCGACCTCGCGTTCGTCGACGCCGACAAGCCCGGCTACCGCGACTACTACGCCGAACTCGTGCCCCGGCTGCGGCCCGGCGGCGTCCTGTTGCTGGACAACGTCCTGATGGGAGGCCGGGTGCTCGACGCGCACTCCACCCATCCGATGCGTGCCCTCAACGACGACGTGGTCCGCGACGACCGCGTCGACTCCGTCATGCTCCCGGTCCGCGACGGCGTCACGCTCGTCCGGAAGCGCTAGAGCTCAGCGGAACCTCGACCCGACGCAGCAGCCACGGCGTCCCCAGGATCACCACCCCGGCCAGCGCGATCGCGGCCCGCGGTCCGGTCGCCGCGGCCACCACACCCCCGAGCGCGCTCAGCCCGGCGATCGACCCGCTGCTCCCGATCGACCAGGCGGTCAGCGCCCGCGCCACCAGCTCCGGCGGCGCCTGCTCGAGCCGGTACGTGGCCAGCACCGGCGTGTACAGGCTCATGCCGACGATGATCGCCAGCTCGACCCCGATCACCGTGACCAGCCCGGCCACCCCCGGCCGCACGAACGCCAGCCCGAGCAGCGGGACCGCCCGCAGCGTCCCGACCACGACCAGCACCCGCCGCCGGCCGAACCGCTCCACCACCGGCCGGGCCAGGCGCGACCCGATCAACCCGCCGACGCACGGCGCCGCGAACGCCAGCCCGTACTGCCACGGCGCGAACCCCAGGTCACGGAGGAGAAGCACGGCCAGCAACGGCTCGGTCGCCATGATCAGGCCCGCGACCAGGAGCTGGTTGACGAACAACCGTCGCAGCACGGGATGTCCGGCCAGGAACCGGAACCCACCGAGCACGTCGGCCCGGCCCGAGGACTCCGGCCGCCCCCCGGCCCCGGCCGCGGTCAGGCAGAGCGCCGACAACCCGTAGCTGCACGCGTCCGCCACCACGGTGACGACCGGCCCGAACACCCCGATCGCCGCCCCGCCGAGCGGCGGCCCCACCGCGATCGAGCTCCACGTCGTCGATTCGAACCGCGCGTTCGCCACCAGCAGGCCGTCCGGCCGGACGACCGCCTTCAGGTACGCGCCCGCCGCCGCGTTGAACGCGATCTTCCCCGCCGCCATCACCACGGCGACGCCCACCAGCTGGACGTACGACAGCCGGTGCAGCGCATACGCGATCGGCACCGTGAGCAGCACCGCGAACCGGGCCAGGTCCGTCGCGATCATCACCGGACGCTTGCGCCGGCGCTCCACCCACGGCCCCAGCGGCACCGCGATCAGCGCCCCCACCGCGGGCGCCACCGCCGAGAGCGCCGACACCGCGGCCGGCCCCTCGTGCAACACGAGCACCGCGATCAGCGGGAACGCGCCGAAGCCGAGCCCCGACCCGTACGCGCTGACCGCGAACGACGCCCACAGCCACCGGAACTGCCGCCCCAGATCCACCGGGCGATCCCACCGCCCGGGGCCGTGCGGGTTCAAACAACGGTGGCCTCGGCGCGCCACAACCGGATGTTGTATTGCTAGGTCCGTGGATCTCCAGGCCGTCCGGACGTTCGTGGCCGCCGTCGACATCGGCCAGTTCCAGGACGCGGCCGCCGCGCTCGGCGTCACCCAGCAGGCCGTGTCCAAACGCGTCGCCGCCCTCGAGCGCGACCTGCACGTCGTGCTGTTCACCCGCACCCCGCGGGGCGTCCGGCTGACCGTCGACGGCCAGGCCTTCCTGCCGCACGCCCGCGAGCTGCTCCGCGTCGCCGACCGCGCCGACGCGTCGGTCCGCCCCGGCCGGCGCGCGTTGCGCGTCGACGTCCACAGCCGGCGCATCGCGCCTGCCGGGGTCCTGCAGGAGTTCCACCGTCAGCATCCGGACGTCGATCTGGACGTCGTGACGATGCTGGACGCGAACGTGAACGCGGCGGCCGAGGCCGTCGCCGCGGGCACGATCGACGCGACGTTCCACGCGGTGCGAGGCGCGTTGGCGCCGCCCCTGACCGCGGCGCGGGTGATCGACGACGCGCACCAGCTGCTGGTGGGGCCGGATCATCCGTTGGCGTTCGCGGGCTCGGTCTCCGTGTCGGAGCTCGCCGGACATCGGCTCTGGATGCCGGGGCTCGCGCCGGAGACCGAGTGGACCGACTACTACGACGAGCTGGCCGCGGCGTTCGGCCTGACGATCGACGTGGCCGGGCCGGTGTTCGGGTACGAGGCCCAGCTGGCCGAGATCGCCGCGACGGCGCAGCTGGCGACGCTGGTCGGGGAGGGGTCGCGGTACCTGTGGCCGGACAGCTTCGGCCTGCGCCGGATCCCGATCCGGAACCCGACGCCGATCTACCCGATGTCGCTGATCTGGCGCGCCGACAACCCGCACCCGGGCCTGGCCCTCCTGCGGGACCATCTCGCGTCCGGCCGCGGAGATCGGCGGTCCGAAGATGTGTGGATGCCGAGTTGGGTGGACCGAATCGGGTAGGAATGGGCAGATGAACAGCTTCGCGCGGGCGGTAGTGGCCGGCGGACTGGTGTGCGCGATCGCGGCGTGCTCCACGGACGGGCGGGCCGACGACAGCCCGCCCAAGCAGACCGTGCCCCCGTCCGCGTCGGTGGCCGACGCCGACGTGCCCGCGCTGACCGCCACGTCGGTACGGCCGCTGGCCGGCAACGGCGACGACCCGTTCGACCGGACCCGCACGCTGCAGGCCCCGCCCGGCTGGACGGTCACGGTCTGGGCCCGGGTGACCGGCGCCCGCCTCCTGGCCTGGACGCCCGACGGCCGGCTGCTGGTGTCCCGCCCGTCGGCGGGCGAGGTCGTCGAGCTCGTGCCGGGGGCCGGCGTACCGGCCCAGCGGACCTTGGTGCGCGGGCTGAACCAGCCGCACGGCCTGGCGTTCGCGGGGAACACGCTGTACGTGGCCGAGAGCGACCAGGTCGACTCGTTCGTCTACCGCGCCGGTGCGGTGTCGGGCCGGCGGGTCGTGGTCTCCGGGCTCCCCGACGCGAAGAGTCCCGAGCTCGGCGGGCACTACGCGCACGCGCTGAAGAGCGTCGCGATCGGCCGGGACGGCGCGCTGTACGTGTCGGTCGGCTCGACCGGCAACATCTCGGCCGAGGACCGCGACGCCGACCCCGAGCGGGCGACGATTCTGCGGGTGCCCCCGGGCGGCGGCAAGCCCGCCGTGTTCGCCCGCGGCGTCCGCAACGGCACCGGTCTGGCGATCGCCCCCGACGGCGCGGTCTGGACCGCGGTGAACAACCGGGACAACATCGAGTACCCGCACCCGGGCCGCGACCAGGGTGAGGTGCTGCAGGAGTACGTCAACGACCACCCGCTGGAGCCGCTGGCCCGCCTCACCCAGGGCCGCGACCTCGGCTGGCCGTACTGCAACCCGGACCCGGACCTGAAGCTCGGCGACAAGGACTCGCCGCTGAGCTACACCCGCCGCCCGTTCGTCCGGGACGTCCAGACGAACGCCGACGGGTCGAAGCTGGACTGTGCGTCGCTGGCGCCGGTCGAGCAGGGGATGGGCGCCCACTCGGCGCCGCTGGGGCTGAGTTTCGCGCCGGGCCTGGGTGGAGGCTACGGGCCGGGTGCGCTGGTCGGGATCCACGGCTCGTGGAATCGTCACCCGCCCCGCCCGCCCGAGGTCTCGTTCTTCGCCTGGCGGGGGAACACGCTCGGCCCGCAGCAGACGCTGCTGACCGGTTTCCAGAAT
Organism: Cryptosporangium phraense; assembly: GCF_006912135.1. Taxonomy (NCBI): domain Bacteria; kingdom Bacillati; phylum Actinomycetota; class Actinomycetes; order Cryptosporangiales; family Cryptosporangiaceae; genus Cryptosporangium; species Cryptosporangium phraense. The sequence continues at coordinate 246,597 of NZ_VIRS01000001.1, read as the reverse complement.
CGCGACGGCTCGCGGTGGGGCCGCCCGGTGATGGCCGTGCAGGGCCCGGACAAGGCGCTGTACGTCAGCGACGACAAGGCCAACGCGGTGTACCGCGTGGTGCCGACGTAGTCACGCGCCCATCGCCGCCCGCCCGGCTCCAGCCAGCCGAACAAACGCGTCGCGGTGCGGGTGGTCGTCCGGCAGCACCGCGATCACGTCGCTGAGCGTGCGGACGAACGCGCCGAACCGGTCGGGGAGTTCCGGACGCGGGACGAGTGCCGCGGCCTCGGCCAGTCGTTGCTCGCCCTCGGCGAGCCGGCCACGGTAAGCCAGCGCGGTGGCCAGGTCCAGGAGCTTCCACTCATCCGTGCGTTCGGGGTCGACCACCTCCGCGGTGGCGACGTGGAAGAGCCGCGTGAACTCGGTGTTCGCGGCTTCGGCGAGGGCCGGGTCGGTAGTGCTCAGCATCAGCGAGATCAGGGCCGCGTTGCCCAGCGGGTAGGAGTCGGCCCGGTCGATGCGGCTCGCGCGTAGGTAGGCGTCGCGGGCCTCGCGGAGCATCGCCCGATCGATGCTGCCGTCCGGGCGCATCGCCGCGCGCCGGCGTCGGCCGCCGAGGTTGGACCAGGTCTCGCTGTGGTGCGGATCGAGGTCGAGCGAACGCTCGAACGCGGTGCGCGCTTCGTCCAGGCGCTCGGCCTTGGTCAGCGCGACGCCGAGCAGTCGCCAGGCCTCGGCCGACCCCGGCTGCAGGCGGGTGGCCTGATCGAGCCGCTCGATCGCGAGGCCGAAGCGCCCTTCGCGTCGGTGAAGGTCGCCCAGCGCCAGGTGCGCGCGGAAGTTCCGCGGGCTCTTCGTGATCGCTTCCTCGAGGAAGCGACGCCCCTGATCCTGCGGGGTGTCGGGCGCGAGCGCGGCCTCGACCAGCTCTTCACCGCGCTCCTCCTCGAGCTCGCGGATGCGGCTGCGGAGCCTGTCGACGTCCGCACGGCTGGTGGTGTAGAGATCCGGAATCAGCACCCGGATGAGGCTGTCGATCTCGTCGTCGCGCTGGGTCTGGATGATCTTGTCGACGACCCGTTGCCGAGCCGTCTTCAGTACGCCCGGCTCCTTCCCGTAGCGGATCGCCTTGGCCGTCTGGACGTTGAACCGGAGATCCTCGGTGATCGACTGGCAGACGATGATCGTGACGCGGTCCCGGAGCGCCCAGCGGACGCCGAGCTCCAGATAGACGTTCGGGTTCGCGCCGGTGAGGTCGGCGATGTAGACGTCGGCGTGAAGGGCGCTGGTGTACATCTCCTTCTGCCCGGAGACGCCGCGATCGCTCTTCGCCTCCACTTTCAGGGTGACCGGGCGAGTGAGCTGCGAACACGCTCAGCGGAGCCGGGAGCGTTGCGTCCATGTCGGCATCATCGCTGAGGGGTGCTGCTTGCGTCTGGCTCTCGGGTGGGGAGGTCTCGGGCGACTACGGTGGCCAGGGCTACTCGGCTTTGGATCGTCCACTTGGCGAAGATCTTGCGGAGGTGGCTGTCGACGGTGTGGCGGGACAGGTGCAGGTGGGCCGCGACTTGGTGGTTCGTCAGCCCGTCGGCCACCAGTAGGGCCACCCGCCGCTCGGCCGGCGACAGCCGCTCCAACGCCGACCCGATCGACACCGACCCGTCGTCCGCGCTTGGGTGGTCCGGGTCTGCTTCGAGTGAGACGCCCGCGTGGGTTGCGGCCCGGCCGCTCGTCGGGGCCGTGGCGTTCGCGGGGCTGGTGAGCGATCGGCGGAGGCGGTGGGCTCCGCAGGCGGAGGCGAGCGCCAGCGCCTCGGCGCGCCACGCCTCCGCCCCCGACTCCGACTCCGACTCCGACTCAAAGCCGACCAGGTCACCCGCATCCGCCGAGGCACCCGCATCCGCTGCGGCGGCCGCGTCCGCCAGGGCGGTGGCGAGGGCCAGGCGCCGGGGCGTTCGGCGGAAGGCTTCGATCGCGGTCCGCAGCGCGGACAGGTCCCGGTTGAGCAACCCGGCCGCATGAGCCGCCCCACCAACCAGCCCCGCCAACCCGCCTCGATCCACCCCCGGATCCACCCCGGCGCCGTTCGCCGAGCCGGGCCGGTCGGCCTCGGGCCGCGGCGCGTTGCGGGCGGCCACCGCCGCGGCGGTTCGGGCTACCACCTCCGCGCGCTCGACATCGCCACCCTCCACCAAGATCCGCACCAGGGTTGCGGCCGCACCCGGATCCTGGGCTATCAGCACCGGCCGCTCCGGCAGGCCGTCGACCAACGGCCCGAGCACCTCGAGAGCACCGCCCACATCCCCCACCGCCGCCAGCACCAACCCCCTCGGATACTCGACATCCTCCGGAGCGGCGCTCATGCCGCCGGCCACCAGCGCCTCCATCCGGCCGCGGTACTCGACCGCCGCGTCCACCGCGCCCCGCTCCACGGCCACCCGCACCAACGTCCCCAGCAGCGGCAACGCCAGCTGGTGAGACCCCAACCGCTCCGCTACCGCGACCCCCGCGTTCGCCTCGGCCACGGCATCCTCGAGCTCACCCCGGGCCAGCAGCACCGCCGCCCCGTAGTAGTGCCACAGGGGCGCCGACCAGCCCGTCCCCAGCCGATCCGACTCGTCCCGCCCGCGTTCGATCTCCCGCGCCGCCTCGTCCAGCCGATCCAGCTCGGTCAGCGCGGCGGCCAGCCAGATCCTCGGATGCCGCTGCAGCGCCTCTCCACCGACCTCGTCGGCCAGCGCCGTCGCCACCTCGGCGTGGCGCAGCGCACCGCCGAGATCGCCGCGCGCCTGCGCGACCAGACTCCTCGCGCACAGCCCGAACACCGACGCGCCGGGCTCCCCGACGGCGCGCCCGATCACGTCGGCCTGCTCGCCGGACCGGTCCGCCCCGGCCAGGTCCCCGGTGTACACCTGGGCGTGCGCGCGGATCGCGTACAACCGCGCGGCCAGCGCGTCCCCATCAGTGTGCCGAAGCCCCTGATCGGCGTACCCGACCGCGGTCGCGTTGTGCCCGGCGTGCTTGAACGCCTCGGCCAGGCCGAGGAGCAGCCGTGCCTCGGTCGGCCGGTCGAGTCCGGCGCGCAGCGCCGCGCGACCGAGGTCGCGGGCCTGGTCCAGGCGCCCGGCCGCGGCCAGGAGGCCGACGGCCTCGGCCACCAGCGCCGTCCGTCCCGGCCCGTGCTCCCCGAGGACGTCCAACGCGTGGACGAGCAGGTCAGCGGCGGTGCTGGGTGCCATCGCGGCGACGTCGGCGGCCGCCGCCCGGAGCTCGTCGACGGCTTCGCGCCGACCGTCGCGGCCGCCGGACAGCAGGTGTTCGGCGATCTCCATCGGCGGCCGTCCGTCGGCGCGGGCGATCGTCGCCGCCTCGCGGTGCAGCACGACCGCGACCGCCTCACCGAGCGTGCTGTGGACCGCGCGCCGAACCAGATCGTGCACGAACGTCAGCACGCCACCGGCGTCGGTCAGCAGCGACGCGGAGACCGCCAGCTCGATCAGCGGCACCAGCTCGGCCGGCCGCCGCCCGAGCAACCGCGCGACCTCGCCCAGCCCGAAAGGACGGCCGAACACCGCACTCGAACGCACCACCGTACGGGGGTCGTCCGGCAACTGATCCAGCACCTGACGCACCATCGCGACGAACGACGACGGCAACTCGGTGCCGACGACCGTCGCCACCCCGTCCGCGATCACCAGCTGATCCGTCACCCGCAACGACCGCATCAGCTGCGTCACCTGCAGCGGACTGCCCCCGAACCCGGACGCCAGCGCGAGCACGGTGCTGTCGACCTCGGCGTCGAGGACCTGCGCGCAGAGCGCGCCGACCGCGTCCTCCGGGAGGCCGCCGAGCACGACCTCGTCCGCGCCCTCCTGGCGCAGCCAGGAGACGACCTGCTGTCCCGGGGTCCCCTCCGGTTGCGGACGACGAGCCAGCAACCACCGCACCGGGGACGACGCGAGCGCGGGCACGAGCTGACGGATAGCGAGCGCGCTGAACTCGTCGATCCACTGGGCGTCGTCGATCGCGACGACCAGCGGACGCTCGGCCGCGCTGGTTTCCAGCGACGCGCCGAGCCGTTCGAGCGTCCGGAACGTGTTCCCGGACTCGCCCGGCAGCCAGCCGAACGACGCCGACGGCGGGTCGCAGTTCCGCAGCGCGGACGCCAGCGAGATCAGCGGCACCGCACGGTCGAGCTCGAACGCGCGCCGGGTCGCGACGGTCGTCCCGCGCTCGCGGGCCCGGCGGATGACCGCGTCGAGCAGGTACGACTTGCCGATGCCGGCCGGGCCGGTCACGACCGTGCAGCCGCCGACGCCGTCCGCGAGCGTGGCGTCGAGCGCGTCCAGCTCGCGCTCGCGTCCGATCGGAGCGGTCACGATCAGCAATTCTCTTTCCCGTCGGCGGTCCCGTCCGCCAGCCGTTCGGCTAGCCGGCGGCGCGTTACGGTCAGACAATGACGGACGCGATGAGCCGGTCCGGCCGTCCGGCACGTAGTACCGATGTGGAGCTAAGGGTGCGGCGGCGATCGCCGGAGGAGCGGTACCGGGAGGGGCGTCGGCTCGACCTCCTCGGGCACGAGGGGCCGTCGACGCCCCTGTACGAGGAGGCCGCCGCCGCGGGGTACGGGCCGGCCTGCAACGAGCTGGGCAAACAGCGGATCCGGGCCGGGAGGACGATCGAGGGCCTGCAATGGCTGCGCAAAGCCGTCGAGGCCGGGGTGCCGGAGGCGTCGCTCAATCTGGCCGCCGTGTACACCCGGCGCGGGCAGGCCGCGAAAGCGTCCGAATACCGGGACCGGGCCGAACCGGGCCTGCGGGCCGCGGCCGACGCGGGTGACCTGACGGCCGCCCTCGGCCTGCGCCGGCTGTACCGGGACCGCGGGGACGCGGACGCGGCCGACGCGGTCCTGGCCTCGGCCCGCGCGCACGCCGAGACCAGCCCGGATCCGGACGTCTGGTGCGCGTTCGGCGCGCTGCTGGACGACGCCGAGCGGGTCGCCGAAGCGGTCGAGTGGTGGCGGCGGGCGGCCGAGGCCGGCCACCCCGAGGCGATGTACCTGCTCGGGCTCGGCCTGCACGACCTGCGGGACCCGGCCGCGGAGGAGTGGCTCGAGCGGGCCGCACGCAGCGAGAACGCGTACGCGATGGGGTCGCTGGCCCAGCTCGCGCTGGCCCGGGGCGACGAGGGGACGGGCGAGCGGTGGCTGCGCCGGGCGGCCAAGGCCGGGTTCTCCGGAGCGATGACGAACCTGGCCGTCCTGTACCGCGAGCGGGGCGACACCGCGGCCGCCGTGCGCTGGTACACCGAAGCGATGAACGCGGGCGACCCGAACGCGGAACACGAGCTGCAGGCCCTAGTGTCGGGATCGTGACCGCCGACCAGATTCGTGGACAGATCCTCACCGGCCAGTTGCAGCCGGGCGACGAGGTGCCGGCCATCGAGGAGCTGCAGCGGGAGGGCTGGACCGAAGGCACGCGCGTCCGGCGCCGGCCGGACTCCGTCGTGCGCGACCTGGCCCGTCCGATCCCGGACGTGACCGAGGTCGCGGGCCGGCTGGCCGCGCAGGGCTCGCCGGTCGACGAGGTGATCGAGTCCGTCCGGGCCGCGCTGCCGACGCCCGAGCAGGTGGCGACGCTCGACGTTCCCGCCGGTCTGCCGGTGCTGCTCGTGCGTCGTGAGTTCTGGTCGGACGGCGACCTGGTCGAGTGGACCGAGTTCGTGCTGCCGGGGGAGTCCACCGAACTGCGCTACGCGCTGCCGACGTGATCCCGTCCGACCGGGAGATCGAGGACCTGCACCGGCGCTACGCGCCGACCCCCGAGGCGTTCGACCTGGTCTTCACCCATTGCCGGATCGTCCGCGACCTCGCCCTCCAACTGCTTCCGGCGGACGCCGACGTGGACGCGGAGCTGGTGAACGCCGGAGCGTTGCTGCACGACGTCGGTGTGTACCGGCTGCAGGGCGCGGCGTACATCCGGCACGGGATCCTGGGCGACGCGCTGCTCCGGTCGCTCGGGCTGCCCGACCGCCTGTGCCGTATGTGCTCGCACCACACCGGCGTCGGCCTGACCGGCGCCGACGTCGTCGCGCAGGAGCTGCCGTTGCCGGTGGCGGACTACCTGGCCGAGACGCCGGAGGAGGAACTGGTCATGTACGCCGACAAGTTCCACAGCAAGAAGTCGCCGCCGGTGTTCGTCTCGGCCGACACCTACACGGCGACCGTGGCCCGGTTCGGGGAGGAGAAGGCGACCCGCTTCAAGTTCCTGCGGAGCCGGTACGGAGACCCGGATCTGGCCGGGTTGGCGACTGTCTACGGCCACGCGACGATCTGATCACCGCAGTAGGACGTCGAGCGTGTCGAGTAGTTCCCGCCGTCCCGGAAGGCGGGCCAGGTACTCGTCGCCGAGCAGCTGACGGTGGGCCGCGTGCAGGAACGGCACGGCGAAGATGAGCGTCGCGACCGCGTCCGGGTCGACGTCGGCCCGGACCGCCCCGGCCTTCTGGGCGCCCCGCACGTAGGCGCTGAGGATCTGGATGCCCCGGTGCGCGCCCATGTCGTTGGCGGCCAGGTGGTCGACCAGTGCGGCGCGCAGATCGGCGTCCGACTGGGCGGCGATCATCGAGGTCAGCGTGCGGTCGAGGAAGCTCTCGACCAGCCCGGTGAACCGGTCGAGCACCGCGCTCACGTCGTCGCCGTGCAGTTCGCCGTCGTTGAGCGCCTTCAGCTCGGAGAGCGCGTCCTCGATGACCGCGGTGAGCAGGCCGGCGCGGTCGCTGAAGTGGTAGAACACGCTGCCTTCGGAGACCCCGGCCCGCTGGGCGACCTCCTTCGTGGTCAGCCGGCTGGCCCCGCGCTCGCGCAGGATCTGCAGCGCGGCCCGCAGGATCGCCTCGCGCCCGCCCGACGGGGGACGCCCGCGGCGCACACCGGTGCTCGTCATGCCGGAAGTCTAGGGGTCATTTCCTGAGTTGACACTCAGATATGTTCGGCGCCATGCTGAGTGCACACTCAGGAAATGGAGCGCCCCATGAAACTCGCGATCCTCGGCGCGACCGGCGGTGTCGGCTCCGCGCTGGTCACCCAGGCGATCGAGCGCGGTGACGACGTGACCGCGGTGGTCCGGTCGCCCGAGCGGTTACCGGCCGGCGTCCGCGGCGTCCGGATGGACTTCGCGACGGCCACCGGTCCCGAGCCGCTCGGGCCCGCGTTCGCCGGGGCCCACGCGGTGCTGTGCGCGCTGGGCCCCCGCTCCAGGGCCGAGGCCGGGGTGATGACGTCGGCGATCCGGCTCGTGCTCCCGGCCATGCGGACGGCCGACGTCCGGCGGCTGGTCGTGGTCAGCGCCGTCCCGGTGCCGACCGTGCCGTCCCCGGAGCGGCCGGATCCGCCGTCCCGTGACCCGGAGGAGGGCTTCATCATGCGCAACGTCCTCGGGCCGATCGTCCGGAAGGCGTTCTGGGACTCCTACCTCGACCTGGCCGAGATGGAGGACCTGGTGCGGGCCAGCGATCGGGCGTGGACGATCGTCCGGCCGCCGCGCCTGCTGAACAAGCCGCTCACCGGCCGGTACCGCACCCGGGTCGGCGCCAACGTGCGCGGCGGCCGCTCGATCCCGCGCGCCGACGTCGCCCACTTCCTACTGGCGACGATCGACCGCCCGGAGACCGTCGGCCAGACCGTCGGCATCGCCACCTGACCGGCTACAGGTAGCCCTCGCGGATGGCGTGGGCCACCGCGTGGGTCCGGTTCCGCAGCCGGAAGCGGGAAGTCACGCCGTGCAGCACGTTCTTGACCGTGCGTTCGGAGAACTCGAGTCGTTCGGCGATCTCCCTCGTCTCCAGGCCGTCGGCCAGCAGCCGCAGGACGTCCAGCTCGCGGTCCGTCGGCGGGTGCGCGCTGACCCGCGCTCCGGCTTCCCGCCGGAGCCTGAGCACGACGTCGACGAGCTGATCGACGGCGTCGCGCGGGAGGGCCCGATCGTGGCCGGCCGCGGTGCGGACCGCGTCGAGCAGGCCCTCCGGCGTGACCTGGTGCCGCAGCAGGATCACCGACACCCCGCCGTCGAGCGCGCGCAGCAGCTCCGGCTCCCGCACGCGGGGGACGACCAGCACGACGCGGCCGGTCCGGCCGAGCGCCCGCAGCCGACTCATGACCGGGCGGTCGACCCGCTCGGCGAAGAGCACCGCGACGCCGCCGTCGGCCTCACACAGCTCGACCAGCGGGCTGGACGTCAGGAAGTGAACGAGGCCGGCCACGATCAGCGGGTCGTCGCCGTGGACGCTGACCGGGATCCGGTCGGGTCCCGGCGTTTCGGGGGTCACACCGGTCTCAGGATCGGAAGAACTCCAGCAGGTCGGCGTTGATCGTGTCCGCGTGGGTCGTGGGCATGCCGTGCGGGAAGCCCGCGTACGTCTTCAGCGTGCCGTTCTTCACCAGCTCCACGGTCCGCGGTGCGGTGTTGGCGTAGACGACGATCTGATCGTCGTCGCCGTGCATGACCAGCACCGGGACGGTGATCTTCTCCAGGTCGGCGGTGAAGTCGGCGTGGGCGAACCCGTACACGCCGTCGTACTGGGCCTTGGCCCCGCCGGACATTCCCTGCCGCCACCAGTTGCGGATGATCGGCTCGGACGGTTCGACGCCCGGCCGGTTGAAGCCGTAGAACGGGCCGGCCGCGACCTCCTGGTAGAACTCCGGGCGGTTGGCGGCCAGCGCGGTCCGGAAGCCCTCGAACACCGAGGCCGGCAGCCCGATCGGGTGGGTGTCGTCCTGCATGACGTACGGGAGCACCGAGGAGATGAACACCACCTTGGCGACCCGGCTCTCGCCGTGCCGGCCCAGGTAACGCGCGATCTCGCCGCCACCGGTGGAGTGGCCGACGTGGATGGCGTCGTGCAGGTCGAGGTGCTCGGTCAGCGCGGCCAGGTCGTCGGCGTAGTGGTCCATGTCGTGGCCCTCGCTGCCCTGCGACGAGCGGCCGTGCCCGCGACGGTCGAGCGCGATCACCCGGTAGCCGTGGTCCAGGAAGAACAGCATCTGGGCGTCCCAGTCGTCGGACGACAGCGGCCATCCGTGGCTGAAGACGATCGGCTGACCGGTTCCCCAGTCCTTGTAGAAGATCTCGGTGCCGTCGGAGGTGGTGATGGTGGGCATCGGCTTCCTCGCTTCGCTCGCCGGTTCGTCGTCGTGATTGGACCCGACGAGCACGGAACAGATGCTGAACGAGGCGTTCCCTGGTTCTTCAGTGCGAGCGCGGCTTCTTCAGTGCGAGCTCGGCCAGGAAGTCGTCGGCTCGCCGGACGAACAGGTGGGCCTCGGCCGCGAGCGAGAGCGCGCGGGCGTCCTCGGCCGCGGCCCGGACCTCGTCGGCCGGGCGGCCGCGGGCCGCGAGCACCCGGGCGTGCATCAGCGCGATCAGACCGGCGGCGTCGCGCTGACCGGTCGCGTCCGCGATCGCGTCGGCGCGGTCGAGCGCCGCGGCCGCCTCGTCCGGCTCGCCCGCGGCCAGCCAGGCCTCGGCCAGCAGCCCGTACCAGGTGGCGGCGCTCGCGAGCGGCGGGTCGACGAGCCGCTCCTCGATCAGGTCGCGGGCCTCGGCGGCGGCCCGGCCGGGGTCGTCGCCGGTGACCGCTCCGGCCCAGCTCCGGGCCAGCCGCTGGTAGGTGCCGAGGAGGATCCAGGAGAACTCGAGGTCGGTGGCGATGCCCCGCTCCGCGGCCCGTAGCGCCCAGGCCGGATCGCCGACCGTCGCCGCGGTCAGCGCGGCCATGCCGGCCCAGATCGTGGTCGCCGAGCGATCGTCGCCCGCGTCGGCTTCCGCGGTGGCGAACAGGCGCCGGGCCGCGTCGACGTCGCCGTGCAACGCCGTCATCGTCGCGAGCCAGACCGGGACCTCGCGTTGCAGGCGTCGCTGGAGCAGCACCTCGTCGGGTTCGACGTCCTCCTCGGTCACCAGCCGGTAGGCCCGAGTCAGGGACCGGACGGCCTCGCCGCTGTGGCCGATCTCGTACTGGTGGACGCCCCAGGCGCAGGCGCCGTAGGCGCCGACGATCGGACTCCGCGAGCTCAGGCCCTGGTCGAGCATCTGCTGCGCCTGCCGGCCACTACGGCCGATGTCGACGCCCTGGGAGAACCGGATCCACTGCGAGTAGAGGAACTCGACGGCGTCCAGCTCGCGGCCGAGCGTCCGGGCGAGCGTCTCGGCCCGCTGCAGCAGCCGGAGGTCGGCGGCGGGGGAGCCGACGCGCATCCCGAGAAACGTCGTGAGCTGGGAGAGCGCGGCGAGCTCCAGTTCGGGCAGCCCCGCACCGCGGGCCACGTCGACGGCGGACAGCAGTTGTCGCTCGGCCGCCTCGAACGCGTACTTCATCGTTGCCCGGCGGCCCGCGCGGACCAGCGCGGCGGCCGTGCGGGCCGGATCGGCCAGCGGACCGGCCGACCAGAGGTGGTGGGCCAGCCGCTCGGCCACGGACTCGCCGTCCTGAGCCCCGTCTTCCAGGGCGTTCGCGATGCGCAGGTGCAGCCCGGGCTCCTGCCGGCGCGACGCCGCCACCGAGACCGACTCGCGGACCAGGTCGTGGGCGAACCGGTAGGAGAACGGATTCCCCGGGTCCGGGCCGAGCAGGCCCAGGGCCTCGACCGGCTCCAGCCGGTCGAGGCAGGCCTGCGCGGTGAGGTCCGCGGCCCGGGCGAGCAGGCGGAGGTCGACGTCGCGGCCGACGAGCGCGGCGATCTGCAGCAGGTCCCGGGCCGGTTCGTCGAGGCCGGCCAGCCGGCCCCGGACGATGTCCCGGACGGTGGAGGGCACCCCGGCCTCGGCGACCGCGTCCTCGGTCAGTTCGCCCTCGTCGGCCAGCAACCGGGCGAGTTCCCGGACGAAGAACGGGTTCCCCGCCGTTCGCAGCCGGATCCGCCGGACCGCGCCGACGTCGGGAAGCTGACCGGTCTCGCGCCGGACGAGTTCCGCGACCTCGTCCGGGCTGAGCGGGCCGAGCCGGATCCGACGGTGGCCCGGCACCCGGCTGGCCTCGGCCAGGACGCGGGTCAGCTCGCGATCGGGCAGCGGGGCCCAGTTGCGCAGAGTTCCGACGAGCAGGACGCCGGCCGGTAACCGGGCGGTGAGGTGCACGAACAGGTGCAGCGAGGCAACGTCGGCCCACTGCAGGTCGTCGATCACGACCATCACCGGCTGACGGGCCCCGGCCGCGGCCAGCGCGGTCGCGGCCTGCTCGAACAGGCGGAACTGGTCGTCGCTGCGCGGGAGGGCCGGGGTGCCGTCCCGGGTCTCGACGAGCCGGCCGAGGCTTCCGGCCAGCCACTTCTCCCGCTCGGCGGTGGGCAGGTGGTCGAGCACCGCGCCGATCGTGCGGACCCACGGCCACATCGCCGGAGTGCCGTCCCCCTCCAGACAGGAGCCCCAGACGACGAGCGCGCCGCGCTGGGCGGCCTCGCCCGCGGCCGCCTCGACCAGGCGCGTCTTGCCGACCCCCGGCTCGCCCTCGAGCAGCACCAGCGACGCGCCCCCGGTCCGGGCGGACTCCAGCCCCTGCCGGAGTACCGCGAGCTCCTCGGCCCGGCCGACGAGTCCGGGCGACGGCGTCGTGGCCCTCGTCGGCGGCTGGGACGGTAGCGACCGGGTCAACACGAACTGCTGTGCGTCCTGCAGGGCCCGGCCCGGGTCGACGCCGAGCTCCTCGGCCAGCCGGGTGCGCACCTGCTGGTACACCGCCAGCGCGTCGGCCTGACGCCCGGCCGCGCCGAGGGTCGTGACCAGCGCGGCCAGCACCGGCTCGTGCAGCGGCGCCATCGACGCGGCCAGCTGCAACGGCTGGGCCACCCGGTCGGGGGCCCCGAGCGCGACCGCGAGTTCGGCCGCCGCCGCGCACGCGTCGAGGAACTCGTCCTCCACCGCGGCGAACACCGGCATCGCCCCGGTCTCCCGGACGAATCCGTCGGCCACCGGCCCTCGCCACAGCCCGAGCGCCTCGGCGTAGGCGTCCAGCGCGGCCCGCGGCTCCGGGTCGGCCCGGGCGGCCTCGATCGACTCCCGGAACCGGACGACGTCGAGCACGTCCGGCCCGGCCGAGAACATGTAGCCGGCGCCCCGGCGCACGAGGTAGGACCCGGTGTCCCGGGCCGCGATCCCGGGTTCGAGCAGCCGCCGTAGCGCGCCGACGTACTTCTGGACGACGTTGACCGCGGTCGCCGGGGGATCCGCGCTCCACAGCATCGCGATCAACTCACCGGTGCCCACCGGCTGATTTGCCCGCGCGAGCAACAGCGCCAGCAGGTTCGCCTGTTTGCCGTGCCCGACGTTCAGCTCGACGCCGTCCCGCCAGATGCGCAGTGGGCCCAGGATCCGCAGGCGGAGCGAACGAGCCACGCGACCTCCCCCAGGACCCTTTCGTGGCGGGATTGCCCGACCGGGCAACCGGGTTCACAGTGGCCTGCCGGTCGCGGAGGGTCAACCACCTTGCCCGGCTCTTCGGTAAGTAGTAACTTACCGTTCGTCATGACGAACGCTTCCGCAATGCTCACCGCGCTGGGCGACCCGTCCCGGCAGGCGATCCTCGATCGCCTGTCGACCGGGCCGCTGTCCGTCGGGCAACTGGCCGACGAGCTGCCGATCAGCCGTCCGGCGGTCTCCCAGCATCTGAAGGTTCTCAAGGACGTCGGCCTGATCTCCGACCGGCAGGAGGGCACCCGCCGGATCTACCAGGTCGACCCCGAGGCACTAGCGCAACTGCGACGGCATCTCGACGGTTTCTGGGAGCGGTCCCTGGCCGCGTTCGCCCGTCGCGCGGCCCGGACCGAGGAACACGATCGGAGCAATGACGATGACTCAGACCATTGACACGGTGAGCCGCGAGGTCACGGTGGACGTCGACCCGGACACCGCGTTCCGGATCTTCACCGCCGACATGACCTCGTGGTGGCCGGCCGACCATCACATCGGTTCCGCGCCGATCGAGCAGATCGTCGTGGAACCCGAGGAGGGCGGCCGCTGGTACACCCGGCACACCGACGGGAGCGAGACCTCCACCGGGTTCGTGACCGTCTGGGACCCGCCGGCCCGGTTCGTCGTGACCTGGCAGATCGGTGCCGACTGGAAGTTCGATCCCGACCTCGTCACCTCGGTCGAGGTCCAGTTCCACCCGGTCGACGGCGGGCGCACCCGCGTCGTCCTGGAACACCGCGATCTGGACGCCTACGGCGCCGACGCCGAGGCGATGCGCAAGACGTTCGAGGACCCGGGCGCGTGGAGCGCCACGCTGGCGGCGTTCGCGAACGGCACGGCGCGATGAAGTACGTCGTGTCGTACGAGTCCGCCGACAACGTGGCCGAGCGGGCCCCGGAGCATCTTCCTGCCCACAAGGCCCGGCTGGACGAGTACCACGGGCGCGGGGACCTGCTGATGATCGGCGTGTTCGCCGATCCGCAGGCCGACGGATCGATGGCGATCTTCCGGAGCCGCCAGGCGGCCGAGGACTTCGTGGCCGGTGATCCGTTCGTGCTGAACGGCGTGGTTCGGGGGTACACGATTCGGGAGTGGAACGAGATCCTCGTCCCCGAGTAGCGTTTCCTACTATCTCGGTCGGCTAACTCCAATACTGTGGGTCCAGGCCTCTCCGCATCGATTCGACGTCCGGAGGACTGATGATCCACGACGAGCACGCCTACGACCGCGCGCGCGTGACCCAGTGGCTGGGCGCGGGTCACAGCCGCCGGTCGTTCCTGCGGCACACCGCCACGGCCGGACTGATCGCCGCGACCGGCGTCACCGCGGGTGGTGGCCGCGTCTCGGCCGCGGCCGAGACGCCACCCACGATCGTCAAGCCGACGCCGGAGAGCCTCTTCTATCTGCGAGGTACCAATGCCGAGATGCGGTGGGAGGCGATGCGGGGGCAGGGCTACACGGTCCCGGTCGACCGGTTCTTCGTCCGCAACCACACCCGCACCCCACTGATCGATGTGGACGGCTGGCGGCTCCGGTTGTTCGGTACCGGACTGCGTGGAGCCCCCACCGCCGCTGCTCCGATCGAGTTCACCTACCGGCAGCTGCGATCGCTCCCGGCGACCACCCGGCTCGCCGTCATCGAGTGCGCGGGCAACGGCCGGAGCTTCTTCGACACGCAGCAGGATCAGCCGGCGACCGGCACCGCCTGGCGGCTGGGGGCGATCGGCGTCGCCGAGTGGCGCGGTGTGCGGCTGTCCACCGTCCTGCGCCACGCCGGCCTCACCCCGCAGGCGGTCGACGTCATGCCGGAGGGTCTGGACCCGGACTACGTCAGCAACGGAACGAACCTCGGCCGGGTCCGCCGGCCGATGCCGATCGAGAAGGCTTTGCACGACGTGCTGCTGGCCTACGAGATGAACGGCCGCCCGCTCCCGCCCGACCACGGCTTCCCGGTCCGCGTGGTCGCGCCGTCGTGGGTCGGCATCTCGTCGATCAAGTGGCTCGGTCACATCGAGGTCTCCGCCACCCCGCTGCTCTCGCCCTGGAACACCCAGTTCTACCGGCTCTGGGGCCCGTCCTACCCGGAGGACGGCGTCGTCCTCGGCCGGCAGACGATCAAGAGCGCTTTCGAGCTGGCCTGGGACGAACGCTTCGCGCTCGGCTCCAGCTACACGCTGCACGGACGCTCCTGGTCGGGGCACGGCCCGATCCGGCGGGTGGAGGTCAGCACCGACGGAGCCACCTGGCGACCGGCCCACCTGAGCGGCCGGCCGCAACGCGACGGCTGGCAGCGCTGGCACCTGCCCTGGCGGCCGGCCGCCGCCGGTCCGCACACCCTCCGCGCCCGCGCGAGCGACACCACCGGCCACACTCAACCGGACACCACCCCGTTCAACACCCAGGGCTACCTGTTCGACGCCGTCGTCGACCACCCGGTCACCGTCTCCTGAGGACGTCAGGCGCGCGGAGTCGGTGAGACGGGAACTGAGGTGGCGCGACCTGGCGAAGAGCCGACCTTCCACTGTCTGGCCAAATGGTTCTGCAGTTCGGCATGACGGAACTGGTAGATCGCGCCGACCCGGCGGAGCACCTGCTGTTGGGCCGCGACCTCGAGCGTCGGCACCATCCGCACCCACCGGCGCCAGCACAGCGCGGTGGCCACCGGGCTCAGCAGGGCCAGCATCCCGGGCGCCGGGCCACGGATGGCGCCGAGCACTGTGCCACCCCCTACGCCGAACACGAGTGCCAGCGTCGGCGCGAGGCTGAACGACGCGGACACCGTCAGGAATCCGGTGACAAGCGGCAGGCAGATGACCAGGTCGAGCGCCGTGCGCGGGACATCCGCCCGGTACGACCCGGCGGGGGTGGTAGCCGCTGAATCAGCCAACGGCTGGGACCACAGCGTCAGGAGGCCGCCGCGGAAACGGTCAGCGCTCCGCCCTATGCCGAGAAGGACCAAGAATGCCAGACCGAAACCTACCCAGCACCCAGCTGCAAGCCCGCTTCGCACCGCGGTAAGGCCACCGAACAGCACCCCGATCAGGGCCGCCGCTGACGTCGTCACAGTGACCTCGTCCCGCGTCAGACGCCGCACGTCGACGCGGCTGGGGGCAGCCCCGGCCGACCGTCCGACCGACCACCCACCGGCCACTGCGCCCCCCACCGCAGCCGACGGCACGGCCCACCACGACAGGTGGCCTCCGAGGAGCAGGGCGGTGACCCCGGTCGTCACGGCGGTCAGAGTGCCGAGGGCGGCCGCACCCAGGGGAACGAGACCTCGGCGGGGAAGCCAGCGGAGAGTTGCCCACCAGGGTAGGTCCCGGCTCTGTCCCATGTGGTGCGCTACCCAACCCAGCAAGTAGATCGCTCGTTCGCGGCGTCGGCGCAGCCGCCGGCGGCGGCGGCCGAGATCACCGTCGACCGGATAGGCATAGCGTAGGTACTGCGCGACCAGAACATCCCAAATCTCATCGTCGGTGCATAAACCGAGGAGTTCCAGTGGCTGGTGCCCCTGCTGCCGGCCGTCGTAGCCATAGCGGGCCAGATGCAGCCCCAGTGGCGTATGAAGGATGGCCGCCAGTGCCGAGGTTGGCCGTGCACCGAGCCTCTCGACGACGTCGGACCACTGGCTCCGCACTCCTGGATCGTCGTGACCTCGGTCGAGATAGGCCGCCGCGGTGTCGAGATCGATGCCCGCCAGCCGCACCACGACCGGCCGGCTCAGTCGACCGGTGCTCCGCGCTGATGTGTAGCCGTCCGGTCGGGCAGTCAGGACCACCCGGACGCGTTGGCTGATCGCGTCGATCGCTGTGAGGGCGGCGCTAAGCCATTGGCCGGGCATTTCGTCGAGCCCGTCGAGCATCAAGGACACGTGGCCGCCGTCTATCAGCGCGCGGGCGGTGCCACGTCCGGCCGGCCCCCGAGTCAACGCTGTGTAGTCCCGAGTCATCGCTGCTGCCGCGTAGTCGGACAACTCGACAGCCTCAGGATTCCAATCACACAGGCTGACCCAGACCGGGACCGCTGAGCTCGGCCGGCTCTTCGACGTGGAGTCGGCACGGTCGGCGAGTATCGAGAGCAAGAGCTTCAGCATCGCGACGCTCTTGCCGGATCCCGGCGGGCCGGTGATCACCAACTGTGCGCGGGGAAACCTCGAGAACACCTGGTCGTAAAGATCGACGACCGAACCATCCGGGACCGTAGCCGGCATCGGGGCGGGCCGTTTCCGCTGTTTGCGACGGGCGCGACCCGAGGCCGAACTGGAGTCCTTCAGGTCGAGGACGGAATGGTCCAGGTCGACCGACCAACGTACGTCGATCCAATCGTTCGCGAGACCGCCGGCCCAGGCGTGCTCGCGCCAGAACAGGGTGGACTCCTCGGCTAGACGAGCCGCGGCATCCGTGAGGCTGTCGATCGCGGTGTCACGCGGCGCCTTCGCCCACAGGCCGATCAGATACGCGACGACGACTGATACCAGCAGGACACCCCACACGACCGCCGGGTTCCGCAACTGTCGGAGGTGGACCGTATCGGAGGCAAGATTGCCGGCGACGCCGAGCGCGGCCGTCGTCAGCGCCAGGATCAGCCCACGCACCCACCAGAGTGCCGACCGGGTCAGGCCACGCTGCCCCATCCTGCGATGCACCAACTCGTCCCCCGTATCCCCAGGTCGCCGGACCCCGCTCCGGCCACCAGGAGTCCTCAGTACGGGCCGGACACTCGCAGCCGCACTGAGTTCACTCCCTGTGAGGCAGTACGGTCGACCCGGCCGAGGGGTTCAACCCACTCGGTCACCCACCTCAGCACCGTTGCTGGCTTCACCGCACTCCGTCCCAGCTCAACTCCTCCAGATTGACCACGATCGCCTCCTGGGTAGTCCTCGCGATCACCACCACCGCCTCCACCTCCGGGTCCGGGTTCTCCTCCCGGTGCGGCACGTACGGCGGCACGAACACGTAATCGCCCGGGCCGGTCTGGATCCGCGTCTCCACCGGTTCCTCTCCCTCCAGGTCGAGGAACACGAAGACCGGCGAGCCCGCGACCACGTAGATCGCCGTCTCCGAGGCGCCGTGGTGATGGTTGGCCGAGTTCGTGGACGCCGGGACGTGGGTCTGTCCCATCCAGAGGTTCTCGGCCCCGACGGTCTTGCCGCTGATCGCCTCCACCCGGCGCATACCGGTGGTCTGCGTGGTGTCGCCGATCAGGCCGGACGGCGCGATGCGGTGCAGCCGTCGGTGAAAAGGATCCTCGGGAAGATACAAACCAGACATTCAGGCACCCTCTGCTAGTTCGAATACGAGCAATCGCGCGATCGCGGCGGCGGCGGCCTGCGTGACCTCGGGCGGCAGGCCGGTCCGCGACCACACGTTCAGCGGGAGCGGCCGGGGCGCCGGCAGGTCGACCCGCGGCACCAGGCCCTCCGGCGTCTGGCCGAGCGTCGCCATGAGCGCGACGCCGAGGCCGGCCCCGACCGCGGCCTGCACCCCGGCGAGCTGCGCCGACTCGGCGCTGATCTCGGCCGGGATGCCGTGCTCGGCCAGCGTCTCCAACGCGCGCGAGCGGAGCACGCACGGGTCGTCGAACGCGGCGATCGGGATCGGCCGACCGGCCGACGGCGCCCACGACGGGGCCGCGTACCAGGTCAGCTCCAGCTCGCCGACCGGCACCGCCCGCGGGTCGTCGCTGCTGCCCAGCAGCAGCGCGAGGTCGATCGTGCCGGCCGCGAGGCTGTCGCGCAGGCGGGTGCCCCGGTCGATCCGGAACCGCGTCCGGCTGGCCGGGAGGCTCTCTTCCAGCGCCGCGGTCAGCGCGGGCAGCAACTGCGCGGCGGCGTGCTCGGTCGACCCGATGACCACCGCCCGGTCGGTCTCGACGCCGAACGCGCGCAGCGCTTCGTCGTGGGCGGCGAGGATCCGCCGGGCGTGGGCCAGCAGGTGCTCGCCGTCCGGGGTGAAGCGCGAACCGCGGCCGTGGCGGACGACGAGCGGACGACCGATCGCCGTCTCCAACCGGCGGACGTGCTGGCTGATCGCGCTCTGGCTCAGCTGCAGCGAGCGCGCCGCCCGCTGGAACCCGCCGCGGTCGGCCACCGCGACCAGGCTCCGCAGCGGCGCGATGTCCAGCGTCATGCCCACCCCCTCACCGGGAACTCATCAGTAGACGTGATGAATCCCGATCGCGAACCGTCGTTGGACATTCCCTACTTCCTCGATCAGGATAGTCGACATGAAGCCGCCGGTCAGTGTGATGCACCTCCCCGCGGACTGTCGCTGACATCGCCGTCACGGCCCCCGAGGCGCCTGAGTCGCGCCCCCTCGAAGAACCCCCCGACACGGCCCGGAAGGCACCCGTATGTCTCGCCGCACCCTGAAACTCGGCGCCATCCTCCTCGGAGCCGGCGGTCCCGGTCAGCACCACACGTGGCTCGATCCGGACGTCGCCGCCGACGCGAGCGTCGACGTCCACTGGTACATCGCCCGAGCCCGCGAGGCCGAGGCGGCCAAGTTCGACCTCGTCTTCATCGTCGACAGCCAGTTCATCACGCCGGACTCGCCGAATCACTACCTCAGCCGGCTCGAGCCGTTGACCCTGCTGTCGGCGATCGCCGTGCACACCACGCACATCGGTCTGGTCGGCACGGCCACCACCTCGTACAACGAGCCGTTCAACCTGGCCCGGCGGCTCTACTCGCTCGACCACATCAGCGGCGGCCGCGCCGGCTGGAACGTCGTGACCAGCGGCGACGCCGGTACCGCGGGCAACTACAGCCGCGACGAGCACTACGACTACCCGACGCGGTACTCCCGGGCGCTCGAGCACGTCCGGGTGTCCCAGGGACTCTGGGACTCCTACGAGGCCGACGCGTTCCCGCGCGACAAGGAGAGCAAGGTCTTCTTCGACCGCACCAAGCAGCACGCGCTGAACCACCGCGGCGAGTTCTTCCAGGTCGTCGGCCCGCTCAACCTCGAGCGCTCCCGGCAGGGCCAGCCGGTGATCTTCCAGGCCGGCGACTCGGAAGACGGCCGCGACCTGGGCGCGGCGATCGCCGACGCGATCTTCACCCACGCGGCGACGCTCGAGCAGGCCCGGGCATTCCGCACCGAGCTCCGCCGTCGCGCGGCCGAGAAGGGACGCGACCCGGAGAACGTCCTGATCATGCCCGGGATCTTCCCGATCGTCGCCGACACCGACGACGAGGCCAGGGCCCGGGAGACCGAGATCCTCGGCGCGAAGAGCTTCGACAAGGCGCTGGCCGAACTCGGCCGCCCGTTCGGCTGGCACGACTTCCGCCAGTACGACCTGGACGCGCCGTTCCCCGACGTCGACCCGGGTAGCAGCTTCCGCACCCAGGCCGAGGGCATCGCCCGGCACGCCCGCGAGCACGGCCTCACGCTGCGCCAGGTGGTGCAGCGCCAGCTCGACGCCGGCCGGTCGCCGTTCGTCGGCTCGCCCCTGACCGTGGCGACCGAGATCCAGCGCTGGTTCGACGGCGGCGGCTTCGACGGCGTCAGCATCAGCGTCAACTCGCCGCGCGAGTTCGCCCGCTTCACCGATCAGGTCGTGCCGATCCTGCGCGAGCGGGGCGTCGTCCGCGAAGAGTACGAAGCGGACACCCTGCGCGGGAACCTCGGCCTTCCCCTCCCCGAGAACCGCCACACCGCGGCCCGGCGCACGCCGGAGCCGGTCCGATGAACCCTCCCCACCGAAGGAAGAGAACCGCCATGCGGATCCGCTTAGCCCTCGCAGTCGTGCTCACCCTCGTGCTGGGCGCCTGCGCCGGCGGCGGGACCGGCGCCTCCGGCGACGGCACGGCCACGCTGAAGTGGGCCACGTCCTACTTCCCGACGCACTGGGACCCGGTCGTCTCGGGCAGCGGCGCGCAGTTCCGCGAGCTCGCGCTCGTCTACGCGTCGCTGACCAAGACCGACGAGAAGGGCAACGCGGTCCCCGACCTGGCCGAGAGCTGGAAGTACAACGACACCGGCGACGAGGTGACGTTCCACCTCCGGGAGGGCCTCAAGTTCAGCGACGGGACGCCGGTGAACGCGGCCGCGGTGAAGGCCGCGATCGACCGGGCCAAGACCCAGAAGAACTCCGCGCTCTTCGGCGACCTGACGTCGATCAAGTCGGTGACGACGAGCGGCGACCTGGACGCGGTCGTGCACCTCACGCAGACCGACTACCAGATCCCGCTGCTGTTCGGTGAGCGCGTGCTCCAGATCGCCAGCCCGAAGAGCGACCCCGAGACGCTCGACCAGCGTCCGGTCGGCGCCGGGCCGTTCATCGTGACCCAGCTGATCCCCGGCACCAAGGCCGTGCTGAAGAAGAACCCCGACTACTGGGACGCGAAGAACATCCACCTCGACAACGTCGAGCTGGTCTCCGCCCCGGACGCGGCCACCGTGGTCTCCGGCCTGCAGACCGGCGTCTACAACTTCGCCGACATCACGCCGAACAACGCCAAGGCGGCCAAGGACGCCGACCTGGACGTGTTCGTGCAGCCCGGGTTCAACGCGAACAACATCAGCATCAACATCAACAAGGCCCCGTTCACGAACCCCAAGGTCGTCGACGCGGTCCGGTACGCGATCAACCGTCAGGAGTTCGTCGACAAGCTCGGGTTCGGGTACGGCGAGTCGACCGACCAGCCGTTCCCGAAGGGGTACGTCGCCTACGACCCGCAGTCGACGGACAAGTACCCGTACGACCCGGCCAAGTCCCGGGAACTGCTGAAGGGCATTCCGAAGATCAAGCTGACGCTGGTCATCCCGAACGCCGACCCGCAGGCCGAGATCGTCCAGTCCCAGCTGGCCGCGGTCGGGATCACGATCGACATCAAGGTCGACAAGAACTGGGCGACGCCGTTCTTCGCCAAGGATCTGACGCTGTCGCTGTACGGGACGACCGGCCGCGACTCGGCTCTGCAGACGCTCACCGCGCACTTCGGGCCGAACGGGCCGCTCAACCTGAGCTCGCCGTACGAGCCGTCCGGGTTCGAGGCCGCGGCGGCGAAGGTCCGGCAGACCCCGCTGGACTCCCCGCAGTACGCGACCACGCTGCAGGCCGCCACCCGGGCCGGGCTGGAGAGCAAGGCGCTGGTCTTCACCTACTCCTCACCGAACCTGCTGGCCAAGAGCAAGGCGCTCTCGGCGCTGCCGGCCAACCCCGGCCACCTCGACTGGACCGGCGTGCGGATCGACAATGGCTAGCGTCGCGGTCGTCGACGCCGCCCCCGCGGTGATCGACGCCGCTCCCGGCCTCACCCTGCGGCGGGGCGCCGTCCAGGTCCTGGTCACCGTCGCCCGCTCGCTCGCGATCTTCGTGCCGGTCTTCCTGGTGGCGACGTTCGTGACGTTCGCGCTGCGGGCGCTGAGCGGGCTGAGCCCGGCGCACAGCCAGCTGGGCGAGGAGGCCACCCCGGAGGCGGTGGCCCGGATCGAGCACGAGTGGGGCCTCGACCAGCCGTTCCTCGTCCAGTACTGGCACTGGCTGGGCGACGTCCTCCACGGCGACCTCGGGCGCAGCTGGACCAACGGGGTCGACGTCACGACGCTGATCGCCGAGGGGCTGGCGATCAGCCTGTCGGTGGCCACGCTGGCGATGGTCATCGGCGTCGTCTTCGGGTTCGCGTTCGGAGCGCTGGCCGCGCTCCGGCGCGGCACCTGGATCGACCGGTCGATCACCGCCGTGCTGACGCTGTTCTCGATCATGCCGCCGTTCGTCATCGGGATCCTGCTCGTCGAGATCTTCGCGGTCGGGCTCGGCTGGTTCCCGTCCGGCGGCTACGTGCCGTTCGGCGTCGGCATCTCGCCGTGGTTCTCGCACCTGCTGCTGCCCGCGCTCGCGCTGAGCTTCGACGCGATCGCCGACGTGGCCCGGCAGCTGCGCGCCGGGCTGGTCGGGGCGTACTCGGAGAACTACGTCACCGGGGCGGTGGTCCGCGGGCTCGGGCGTCGCCGGATCTTCTTCCGGCACGTCCTGCCCAACGGCGTCGGGCCGGCGCTGGCCGTCCTCGGCCTGAAGTTCCCGGTCATCATCGGCGCCTCGGTCGTCACCGAGTGGATCTTCGGCCTGCAGGGCTTCGGCCGGTTCGCGAACGACGCCGCCCAGGCCGGCGACGTGCCCGAGGTGCAGGGCGTGCTGGTCGTCTCGATCGTGCTGGTCGTGAGCTTCAACCTGATCGTCAACCTCGTGCTCGGCCGGATCACGCCGGCCGCGCACCGGGGGGTGTGAGCGATGGTCCGTCGTGTTCTCGCCCTCCGGGCCGGCCGCATCGCGCTCGTGATCCTGTCGGTCGTCGCGCTGCTCGCGATCGCCGGCCCGCTGGTGGCGCCCGACCGGGCGACCACGACCCCGCTCCTCGGCGTCTCCGGCGACCACTGGCTCGGCACCGACTACCTCGGCCGCGACGTCTTCAGCCGGTTGCTCGAGGGCTCGCGCGACAGCGTCGTCGGTTCGGTGCTCGTCGCGCTGGTCGCGCTCGTCGTGGGAACCGTCCCCGGCCTGCTGTCGGTCCTGCTCGGACGGGTCTTCGAGTGGACGACGCTCCGGCTGGCCGACACGCTCGTCGCCCTGCCGTTCCTGGTCTTCGCGGTGGCCGTCACCGCGCTGCTGGGCAACGGGCTCACCCAGGCCATGGTCGTCACCGGCGTCCTCGTCTCGCCGCTGTTCTACCGGGTGACGCGGGCGGCCACGATGTCGGTCGCGCACTCGCAGTACGTGGAGGCGGCGCGGATCTCCGGCGCGTCGATCGGGTGGATCGTCCGCAGGCACGTCTGGGCCAAGGTGCTCCCGCCGGTCGCGGTCGCGCTGGCCCAGACCATCGGCCTCGGCTTCATCATCGTCTCCAGCCTCACGTTCCTCGGCATCGGCGTGCAGCCACCCGCGCCGACCTGGGGCGGTCTGCTCGCCTCCGACCTCAACTACCTGCACTACCGGCCGTTCGCGCCGGCTGCGCCGGCCCTGCTGATCATGGCGACGGTCTGGGCCTCCAACCTTCTGGCCGACGCGATCCGCGACGTGTCCGGGGCGGCCGGACGAGCTCTGGTCGACGCGAGGAAGGCGGCACAGGTCCGATGACCGCACTGTCCGTCCGGGACCTTCACATCCACGACTACGTCCACGACCGCGAGATCGTGCACGGCATCTCGTTCGACCTGACGCCCGGCCGGGTCGTCGGCATCGTCGGCGAGTCCGGCAGCGGCAAGACGCTGACCTGCCGGGCCGCGCTCGGCATCCTCCCCGAGCACTTCGCGATCACCTCCGGCTCGGTCGAGATCGGCGGCCGGGACATCACCGGGTTGTCGGACGCCGACTGGACCGGGCTGCGCGGGTCGACGATCAGCGCGGTGTTCCAGGACCCGGCGTCGTACCTGAACCCGTCGATCCGGGTCGGGGCGCAGATCGCCGAGGTCGTCCGGGTCAAGCTGCGGGTCTCGCGCCGGGAGGCGCGCCGGCGCACGCTCGAGCTGCTGGCCGCGGTCCACCTGCGCAACCCGGCGCTGGTCTACCAGCAGTACACCTACGAGCTCTCCGGCGGGATGCTGCAGCGGGTGCTGATCGCCGCGGCGATCGCGGCCGACCCGGCCGTGCTCATCGCCGACGAGGCCACCACCGCGCTCGACGTCATCGTCCAGGCCGAGATCCTCGACCTCCTGGCCGACCTGCGGGAACGGAACGGGCTGGCGCTGCTCGTGGTCTCCCACGACCTGGCCGTGATCGCCCAGGTCTGCGACGAAGTGCTGGTGCTGCGCGACGGCGAGGTCGTCGAGCGGGGCACGACGAGCGACGTGCTGCACGACCCGCAGCACGAGTACACCCGGCTGCTCATCGCCGAGCACGAGCAGTACGGCCTGGACAAGTACCTGGAGTCGACCCGTGCCACTGCTTGAGATCACCGGCCTGAACGTCCACTACCGGCGTCATCACGCGCTGCGGAACGTCTCGCTCCGGGTGGAGCCGGGCGAGACCGTCGGCGTGATCGGCGAGACCGGGTCGGGCAAGTCGACGCTGGCCCGCGCCGTGCTCGGGCTGGTGCCCGCGTCGTCCGGAACGGTCCTGGTCGACGGGGCCGACGTGACCGGGTTCCGCTCCCGGCACTGGCGGGCGTTCCGGCGCCGGGGCGTCGTCCAGTACGTCTTCCAGGACCCGCTGCGCAGCCTCGACCCGGACCTGACCGTCGAGGAGTCGCTGATCGAGCCCCTGCTGGTCCGGGGCGTGAACCGTGACGAGGCGACCTCCCGGGCCCGCCATCTGCTGGAGCGCGTCCGGCTGGACGAGGACCTGCTCGACCGGCTGCCCAGCGCGATCTCCGGTGGCCAGCGGCAGCGCGTCGCGGTCGCCCGGGCCCTGATCACCGACCCGGCCCTGCTCATCCTCGACGAACCGGTCAGCGCGCTCGACTCCGCGAACCGCGTCCAGATCCTGGAGATCCTCAAGGGCCTGCCGACCGCGCAGATCTTCATCTCCCACGACCTCGGGTCGGTCGTCGGTGTCGCCGACCGGATCGCCGTGATGTACCAGGGCGAGCTCGTCGAGGACGGGCCGGCCCGGCGGGTCGTCACCGCGCCCGAACACCCCTACACCCAGCTCCTCGTGCGCTCGGTCCCGACGCTGCGGTCGGCCGCGGCCGACCGGGCCGGTCGCGAAGAGCTCCGCGCGCTCCTGCACGCCTGATCGGGAGGTTCCATGCCCCGCCAGATCCACCTCGCGCTGCATCCCTACGGTGTCGGCGGCCCCGGCCAGCACGGTCTGTGGAAAGACCCGCGGATCGCCAAGAACGCCAGCATCGACATCCGGTACTACATCCGGCAGGCCCAGCTCGCCGAGGAGGCGCTGTTCGACGCGCTGTTCATCGTCGACAGCCAGTTCATCAACAGCACCTATCCGTCGCACTACCTGAACCGGCTGGAGCCGCTGACGCTGCTGTCCGCGGTCGCGGTCCACACGTCGCACATCGGCCTGGTCGGCACCGCGAGCTCGACGTACAACTCGCCGTTCAACCTGGCCCGCCGGTTCGCGTCGCTCGACCACATCAGCGGCGGCCGGGCCGGCTGGAACGTCGTCACCAGCTTCGACACCGGCACCTCGCGCAACTACGGGCTCGAGGAGCACCTCGACTACGCGACCCGCTACGGACGCGCGCTGGAGGCCGTCGAGGTGATCCGCGGTCTCTGGGACTCCTACGAGGACGACGCGTTCCCGGCGTCGGGCGACGTGTTCCTCGACCCGACGAAGCTGCACGCGCTGAACCACGTCGGCGAGCACTTCCGCGTGGACGGGCCGCTGAACCTCTCGCGGTCGCCGCAGGGACAGCCGGTGATCTTCCAGGCCGGGGTCTCGGAGGAGGGGCGCAACCTGGCCGCGGCCGTGGCCGAGGGCATCTACGCGCCGGGCAGCTCGCTCGACGCCGCCCACGAGTACTACACCGACGTCAAGCGACGCACCGCGGCGGCCGGGCGCGACCCCGACCACATCAAGATCTTCATCCACGGCGGCCCGGTCGTGGCCCCGACCGACGCCGCCGCCCGGGAGCGCGAGCGGGAGATCTTCGCCGAGGACAACGACTTCGCGCGGAACCTGGCCCTGCTCGGCCGGGGCTTCGGCGCCCACGACTTCAGCGTCTACGACCCGGACGGGCCGTTCCCGGACGTCGCGCACCTGGCCGAGCGGGGCGGACGCACCGGGGCGACGAAGATCATCGAGCGGGCCCGGCGCGAGAACCTCACGCTGCGGCAGGTCGTCGACAGCGTCAACGAGTTCAAGCACTCGCCGTTCGTCGGCTCGCCGCAGACCGTCGCCGACACGATCGAGCAGTGGTTCGCGGCCGACACGTTCGACGGGATCAACCTCGCGTTCCGCACGTCGGAGGAGCTGGAGTTCTTCGTCGAGTCGGTGGTTCCGCTGCTCCAGAAGCGGGAGCTGTTCCGCACCTCCTACGAGGCCGACACCCTGCGCGGACACCTCGGGCTGCCGGTCCCGGCGAACCGGTACGCGTCGTGAACCGCGACGTCCACACCGTCCGCTTCCCGTCGGTGGCGCCGCCGGCCGACGTCGACGTGCTGGTCGTGGGGGCCGGGCCGGTGGGCCTGTCGGCCGCCGTCGAGCTCTCGGCCCGCGGGGTCGGCGTCGCGGTCGTCGACCGGGCCCGGGAGGCGACGCTGATCCGGGCCGGCGCGATGGGCCACACCCCTCGGGTCGTCGAGCACTTCCGCCGCTGGGGGCTGTTGCAGCAGATCCGCGACGAGTGGACGTTCCCGCCCGAGTGGAACCGCGGGATCCGGCTGGTCACCTCGCTGGTCGGCCACGACCTGGCCCCGAACCGGGCGCCGTCGTTCAGCCGGGCTCCCTCGTCCGAGGAGGCCCTGCGCCGGCCACAGTCGGCGCTGCAGAAGGTGTTCCTCGACCACCTGGCCGCGCGCGGGGTGCCGGTCGCGGGCGGCCACGCGCTCACCGCGCTGCGCGAGCACGCCGACGGCATCGACGCGGTCGTTTCCGGGCGGACGATCCGGGCCCGCTACGTTCTCGGCGCGGACGGCGGCAGCAGCACGGTCCGGCGCCTGGCCGGCATCGAGCGCGACGGCGAGCGGGCCACCGAGAAACGCCTGCGGCTGATCGTCCGCACCGGCGACATCTCCGACCGCGTCGGCCCGGCGCCCAGCGGCACGAACATCGTCTTCAACCAGAAGGCGTCCGGGTTCCTGGCCGCGGTCAGCACCCGGGAGTGGCGGGTCTACGCCGGGCCGTACCCGCTGGACCACGAACCGTCCGAACAGGAGCTGCTCGACACCGCGCGG
The DNA here is from genome assembly GCF_006912135.1 of Cryptosporangium phraense. Taxonomy (NCBI): domain Bacteria; kingdom Bacillati; phylum Actinomycetota; class Actinomycetes; order Cryptosporangiales; family Cryptosporangiaceae; genus Cryptosporangium; species Cryptosporangium phraense. Next base: position 219,359 of record NZ_VIRS01000001.1, on the reverse strand, counting down.
GCCGCGTTCGGGTTCGACCTCGACCTCCAGATCGCCTCGGCGACGACGTTCTACGAGGCCACCCGCATCGCCCGGACGTTCCGGTCGGGCCGGGTGCTGCTGGCCGGCGACGCGGCCCACGTCCGCACGCCCGGCGGCAACCTCGGCGAGGGCTTCGGCGACGTCGTGAACCTCGGCTGGAAGCTCGCCGCGGTGCTCGACGGCTCGGCCCCCGACGCGCTGCTCGACTCCTACGACCAGGAGCGACGTCCGCACAACTGGCGGGTCGCGGAGTTCGCGCTGGCCCGGGCGGTCCGCGGGCGGGCCACGCTGGCCGCGGTGCGCCGGATCGGGGTACCGGCCGACGACGACGTCAGCGAGTCGGCCGTGGCCCGGCGCGAGGAGATCACCCGCCGGATCGGCGCCGACCGGCTGGACGCGTCCGGGGTCACGTTCGACGAGCGCTACGACGCCTCGGCCGTCGTCTGGTACGAGGACGGTCAGCGGGAGACCGAGCCGGGCTGGCGTCCGGACGTCTACGAGGACGACCCGCGGCCCGGACACCGCGCGCCCGACGGCGTCGTCGACCCGTACGGCGGGACGCTGTACGACCGGATCGGGAACGCGTTCGCGCTGCTGGTGCTCTCCGCCGACCGCACGGTCGAGGCCGCGTTCGCCGCCGAGGCGGCCGGACGGCGGCTGCCGTTCACGGTCGTCCACCTCACCGATCCGCAGGTCCGCGAGCTGTACGGGGCGGCGAACGTCCTCGTCCGGCCCGACCAGCACGTCGCCTGGCGCGGCGCGGAGCTCCCGGACGGCGGGGCCGCCGCGGTCCTCGACCGGATCCTCGGGGCCCGGGCCGCCGTCCTCACCACCGAACTGGCAGGAGCCTGACATGTCCGAGCACGACTACAGCGCGCCGTCGGGGCTCCGCACCCGGGGCACGATCCTGATCCTGCCCGGCCGGGGAGAGACGCAGCGCAGCTACGGCCGCCTCGGCGCCCGGCTGGCCGCGGACGCCTACCACGTCCGGGTCCTTCCACCGGCCGCGGCCGTCTCCGACCTCGGGGACGACTTCGTGGCGCCGGTCGTGCTGATCGGGGCGGACCTGGGGGCGGCCGTGGTGGGCGCGGCGGCGGCGCGCGGAGACTTGCCGGGGGTGGACGCGGTCGTGCTGGCCGGGCTCCCCGGCTACGGTGTTCAGACCACGGACGGATGGGACGCCGAGCTGGACGCGCGCACCCACTGTCCGACCCACCGCGGGGTGCTGAGCGGGGATGCGGACTTCCGGCCCGGTGCGCTGGACTCGGCCGTCCCCAGCGACCTGCTCGACGCCGTCTACGGGAGCACCAGCGAGCTCCCGCACCTGCTGCTCGTCGGTGACGCCGACCCGTACGCCGACCGGGCCGCCCTGACCGGCGCGGCCAAGTCGCTGCCCCGGGCCCGGCTCGCGGTGGTGCGGGGCGGCCATCACGACGTCCTCAACGACCTGCAGCACCGGTCGGTGGCCGCGGAGATCGTGACGTTCCTCGAGGCGCTGCGGGAGTCGCTGGTGCCGGTCGTCACGGTCGAATCCAGTGCGTGGTGAGGGCATGACCTCGTTGGCCATCGATCCGCACCGGCTCCGGCACGTGTTCGGGGCCTTCCCGTCCGGGGTCGTCGCGGTGGCGGCGGTGCTCGGCGACCGCCCGGCCGGGCTGCTCGCGAGCAGCTTCACGTCGGTCTCGCTCGACCCGCCGCTGGTGTCGTTCTGCGTCGCCCACACGTCGACCACCTGGCCGGTGCTGCGCGACGCCCGCCGGCTGGGCGTCAGCATTCTCAGCGGTGAGCTCGAACAGGCCGGACGCCGCCTGGCCGGCAAATCGGCGGACCGGTTCGCCGGTCTGTCGTGGCGGGCCACCGACGACGGCGCGGTGCTGCTGGAGCAGGCCAGCGGGTGGTTCGAGACGAGCATCGACCAGGAGGTGCGGGCCGGTGACCACGACATCGTGGTGCTGCGGGTCCAGGACCTCGACGCCCACCACGACCTGAGCCCGCTGGTGTTCCACGGCAGCCGCTTCCGCCACCTGACCTGACGGGTCACCCGGGCGCCCGGTCCGGAACGGACGGGCCTTCCGCGGCTGGTGCGGACGGGCCGGTCAGGCCGGGAAGCCCAGGGCGGTGGCGGCGCGGGCCGGGGTCGGGTCGGACCAGTACTGCCCGTAGGCGGCGGTGGTCGAGATCGAGCGTGGCTCGGCGCGGTCGAGGTAGAGGATCCCGTCGAGGTGGTCGGCCTCGTGCTGGGCGATGCGGGCCGGCCAGCCGGAGAGCTCCAGCGCGTAGGTGCGGCCGCTACGGTCCGCTGCGGTCAGCCGGACCCGGCGGTGCCGGGCCACCACCGCGGTGAGCCCGTCGACGCTCAGGCAACCTTCGTAGAACGCCACCGTCTCGTCGCCCAGCGGGGTGACGGACGGGTTGACGAGATCGAGCGGCGCCTGCGGCGGACGTTCGCGCGCCGCGGCCAGCTCGGGGGCGATCCGGGCCGGGTCGTCGATGACGGCCATCGCCAGCGGGATCCCCACCTGGGGCGCGGCCAGCCCGACGCCGACGCCGGGCAGGTGGGCGCGCATCGCGTCGAGGAGTTCGGCGAGCAGATCGTCGGGGAGCTGGCCCTCGTAGCGGGCGGCCGGCCGGCGCAGCACCGGGCTGCCCACCGGCACGATGGTCCACGGCCGGGGCGCGGTCAGCAGCGTCTTCACCTGAGCGGCGAGGGAGTCGTCGACGGTCGTCACAGGAATCAGGGTAGTTGTCCGCTCGTGCGTGCCGATTTACGTTTCGAGGGCCTGTTCCGTTTCAGGCTCGACTCCTGAGGAGGCCCGATGGAAACCTGGGACGCGATCCGTTCACGCCGGAACGTCCGCGAGTACACGCCGGAACCGATCTCCGACGAGCACCTCGACCGGATTCTCGAGGCCGGCTGGCGTGCTCCGTCGGCGTCGAACCGGCAGCACTGGGACTTCGTGCTGGTCACCGACCGGGAACAGCTGGCTGAGCTCGGCACCGTCTGGCGCGGGGCCCAGCACATCCCCGGAGCACAGGCGGCGATCGCGCTCGTGGTGCCCGAGCCGCCGGACGAGCGCAGCAAGGTGGTCGATCAGTACGACCTCGGTCAGGCGACGTATGCCATCATGCTGGCCGCGGTGGATCTGGGGATCGGGGCCGGGCATTCGTCGGTCGGGGATCAGGAGAGGGCCCGCGAGATTCTCGGGGTGCCGGCCGAGTACCAGGTGGCGTTCCTGATCGGTCTCGGGTACCCGGCCGACCGGCCGCTGCGCCCGATCGAGAACCCGAAGCGTCGCCCGTTCGACGAAGTCGTTCACCGCGGCCGCTGGTAGCGGAAACGTCAGTCGGGTAGTCGTCCGCTGCGACGATGGCGGCCTGCACCCGAGGCGGCCATCGATGTGAGGTGGGCACATGCGTCCGCGAACCGCAGTGGCAGTGATCCTCGTGGCGGTCGCCGCGGCGACCGTCTTCTGGCTCGGCCGCGCGACGGCCCCGTCGACGGAGTCGGCGCGCAGCGCCGGGTATTCGGCCGGGCTCCGCACGGGCGAGGCCCAGGGCCGGCAGGAGGGCCGGGCGCTCCAGGAGGGAGCGGCACTGCCGGCGACCTCCCGGCGGCCGGTCACCGACGCCTACAACGACGGCTACGCCGACGGGGCCAACGACGCGTTCGGCGGCGGCGACGGCGGATGGGACCTGTCCAAGCCCTACGTGATCGCGGTGGAGAAGGGCAGCGGCCGGATCGTGTATCGCATCCGGTCGCACACCCCGCTGGTCGCGAACGTCAACTACTACCTGTGCGCGAACGGCCGCGACCTGTGCGAGGAACCCCGGCGCTGACCGGCACCTTCGACGGTGATCGCGGCTCAGCCGAGCCAGAGGCAGAACGGGTGCCCGGCCGGATCGAGGTAGACCCGCACGTCCTCCTGGGGCTGCCACTCGGCCGGCCCGACGCCGCCGTCCGGCGGCCGGAGCGACACGAAGGTCGGCTCCTCCGACGCGATCTCCCAGCCCAGCAGCCGCGCGTAGAACCGGGCGAGGCCCGGCGGGTCCGGCGTGCTGAGGTTGACGGTGGTCAGGGTCAGTCCGGTGGTCATCGCGCGGCCTCCTCGGGCGCCGACGGGAGCAACGGTCAGGGGCGGAGCGTGACTTTCCCGGTGGTGCGCCGGGCGAGGAGGTCGTCGAATGCCCGGCCGACGTCCGCGAGCGGATACGCCGCGTGCGTGAGCGGCCGTAGCCGACCGGTCTCGACCAGCCCGAACAGCTCGGTGAGCGGCTCGGAGTAGGCGCCGGGGTCCGCCAGGGCCGGCCGCAGCCAGAAACCGGCGACGGCCAGGTTCCGCTCGGCGAGGACGGCCGGGTCGACCGGCGGCCGCCCCTGCCGGGACGCGTTGCCGAACGTCACCAGCCGTCCGAAATTCGCCAGCGCGTCCAGCCCGGCGCTGAACGTCCGGCCGCCGATCGAGTCGAGGACGACGTCCACCGGGGCGCCGTCGTTGGCCGCCCTGACCCGCTCGGCGTAGCCGTCGGCGTCGTCGGGAATCGCCGCGTCGGCGCCCAGGGAGAGCGCGAGCTCCCGCTTGGCCGGGGTGGACGCGGTGCCGATCACCCGGGCCGCGCCGAACTGCCGGGCCAGCTGGATCAGCAACGAGCCGACGCCCCCGGCGGCCGCGTTGACCACCACGGTCTCGCCCGGACGGAGGCGGGCGGAGTTGCGGAGCAGGTGCCAGGCGGTGAGGCCCTGCACGAGCAGAGCGAGCGCGGCCGCGTCGTCGACGGCGTCCGGGACCGGAACGGCCTGATCGGCGGCGACCACCGCCCACTCGGCGAAGCCGCCCCCGTCGAAGGTCGGGGCCAGCACCCGCCGGCCGGCGCCGGTGCGGCCGACGACCTCGGTGCCGGGGACGAACGGCAATGTTGGAACCGGATGGTAGGAGCCGGCGATCCGGCTGGTGTCGGCGAAGTTCACCCCGGCCGCGGTCCCCTCGATCAACACCTGTCCGGGGCCGGCGGTGGGCTCGGGCCGGTCGACCAGCCGGAGGACTTCGGGGCCACCGAAGCGGGAGCACTCGACGGCGAGCATCGGCGTCAGCGGCCCGGCCGGGACCGGTGCTCCGGGCCAGGTCGTGCCGTGTCCGCCGGGTGGTCGTGGATCATCGGTCCTCCGGGGCTCGCGTGCTCGTACCGTGCCGCCAGCGTTCCACGAACCGGTCCGCCGTGCTGTTCCGCGGTCGCCGGAACTCACTTTCAGCTCCTAGTCAGGAAACGACTGCCACCGTGCAGGCGTGACGCACCGAATCCGCCGCGCGCTGCTGCTCCTGGCCGCGACCGCGCTAGCTGTTCTCGCCTGCCGCCACCTCGGTGCCCTGGGCGCATCGTGGTCGGTCGCCCTGCACCGGCTCGCCGGGCTCGGCTGGGGACGTCTGTGCGCGCTCGGCGTCGTCTGGATGCTCGGGCTCTGGGTGCACACGCTGGTGCTCACCGCGTCGCTGCCCGGGCTGACCCGCCGCCGCGCGCTGACGCTCAACCTCTCCGGCAGCGCGGTCTCCAACGTGCTGCCGCTGGGCGGGGTCGCCGGCACCGCGATGAACCTCGGGATGGTGCGCGGCTGGGGGCACAGCGGCCGGGACTTCGCCCGCTTCACGATCGTCTCCAAGGCCAGCGACGTCGCGAGCAAGCTGCTGCTCCCGCTGGTCGCGACCGGTGCGCTGCTCGTGCTCGGCCCGGTCCGCCCCGGCCCGCTCTGGCTGGGGATCTCCGGCCTCGCCGCGGTGCTCGGCGGCCTGCTCGTCGCCGCGATGTCCGGACGCCTGAGCGCGCTGCTGAGCGTCGTCGGATTCATCGAACGGGTGGCCCAGCGGACGGGAAGCCGGCCGCTCGGCTGGACCGCGCACGCGGAAGCCGTGTTCACCGGGTCCGGCGAGCTCGTGCGCCGCCGCTGGGCCGCGCTGACCGGCGGGATGAGCGGTTACCTGCTCCTCCAGGGTCTGCTGCTCTGGCTGTGCCTGGCCGCCGTCGGCCTGCACGTCGCCCCGCCGGTCGTCTTCGGCGGTCTCGTCGCCGAGCGGGCCCTGACGCTGCTCGCGCTGACGCCCGGCGGCGCCGGACTCGTCGAGGCCGGAACCGTGGCCGTGTTCGCGGTGCTGGGCGTCGATCCCACCGCCGCGCTGGCCGGCGTCCTGCTCTACCGGGCCTTCATCTTCCTCGCCGAGATCCCGGTCGGTGGCGTCGCCACCGCGCTCTGGGCGCTCGGCCGCCGCATCCGTCCCGCCTGAACCCTTCCGGAGCACCCATGCGCATCGCCCACGTCACCGACGTCTACCTGCCGCGGCTCGGCGGCGTCGAGCTGCAGGTCCACGATCTGGCCACCCGCCAGCGGAGCGTCGGCCACGAGCCGATCGTCGTCACGACGACGGCCCCGCCCGACCTCCCCGAAGCCGACCGGTTCGCCACCCACTTCGCGCACGTGCCGGTCGTCCGTCTCGGCGCGGGCTCGCCGGGCGCCGGACCCTACCGCGGCGTCACCCAGCGTGGGCTGGAGCGCGTCCTCGACGCCTTCGGCGTCGACGCCGTGCACGTTCACCTCTCGACGTTCTCGCCGCTGTCCTGGTCCGCCGCCCGGTCGTCGATGCGCACCGGCCGGCCGACCGCCGTCTCGGTGCACTCGATGTGGCACGACGTGCTGCCGCTGGTCCGCGGGTACGCCCGGTGGCACGGTGCGCGCACGTGGCCGGTCGCCTGGGCCGCGGTCAGTACCGCGGCGGCCGCCGCGGTCCGGGAGGCTCTCGATGGTGCACCGGTCTCCGTTCTGGCCAACGGCATCGATGCGGACGCCTGGCGGCAGCCGCCCGTCGCTCCGGTCGACGACGTGCCGACGCTGATCAGCGTGTCGCGGATGGTCCGGCGGAAGCGTCCCCGGGCGCTGCTCCGGACCTTGCTCGACCTCCGCGCCGAGTATCGGTTCCGGACCGTGCTCGTGGGCGACGGCCCGCTGCTGCCCGCGTTGCGCCGGGACGTCGTCGTCGCCGGGGCGCAGACGGACGTCACGCTGACCGGTGCCCTGGACCGGGCGGCCATCCGCGGCCTGCTCGGCCGGGCCGACCTGTACCTGGCGCCGGCGTTGCGGGAGTCGTTCGGCATCGCGGCGCTGGAGGCGCGCAGCGCCGGACTGCCGGTGCTGGCCAGGGCCGGGAGCGGCGTCGGCGACTTCGTCGCACACGGCGTGGAAGGCTGGCTCGCCGCCTCCGAGACCGAGTTCCGGACGACGATCGCCGGTCTGCTCGCCGACCCGGCGACGCTGCGGGCCGTCCGCGCCCACAACGGCGCGGTGCGACCGGCCGTCGACTGGGACTCGGTGCTCGCCGCGGCCGACGCGCTCTACGACCGGGCGGGCCGGAACCGACTCGCCGGAGCCGGCCGATGAGCCCGCGCACGGTCGTCGCGTTCCACGCGCATCCGGACGACGAGGCGCTGCTGACCGGCGGCACGCTCGCCCGCGCGGCCGCCGAGGGGCACCGCGTCGTCCTCGTCGTGGCCACGGTCGGCGAGGCCGGTCTGGCGTCCGCGGGCGACGGCCTCGGACGTCGGCGGTGGCGGGAGCTCCAGCGATCGGCCGCGGCGCTCGGCTGCGCCCGCGTCGAGACGCTCGGCTACGCCGACTCCGGCCTCCACGGCGACGCCCCGGGCGCCCGGCGCTTCCGTGACGTCCCGATCGACGAGGCGGCCGTCCGGCTGGCCGCGCTGCTCCACGACGAACGGGCCGACGTGCTGCTGAGCTACGACGCCCGCGGCGGCTACGGGCACCCCGACCACGTACACGTGCACCACGTCGGCGCCCGGGCCGGCCGGCTCGCCGGGGTCCGCGTCCTCGAAGCCACGATCGACCGGGACGCGCTCCGCCCGGTGCTCCGCCTGCTGCGCCTCACCGGCCGACTGCTGCCGCGTTTGCCGCTGAACGACGTCGACACGGTGTTCACCGACCGGGCGTCGATCACGCACGTCGTCGACGTCCGGAAGCATCTCGGCGCGAAGCGAGCGGCGCTAGCCGCGCACGCGAGCCAGGCAGAAGGCGGGCCGCGCACGGTCGGAGCCCTGCTGCGCCTCCCGCCGAGGGTCTTCGCCGCTGTGCTGGGCCGCGAGTGGTTCGTGGAACGCGGCGGTGTGCCGGGTGGGCCGCTCGACGACATTTTCGCCGACGCCGGAGCCCAGGCTCCGGCCTCTCGGTGAGTTCGCCGCGGCGGTGGCTTTCACCGACGACCCGGCTCGTGAGGTGACGGAGGGGCTCGGTCTTCTGGTCCGGCCGGGCCCCGCAGTCCTCGTCGCGTGCCGGACCCAAGATCAGCGGCGGGGCCGCAGGCCTAACGCTCTCGCGACCTCGATCGCGTCTTCCCGCGAGGCCACGCCCAGCTTGCCGACGAGATCCGAGACCCGGTTACGTATCGTCTTCGGCGCCAGATACAGCCGGGCCGCGACCTGAGATGTCGTCAGACCCTGAACCAGCAGTTCGAGGATTTCCAGCTCACGCGCGTCCAGGCGGGCCAGCCCATCGGTACGCGGTGCGACGGCGGCGGCCGCCACAACCGCCGCTTTGGCCCCCCGGCCGAGCACCATCGTCCCGCCCGCGACGGTGTGGATCGCGGCCAGGATGTCCTCCGGGTCGGAGTCCTTGAGTAAATATCCGTCGAGGCCGGCGCCGATGCTGCGCATGACCGCCTGGTCGTCGGCATGCATGGTGAGCACGACTACGCGGATCGCTGGCCAGCGGGCCTTCAGCCCCGCACCGAGCGAGATCCCGTCGCCGTCGGGGAGGTCGAGGTCGACGAGGGCGACATCGGGGGTTGTCGACACCGCCGACGCCTCGGCGACTGATCGTGCTGTGGCCTGCAGTTCCAGCCCGTCGTCGGACTGTACCAGCGCGGCCAGCCCGGACAGGACGATCGGGTGATCGTCGACCAGCAGGACCCCGATCATGCGACGGCTCCCGCAACCGGCAGCTCGACGTGCAGGTGGACGCCGGTCGGCTGCGCCGACTCGACTTTCAGTCGCCCCCCGAGTTGTTCGGCTCGACGCAGCAGTGACGTGAGGCCGACGCCCGGTACGACGTTCCCGCCAGTGCCGTCATCGCGCACGTCCACCTCGATCCGCCCAGCTACCGCGATTCGTACGTCGACGGTCACCCGCGACGGGTTGCCGTGCCGCAGCGCGTTGGTGATGCCCTCGGCGACACAGCGGTAGACGGCGACCGTGACCTCTGGCGTCAGCGCCGGCCCTGACGTCGGCCAGGGTTCCGTACGCAGACTGATGCTGCGGTCCTCACTGGCGAAGCTCTCGACCAACCGCGTCAGAGCCTCGGCCAGGTCTCCGTCGTGAAGGGCGGATGGCGTCAGCCCGGACACGATCCGCCGAAGATCGCCACGGCAGTCGGCCAGCTCGTTGGACAGCGCCTCGAGAAGAGGTGTGGGGTCGCGGCGCAGTGCGGCCTGTACCCGCATGCTCAACCCGGCCAAGACCGGACCGACGCCGTCGTGCAGGTCGCCGAGGATGCGGGACCGTTCGAGATCGCGTTCGCGGGCGACGTCCTGCCGGGCATGCTCGGCTTCGATCGCCAGCCCAACCGCGCGGGCGACCAGCGAGACCGTCGGCAGTAACTGCGTCACCATTCGACTCTGGCGCGGTTCAGGGCCCTCGGGATGCTCGAGGCGGACGGAGAGCGTGCCGACCCGATCGCCCGCGACCACCAGCGCATGGTTCAGAAAGAGTCCGCCCGGGTGATCCGGCTCGTCAGCGCCGAGCACGATGCTCACCTCCCGGTGCCCGCTCGCCGCGGCCACAAGGGTGGCCGCCTTCGCCAGCAGCTCGCGCGGATCGGCCTCCCGATGCAAACCCGCCGTGATCAGCGCGACATCGGCGGGCGTGAGCACGCCAGGCCCATACCGGCGTTCCAGGTAAGTGCGACGGATCCAGATCCCGAGCGGCCAGGACATCGCGGCCGCCGCGACCGCTACGAACGCCCCGGACGCGTCCGGCGACGGCAGACCCGACCATCGACCCACCGCGCGAGCGCCGACACCGAGGGCGGCGCTGACTGCGACGGCACCCACGACCAGGGCGGCGTCAATCAGCGGCTCGACGATCGGGCGCAACTCACGGACGAGCAGCACCCGGGAGGTGGCCGCCGCAAACGTCCACAACCCGATCATCGTCACGAGCGCGGCCCGGCCCTCGTCCGCGGTCAGCCGACCACCCATCACGGACCCGAACAAGACGGCGGCCCAGAAGGCGAGCCATACCAGCCGACGGCGGGACATCCGGTCGCGGGGCCGGCCAACGGCCCAGGCAATCGCGAGCAGCGCGACGGCGATGGTGAGCAACCCGAACCGGTCCCAGAGCCGCGCGAACGCGACCCAGGGTAGATCGTCGTCCTGGATCAGGGCGACTCCGCCTACCACCGCCGGGATAGCCGCACACGCTGCGAACACCCATCCCAGGCGTCTGGTGTCCGGTCGGTCTACCAAGAGCCCGGCGGCCAGGCCCAGTGCTCCCCAGCCGGCGCTCACGGTCGCGGCGGTCGGCAGCCGATCGAGATTGAGTCCGGCGAAGACCGGGAGCATCCCGGCGCCGGTGGCGAGCGCGACGCCGACGATCGCAGCCGGGAAGCCCGGTGGCCCGGTAGCGCTGTTGGGCTGGACGCTCACATCGCCATGATGCTGGATCGTCGGCGAACACGTCTGCTGCGGGACAAACCTCGGGCCATGACGGGACAATCCCGGGACGGCCGATGACACAAGAGGACGGCGAGAGCATCGCCTTCGGGATGGCATGCCTCCGATGCTGGTCGCAGCCCCGGAGCGTCCGGGCCGAACACCCAGGAGAACACCGTGTCCCAGACCGAATCCGGCGCCGTGCAGGCCGCGAACATCCGCCGCTCGCCGTCAGCTGCCCTCCTCGTCGGCGCGGCCATCGCGTTGTCCACCGGCGTCCAGCTCGCCGTCTTCGTGATCGGAATGTTCGTCGCGAGCGACCACGACATCCACCGATCGCAAGGCGTCAAAGACTCCCTGGTCAGCCTCTCGGTCGTCGCCGCGATCTGCCTGGCCGTCGGCTTCGCCATCGCCCTCTTCACCCGCCGGACCGCCGGCCGCAGCAAGGTCGGAGCGATCACGCTCGGCGCGTTGTCGGTGCTGTCCGTCCCGATTTTCTGGTCAGGCGGTCCCGCGATCTTCGGCGGACTGGCGGCCTGGCTCGGCGGCCTGACCAACGACGGTCCGCCACACACCGGTGCTGCCCGCGCGTTCGGCATCGTCGGCCTGGTCGTCGCCGTACTCAACGTCGTCGCGATCCTGGTACTCACGCTGGGCAACGTCGCGACCAAAGGCTACGGCGCCTGACCGAATCGCCCCGGCCATGTCCGCAGCCTGGTGCGCCCGGAAATCTGGAGACATTCAGGGAGCGCTCATGGGCGGTCGACGCGGCGCGACGACTATCGGTGATTGCTTTGCGATGTTGACAACGGTGACTTGACTTTGGTCTGGGGGAGTCGTGGTCGGTCGGGTATGGATCGGGCTGGTCATCATCTTCCTCGGGGTCGTCGGCCTGTTGCTCGGTTGGCAGATCGAAGAGAACGGCGACAATGTCGCGGTGCTCGCGGTGTTCTCGGCACTGGCGGTCGCTGCCGGTTGCCTGGTAGCCGCCTCTGCCGGTGGGGAGGTCGCGGTCCGGGCGACGGGCGGCCTGCTCTTCGCGGCCGGCCTTGTCGTGGCCGTCACCAACCATGACGTGTCGTGGTGGCTGCCGAGCAACTGGCAGGCGCCGGTGTCGCTGACCGCGCTGGTCATTTCGCTGGCCGGCCTCGGAGTTCTGCTGTTGGCGTTCGGTTTCAGTCTGGCCGGGCTCAGCGGGGGCCTTGGCCTGCTCGGCCTGGCCTGCCTCGCGCTCGACCTTCTGCCGTACATCGGCAGTGACGAACAGTCGGTTCTGCGGGCGGGGGCGACGGCCCTGGGCGCCGTGGCGCTCACTGCCGGTGTGAGTGCAGCCGCCGCCCGGCGGACCCGCGTCGACCGGCGGGTGATGACTGGCGTCGCCGCCGCCGGAGCGGCCGTCATCGTCTATGCCGGCTACGACTCCTACGGGAGTACGTCTCCAGGCGGTTACCGCGCTGCGGTCATCGTCGCGACGCTCACCGGAGCCACGGCATCTCTGGCTCTCGGGGCGGCAATTTTCTGGCCGAGAGTCACGTCATGGCTTCCGTAGTCTTCCGGCGGTAGGGACTCGGAGGACTCGGAGACCGGGCGCGCGACCGGACCGCAGACCGTTCCTCCCGAGCGGGCTCACCAGCCGCCGCCGGTCCAGCCATCGGAGTCGCCTTCTCCAGCACCTGCAGAGCCGGTGACCATCGCCGCGCAATTAGCCGCTGTAGCTGCCAAGCCCTCACCGGCGACGGTAGCTTCCGCGGCGCCAGCACCCGAGTCTGGCTCGCGCGCTCGTGACCGGCTTCAGGCCGCCTCGTTGTGGGTCGGCGTCGTTGTCGGGCTCGTCACGATAGCCAAGGAGTTGATCGCGGCGATCCAGTTGATCTTCCGCTAACCCGAATCCAATGTGGACGTGGAACGGCCCGGAGCGCGGTGTCGCGGTCCGGGCCGGGATGGTGCTGGGTGGATCAGGAGCAGTAGCTGTAGTCCCAGCAGTCGTTGTGGTGACGGCGCTTGTGGTGGCGACGACGCGGGCGGCAGTCGTAGTCGTACGAGTAGTTGTCGTTGCAGTAGTGGTACGAGTTGTCGTAGCAGCCGCTCATGTCGTCCAGCCTCCGGAGAGTTTCGCCGGGAAGGTGTTTCCCCGTCCTGGAACCAGATTCGCGCGGAACGGCGCACCGTTCGATCGGCGGCGTGACGCCGGGAACGTTCGGCTCGTAACAGTCGACATGCGTGTTCCGGGCGGCCGCGCGACGCACCGACGTCCACCCTTGTTGCGTTCAGGGCCTTGACTCAGAACTCCGAGAACATCAGATGCAGACCGACGCGGCCCCGGGTCGGGTGAGCGAATGCCCGGGGGACTGTAACCAGGATCCCGAAGCCATGACGGTGGTAGAGCCCCACCGCCGCGAGGTTCGTTTCGACCACCGCGTTGAACTGCATCCCGGCGTAGTTCTGGCTTCTCGCCCAGTCCAGCGCGAAGCGGCACAACGCCGTGCCGACGCCGCAGCCGCGTGCCTCCGAGGCGACCATGAAGCTTGCGGTGGCGATGTGTGACCCCGGCCCCGACCGGTTCGGCAATCGGTGAGCAACATTCGCTCTTTCCTATGTGGAGATCAGTGTCGGCGCTGGCGACGTTCTTCGGTCGTCACCGCGCGAGCGCAGCGCTCGGATCCGGATCGAGCCGCTGGCCGTAGGTCCGGCCGGCCGGGAAAGTGGTTGGAGGTTCGTCCGGGACCTGGGATCGTCCAGGCATCGTTCACTGCGCCTTGCGGTGGGCCGTGGGGTAAGACCCCGTGGGAGATCGGGTGCTGCGGCCTCGGCCGGGTGGACGGTCTGCTGCGGGCGCCGCCGCCCAGGAGGACGGAACCTCATGCGATCAGTCCTGGCCACGCTCGCGCCCGCGGATGTCCGGCGGTTCGATCGTGACGGATATGTGGTGGTCAAGCGCGCGTTCTTGCCCGCTGACGGGCTCGCGATGCAACGGCGCTGGTGGCGGGAGCTGAAAGAGAGACACGGTTTTGATGTCGACGACCGCTCTGGTTGGCGACCCTTTGCCGGGGACCTGAGAGCCGCCAAGCGCGACCCGATCCAGGCCAGAATCCTGACCGGGCGGGTACGCGGCGTCGTCGACGACCTGCTCGGGAAGGGTGCCTGGCGGACGCCGAGAGATTGGGGCCGCTGCCTGGTCACCTTTCCCGAGCCGGGCGTCTGGCAGGTACCGACTCGGCTCTGGCATTGGGACAATCCCTGCGACCTGCACCTTGATGGCCCGAAGGGGCTGTTTGTCGTCAGCTTCGTCTCGTCGGTGGGTCCGGGATGCGGTGGAACGCTGCTCCTGTCCGGTTCCCATCGTCTGCTGCTCCAGCAGGCAGCGGGATCATCTGCGGATCAGCGACGCGGTTCGGGAATGACGCACTGGGAGCGATTCCATCGCTCGCACCCGTGGCTCCGAGCGCTGACCGGTCACGCGCCGTCGCCGGCCGACCGATCCGCCGCTTTCATGACCGGCGAAACACTCGTCGGCGGCGTCCCGCTGAGGGTTGTCGAATTGACCGGCGAGCCAGGCGACATGGTTTTCTGCCATCCGGCCATAGTTCACTGCGCCGCGCCCAACCGGGGCGTGCGGCCGCGCTTCATGCGGATCAAGAACGAGATTCTCACCCACGAGGGTCGTGAGCTACGTCGGCGACTGAACGCCGTTGCGCACTACTGACGAGTGGTCGGCGTAGCCGATTCGGCCGACGCTCAGCCTGCTCGCACTCCCTCTCACAGCCGCGGGCCGCTCACGTCGGCGGACAGGCCAATCCGCTAGCGCGGGAAATCGTCGCCGGGGTCGATCCCGGCGACGAACCGGGCCAGTTGATCCCAGCTCAGCGGCAGCCGTTTGCTCCGGTAGGCCGACACGACGACGCCGTCGGCGAGCTCCATCCGGGCCTCGATCTCGCCGAGACCGGGGTTGAGCCGCATGTCGACGGTCCGGTCGCCGACCCGGATCGCCTTGGCCGGCCAGCCAGCCGTATCGGTGAACGGGCGCGGGAAGCCGTTCGCGAGTTGCACGGTGAGCACGATGCCGGGCCCCTTCGAAACGCACTGTGCCGGAGCCTGGCCGGGCAGGCAGAACGCCGCCTCGGCCAGGCGCGCGGACCCCGACATCTCGCTGAGCACGACGCCGTCGGGTAGCGACCGGAAACGGACCAGGTCCTCGATCGGCGTGACGCCGTCGACGAGTCCGGCCGCGACCCGGCGCAGGTCGTCCTCGGAGATCCCGAGCGGGACGTCGCCGGCCTTGTTGCTGGCGACGATGCGGATCCACTGACCGGGCTTCCGCTGGTAGATCAGCTCGAGGTAGGGCCCTTCGGCTTCCGGGAGCGCGGTGTAGGGCGGGGCACCGGCACCGTGCTGCGGGACGGTGTAGAGGGTCGCCGGCGTGCCGTCGAGCGTGATGTTCGTCAGCGTTCCGGGCTTCGTCCGGGGGACCGGTTCGTCGGAGAGGACCTGAATCGCGAGCTGGCCGATCGGCGTGGCGCGGTCGGTCTCGATCGACCACGCTCCCGGGCCGGCGAGGTGGGCGTGGGGCTCGGCGAATCCGGCGGGGAGCCAGCCGACCGTGACGGGCGCGCCCGGCACGGCGCCGGACGGACGGTCGAGGGCCTGCAACCGGTCGGCGTCGTCGGCGCGCGGCCACAACAGGATCCCCCCGGCGAGAACGATGAGCGCGACGACCGCGGCCGCCACCATGCGCCTGCGGGCGCGGCGGCGCCGGGCGTGGACGCCGCTCACTAGCCCGGGAGCTTCGGTGACGTCCTCGGCGCACTCGGCCAGCAGGGTCTTCAGCCCGTCGTCGTCCCACTCGGTCATCGATCTTCCCTTCATCGGATCTCGGCCGCGGCGTTGGCGCGTAAGCGGGCCAGGCCACGGCTGGCGTGGCTGCGGACCGTGGCCGCCGTGCACCCGAGTAGCGCGGCGATCTCGCCGTCGTCGCGGTCCTCGTAGAACCGGAGCACGAGCACCGCCCGCTGTTGCCGTGGGAGCGTGGCCAGCGCCGCCATCAGGGCGGCGCGCTCGCTGACCCTGTCGGCGGGGTCACCGTCGCCGGACCGGTCGGCGTCCACCGCGACCGGGATCTCCGAGGACGAGGAGCGCCGTCGCCAGCTCAGGTACTGGCGGAGGATCGTCTGGCGGACGTAGGCGCCCGGCCGATCGGTGCGCCGGATGCGCGACCAGCGACGATGAACGCGGACCAGCGACTCCTGGACGAGGTCCTCGGCCAGCTGGTGGTCACCGGTGAGCAGATAGGCGAACCGGAGCAGCGCGACACCCCGCTCCGCCACGTACTCGTCGAACGTCGACACGCCGCTCCTCTCGGTGGGCAAGCCTCCCTCCTAGGACGCGCCGGCCACACGAGGTGTGGAGCGGATCCGGAAAGTCGTCGCGATCCGCTACGCCCAACCGGCCGGGGTGTCGGCAAGAACGACGTCGTCGCGACGACGCAGGGGCGGAGCGTGTCGCTCGCACGTCTCGGGCTACCTGCCTGGGGGTTCCGCTAGTGCTCGGCGCAGTGAGCGGAGATACCGCGTGGTGACCCGGTCCTGGACGAGGCGGGTGAGAGGCCCGCCGAGCCTGGCCAACGGGGTTGCCGGTTTGGAGAAGGCGGTGACCTCGAAGAAGACGCCTTCGGCAGTTCTCTCCACGACGAAGCGCTCCTCGCCGCTTTCGGGGTGTCCTTGGAGGGTGCCGTAAGCGAAGCCGCTGTGCTTGTCGCCGTCGATGTCGTCGACGACTCGGCAGGGCGCCAGGAGGGTGAAAGGGGCGGGGCCGAAGCCGACGACGACGTGGGAACCGAGCCGTGCGTCGCCGTCGGCGAGGACGGTCAGGCCCGCGCCCCGGTGCATCTGCCAGCCTCGGAGCGCCGTCACGGCGCGGTCGAAGTCCGCAGCATGGTCGCTGACGCGCTCACGGCGACGGAAGAACCGGTAGCCGGGCGGGGCCTGGCTCGCGGTTGCGCCGACCTGGGAGTAGGTGAGGGCGAGCGATCCCGCACGTTCAAGCAGGGCATTCGCCCGAATTCTCATATCGGAGAACTACCCCATTCCGCGGCGACCACCAGAGGTCGACGGCCGCGGACGAAGCGGGCTCTGCGGGTTTTCCGCAGCTTCCCAGTTTCGCTGGTGTGGCGCTGTGAGCTGTGGCTACGGTCCGTGCGTGACGGAGGACGAGTTCTGGTCGTTGGTGAGGCAGCTGGGTGGGGTGGTCACGGAGGAGTCGATCGAACGGCTGACCGCCGTGCTCGCGACGCGTCCGGAGGCCGAGATCACAAGCTTCGCCGATCAGCTGGCGGAGGTCTTGTATCGGCTGGACACGCCGGCGCACGCCGAACAGGATCTGGTCGATCCGGAGTCCGGCGAGTCGCTGGGGCTGTCCGACGACTCGTTTCTCTACGTACGGGCCGGCACCGTCGCCGCGGGGCGCGCGGTCTACGAGCGGGCCCTGATCGATCCGGCGGCGCTGCTGACGACGCTGGACGCGATGGACGGGGAGTTCCTGCTTTCGGTCGCTCCGGACGCGTGGGAGCGGGCGACCGATCTGGCGTGGGACCACGAAACCCCGCTCAGTTACGAGACCGGCAGCAACTGGCAGGCCTGGGGCACGGAGGAGCCCCACGACGACGATCCGTGGGTGCCGCCGTGGCTGCAACTGCACAGCAGCTACGGCATCGGCTGGCAGCGCGTCGGAGAGGACGGCTTCCGCGCGCATTCGACCGCGCAAGACATGGTTCACGACTCGATCGTGAAGGACCCGGCGTGGCAGGCCTGGTGGAAGCCGGCGGGCATACCCGACCTGGAGCTGAACTTCCGGTACGCCTTCGAACCCGACGAGTTCGAGAAGCCTCGAGCCCGTGGGGGCAAGCGCCGTGCGCAGGCAGTGGTGTACTTCGGGATCGAGCGCATGACGGCTCCGACCTCGGACCGGTTGCGGGCGAGCGTCGAGGAGGATTTCTTGCTCGTTTTCGGGCTGGTCCGGGATGCCTTTTCGCTGGCTGTGCTACCGCCGCTTCCCGGTCCGGTGGCGTGAGAGGCAAGAGGTGGGTGGAAGGTGGTCGGCGCTATTGCGCGCTGCTGACCGACGACGTGCCGTTGGGGGAGCTGTTACTACTGGTGCCGGTGGCGCTGGAGATCGTCCGGCCGGTGGTGGCGACCATGCAGATGTCCGTGCTCTCCGACTGGCCGACGTTGCCGGAATCGCTGACGGGTCCGTTTGCACGGCTCGCAGAGCTAGGTGCGGCGCGGGCGCCGGGTGGGTGGATCGTCGATCTGGATCCGCGTGAGGACGAGGAGTATCGGCTCGTCGAGACACTCGGTCCGTGGATGATCTGCGCCGACGGCTACGGGCGCCATACCGACGGGTCCCTCCGCGGCGGCGAGTTCGAGGTGTTCACCATGGCCGACAGCGGCCAGGCGTTGTATTTCGAGTTCACCGATGACGAACTGCGTCGCTTCGACGACGAGATCCGCCGGCTCGATCTGGAGCCAGGGCGGATGCGGTACGTCGAGCCGTGGGCGGACCACTGACGTGGGATCGAGAACGAGCCCGGGGCGCGGTTGGGCGTCGCGGTCGAAGATTGAGCGGGGCGCTGCCTACGCCAGAGTCACCCAACGGCCGGCGTAGTAACGCGGTGGCGCGCACCGGGAGGCCCGTCGACGTGGAATCGGAACAGGATCGGTCGGTTTATGGGGAGGCTGTGCGGCGAGCAATGCTGGAGACCGCCCGGCTGGAGGCGGACCCGAGCGTGCGGATCCTCGCGAGCTGGGTCGACCCGGGCCGGTACGAGTGCGGTGCGTTGTGCGTTCTCTTCGTCCAGCACGGCCCGACGCGGGATTTGGTATTGGGCCTGGACTGGGACCTCACCCGCGATCCGGATGGCTTGGGGCGGACATCGATGACGGCGGAGCGGATGGGTATGGACGTCTTCTACAGCCACGTTCAGGAGCCGCCCGGTAGGGCACTGCAGTGGGCGAGGCATCGGGGCGGGGTGGCCTGGTCCACGGCAGCGGATGAGCCGCCGGCGATCCCGGACGAGCACCGGCTTTCCGTTCGGATGGCTGAAGGGCGGGCATGAGCTTCGTCGACTTCCGCGCACTGTTTTGCGAGGGTCTGCGTACGGAGGAGGAACTTCTGCGCACGCGTATGGGGCTCACCCCTGAGTCCGGTTGGTTGCCCCGACTGCGGTACCGGATTGCGAAGTCACGTCTTCGGGCTAGCCTGCGCCGCGGAATGAGCGTCTCGGGCTGGTGAGCATGACCGTTCGTCGCTCAGCGGACGATCGTGGTGGTCAGGTCGTCGCGGAGCCGGCCGCCCTAAAACGTCGTGGGCACGAGGCCGTCGGCGTCATCACGGGGGAGATGCGCCCGGCTGGTGGGCGGCCGCGTTGCCGGTGGTCACCCTCGAGTTGGTGAGCGCGGTCAGTAGGCGGTGGTAGCTGTCAGCGGTGCCGATCGTGGGGCGAGCGTCCGGGTGCTCGGCGTAGTAGCGCAGCGCGGCCGCGAGGAACTGACGGTCGATGAAGATGCCGTCGAGGGTGAGCGGGTACCACTCGTAGGTCGGCGTCCGCGCTGCGAGTACTGGTCCGGTGTAGGGGCGGCCGCCGGGGGTGGCATGGCGGACGAGTAGCCAGACCGTATTGCCTTCGACGGACCGGGAGCTAGGCCCGTCGCGCGCGAAGGCGTCCCACGGGATCCTGCGGCCGAGCGGAGTAACGACGCCCTCGGCGGTGAGACGGAGCGGCGCTGATCGGTAGAACAACCAGACGTGCGCGCCGGTGATCCCGATCGCGACGAGGACGAGAAGAGCGCAAACGACCGTTTTCGCGGCACCGGTGGTTAGCTCGGTAAAGCTGTGTTCAGTGACGAGACCGGCCAGGAACGGCGTGGTCAGGAGGAACACGGCTCCGCGGATCAGCGGGGTGCTCGGGGCGAGGAACATCGCCGTGCCGCGTCGGTGGCCGATCTGCAGGCCGGCCGGTGGCCTGCGGTTCGCCGACCAGAACAGGGCCATGTAGATCCCGACGAGAATCGGGACAAGGCCGACAGGGATGACGATGATCCAGACCGGCAGGGCGTAGAGCTGTTCGGTCGGCCAGAGATGCCACGCAGTAAATCCGCCCGCGCCGAGGACGCCGAAGAGTAAGGCGATGCGTCGGCTGCGGCGGGTCACGGGGTCGGCTCTCATCGTGCTCAGCGCCCGTGCAGTAGTGTCGCGGCCACGCGGGGGACGTCTTGGGCGAGCGCGGTGAGCAGGCGTTGGAATCCGTCAGGTGGGCCGATCGACGGGCGGGCGCCGGAGTGATCGCGGTAGTAGCGCAGAGCGGCGCCGGGGAGCGCCGGGTCGACGTAGACGTCGCGCAGGTCTCGGGAGCACGGCGGTATTGAATATCGGGTGGTGGCGACGCGGACGTCAGGTCGGCCGTCGGGGGCCGCGGTCCGGACGAGCAGCCACACCGTGGTGCCGCGCGCGGACCGCGAGCTGGGGCCGTCAGGCGCGAGTGCGTCCCACGGGATGCGGCGTCGCAGCGGGGCGATGATGGCATCCGGGGTGATACGGAGCGGCGCGGCTCGGTAGAGCGTCCAGATGTGAAGTCCCAGACCGACGATGGCCACAGACGCGGTTGCTGCGTGAAACAGGACGCGGGTGGTGCCGTCGAACAGTGCGGCGAAGAAGGGCGACGTCGCGAGAAGCGCGGCGAACGGGGCAGAGGTGACGACGAGCGATCCGCGGAGCACCGGAGTGCTCGGCGCAACGAATGCCGGTTTTCCTCGGCGCAGGCCGATTGCGAGACTCGCGGGTCGGCGGCGGCTCACGGCCCAGAGAGCGGCGACGCTGCCGGCTCCGAGGGCGCCGAAGACCAGCGCCGTTCGGCGGCTGCGGCGCGTCACCGGGTCGATCGTCACTCGACGCAGTATCGAGCGCGAGCGTTCGACCGGGGAAGCATGAAGTCCAAGGTTGCGGACTATCCGCAACTTCCTGACCAGCGTAGACCTGGGATGGCGGGTCCAGGTCCTCGACCTTTGGCTCGATGGCCGTACCGCTGACGGACCGGCGGGTTACGAGGGTTCCCGTTGCCCGTCTCACAGCGACCGGCCGTTGGGCCATGGGCGTCGGTGACGGTGGTTGCGGCTTGCGACTTTTGGACGGGTATCGGGGTTTCTTCGCGCGGCGGCGACTGCTTAACGAGCGGGCTACCTAGGAGTTGCAATATCCGTGCAGTCGCTCTTAGCGGAAGGCTCGAAATTCGGTCAAGAGGTGGACAGACCATGCCTCTTGGCTGCGGTTGACCCGCAAGTTTCGGCTCCGGGCGCTGGCAATTGCAGAGACTCTGCTTACGCTTCGCGCATGATCGTGCCAGGGCGAGGCGGGCGTGCCTTGCCGCCCCGGTATGGCAGCCGTGGGTGGCAGGCTCGAGGGAGGCATCAAGAGGGTCGTTTCGAGCGGTGCTCTGATCGTTCGGTCGCCCGACTCTGCGCCCAGCGAATCCTGCTTTTCGCGCCGCCCGAGCCGCGCGAGAATGTCGGCAGACCCCGCGCCTGGATCGATCTGATCGGGCGCTGGCTGGCAAGGATCGGGCTTGTGAGCCTTTTGGCGACTTTATCGGGCTGCAGCGTTCCGCAAGGCGGATTCACCGGCGTGAGCGTGGATGCGTCCGGTCAGCCGGTCGCCGTCATAGCGGTCTGTAAGGGGTGGATCGACGGCGTCGTCCTATACCGCGACGACGGCGAAAAGTTGATCACGCTAGGCAATTGGGATAGCGACCAAAGAATTCGTCGGTATGCGGCGGTTTCGTTGATCGCTCCGCCGACCGGCTGGACGGCAGACCACCCTCTGGACGTGCTCCAGCCCAACACGGTGTACTCGATTTTCGGCGGGACGGATAGCAGCAAGTGGAGCACTCTATCCGTAGATTTTACCGTAGAGGAGCTGCGGGATATTTCGCCGGGAGAGGTTTTATATCTCCAATTCCGGAAAGGTGCCGAGCGGATTGCGCGTACGCCGGCTACCACTTTCCAGCGAACGGTGTGCGCCGACTTTCGGGATTGAGAGATCGCCGGACTTTGGTCTCCCGACAGGCGCGCGCCCGTCAAAATGAACATCGGCGGACCACCCGTCGTGACGAGCACCCGCGGTCGGTAAGCCGAACCGAGGTCTCGCCTCCGTCAGAATTTGAAGAGGCCGGCCGAACTGAATGTCGTGTGCGCATCCGAGGCGAATACCCTGGCGGGTCGACCGTGAGAGGCGGACGCGGTGGCGTTCAGTGAGTTGCCTGGAGAATTGGGGTTCGAGCCGAGCGATCATGACGTCCGGGTCGAACGGCCCCCATGGGTCTTCTGGGTACGCGGCGTCAAACGATACGAGTCATTGACCCGCAGCGTGTTCGACGGAGGAGCGACCGATCTATCGGGCCTTGCATTGATGCTGGTAGCCCTTCTGCTCGCGGTGATATTTGAGCGGGCCTGGGGCCACCGTGCACGATGGAAGGTGGGTGTTCTGCGGGTCGAAGGGTCGCGGTGGGGTCCGGTAGGCCGCGTCAAGGTACTCCTTAAGGAGGTGCTACCGGCTGGGGTTGAGCCTGGGGCGCGGATAGGCGAGCTCGTGGATCGTGTGCGGGCCGGCGAGTTTGACAGCGATGACGAGTTGAAGTCCGGACGGAGTTAGTCCGGGTGCCCGGGCGATGCTGCCCTGTCCTGCGGAAGCTGCGGGTTGTCCGCAAAGGGTCCTGACCAACGAAGCCCCTTCGTAGTGTCGACGTGTGCTTAGGCGCGCGGCGGTCGATTCGGCGCGTTGGCGGTGAACGCAAGGAGATGCCAGGTGCGACGTCTTGATTACCGGAGGCCCTGGTTCACGGCGGTGGTGGCCGGTCTGGGCGTCGTCTCTGCGATTCGGTTCGGGTGGAGCCTCGCGGACAGCTACCGGGCCGCGGCCTGGGCGACAGACACGGTCAGATACGCGTTGCTGCTCGCTCTATTTACGTCTATCGCGGTCGGCTGGTTCGTTCGGTTTGTCGGCGAGTGGCGTCGGGACCGGCAACGAGACAACCCAGCGCGATCGACTAGCGAGCCCGGGGCGTGAGCGGGGGCGAGTCCTGGCGCGAGGCGCTCCGGTTCCTCAACGACTTTGCTGTGTCGACCGGACCGCATGCGCGAATGTTCCTGCCGGGTGTGCGACGGGTGCAGGTGGTCAACCGCGGCCGGGGCGGATGGGTCCGGCTGGACTTCTACGGATACTCGCTCGCCGACGCGACGGACCTGGCTACACGCCTCCTCTTGCCCGATCCGGAGCCCGTCGATGCCCGCGACGCCGACTTCGCCTTCGAGGGCATCCCGAGCAATGAGCCTCCGGATGGTGACGGCGCTGCCGTACGGTTGCGACCGTCGCCAAAGCTGCCGACACTGGCCGCTCACCACGACCTGCCAGGAGCGATCGAGTAACAGTGGTCCAGGGGAACGGTCCGTCGGCTGAGAGAGTCGAAGACCGCCCGCCGTGGCGCCCCGCACGCGCGTTCGGCGTGGTCACGCAGGTAGTGCGGGTTTCCCGCAACTTTCGCGACCCATCGCCCGTCGCAGCCATCGCCGACCGATACTTCGGCGGGTGACCCACTGCAAGCCGTCCGCCCTGCCTTCGGCGCTGGAGACCGAGGAGGTCACCCCGTCGGCCGTGGCCGCAGTGGTACGGCGAAGCCGGACGGTCACGCTGGCCTTCAGCGCAGCGGCCTTGGCTGTCGGCATCTTCATCAAGGTCCTCTTCGTGGGTCCCTTGCGCGGCGAGTACTGGTCGGCTGGGTTATTCCTCCCGATGTACGCGGTCGGATTGGTCTTCTTCGGCCTCCACGTCGCGATGTTCTGGCGCGTCTCCCGACGGCGTCCCGCAGCATTCATGCTCGGTCGCCAACGCGGACGGGCAGTCTTCGTCGGGCCGACCCGGCTCCTGGATCACGCAGCCCTCCCGTATTTCGCTGCTCTGGCCGGGGGATTGCTCGTGATCGGCCGTGTGCCCGTGGACTCGTTCTGGGTGCGGGCGGTCGTTGCCGGCGTCTTCGTCGTGCTGGCCGTCGTTCTGCTGGCCGTCGCGACTTGGCTGACGTTGTTCCGCCGGCCGTTCGTGACGCTGAGCAGTGACGGGCTCGCGATTCGCTGGGCCAGTGGCCTGACCCAGGGTTCCATCCATACGCTGAGTTGGGACGCCCTTGCGCCGGGAGGTCCGCCACCGCCCTCGGGCAAGAACCGGGGAATCTGGCTACTGCTCAACCGACCGCGCTGGCCGGTCGCCACCCCACTGTCGCCTTTCCCACCGGTACCCGCCGAATACGAGCGGTTCTGGATCGCTGAGCGGCGGATCTTCATCGACCCGGTCTTTCTCGCTCATGCGATCCGTTACTACGGCGAGCATCCCAATGCCCGCGCGGGGATCGGTACCCAGCAGGGACACGACCAGCTGACCGCGGCGCTTCGCGCTCTCCACGTCCGACGATCCCCAGCCGATTCGCCTCCGTGGTGATGGCTATCGAGCGGATTAGAGTCCCGGCATGACCGACCGCGCATCACCAGCTGCCCCACTCTCGGGTGTGAGCGTGGCCGTGGTCGACGACCATCCCACGACGCGGGCCGGGACCCGACTGCTCCTCACTGAAGCCGGTCACCCGGTGGTCGCGGAAGCCGGATCGCTCTCCGGGGCCTACCAAATCCTCACCGGCCGGGCGGCCCCGGTCGTGCTGATCCTGGATCTGAATCTGCCGGATGGGCACGCGCTGCGGCACCTGCCTGAGCTGCGCCGGGCCGCGCCGTCCGTGCCGATCCTGATCCTCTCCGCGCAGGACGATCTTCCGGTGGTTCGCGCGGTCCTCGCGGCCGGCGCAGCGGGTTTCGTGCTCAAGGACGCTCCGGCGACCGAGCTCGCCGCCGCGGTCGCCGCCGTGGCCGCGGGCCGGCAGTACGTGCAGCCGCAGCTGGCCGTCCGGCTCGCTCGGGGCCCACAACCGGCCTCCCCGGCGTTGAGCGAGCGGGAACAGGCCGCGATCCGGCTGTGGGCCGCCGGATACACCAACGCTCAGACCGCGCAGCAGCTCTCGGTCAGCGTCCGGACGGTGGAGTCCATCCGCGCGGACCTGCGTAACCGTCTCGGGCTGGTCGACCGGGCACAGCTCGCCGCGTACGCGCGGGCTCACCTGCCGTCGTGACCTGCAAGTCATCCGGAAAGTCGCGATATAACTACACGGCGGTCATCAAACAAGTCACAACCGCCTCGCTGAGCACCAATTCTCGTGTTCGATGAGGTCGTGTCACCCGAACCATCCGTGAGCGGTCCGCGCGCGGCCCAGACTCTGCGACAGCGGCTGACCAGCGCGTGCGTGATCCTCCTCGTGACCGCGGCCTGCCTGGACCACCGGCCGATCCCGCGCGTCCTCGACCTGATCGTCGCGCTGGTCGGCACCGGTCTCGCCGCGGGTCTGGCAGTACGCGCGGCCCGGCGGACCCGGATCCTGTATCTGGCCGGGGCGCTGTTCGGTGTCGCGCTGGCCCTCTCGAGCCTGCCGTTCGACCGGAACGTACTTGGCCTGGGCGTGGGTCGGGCGTTCTACGTCCCGGCGCTGGTCCTGGTCGCGGTCGCGGCGGTCCTGGCCTGGCCGGAACTTCGCGCCGCGTTCAGTCAGGACCGGGAGCGGATGCGCACCGCGGCCGTCGAGAACAGCCGTGCCCACGTCAGCCGCGAACTGCACGACGAGACCCTGCAGGCCCTCGTTCATCTGCGACGCAGCCTCGAGCGCGCCGCCGCGAGCACCGACGAGGGGCTGATGCGGAAAGCAGCCGAGGACGGGGCCGCGGTGGCGGCCGAGCAGATCACCGCGCTGCGCGACATCATCGCCGACCTCCACCCGTCGGTGCTGACTGAACTTGGGCTCAGCGCCGCCCTGGAGACGCTGGCCGACCGCACCGCCCGGCGGCATCCCGAGATCACGATCACCTACCGCCCCCCGAAGGCCGACGAGGCTCCCGTCGATCTGGCGACCGCGCTGACCGCCTACCGGATCACCCAGGAAGCCTTGAGCAACGCCGTCAAACACAGCGGCGCGACCCACGTCGCCGTCCGACTCACCCAGCACGGCGATCAGCTGGTCCTCGAGGTCAGCGACAACGGCCTCGGTCTGCGTCACTCCGACGAACAGGACGCACCCGGCGAAGCCGGGGGACTGGGCATCCCGGCCATGCGGGCGCGGGCCGCCCTCCACGCCGGCGACGTCACCATCCACAGCGACCCCGCCGTCCCCGCGACCGGCGGCTTGACGGGCACCACGGTGACCGCCAGCCTGCGCGCCGTCCTGCTCCCAACTCATCGCGGTCGCGTCAACCCGACCGATGGGTCGGCCCAGGCCAGCGTCGCCTCCAGGTAGAGGCTGTCCGGCTTCCGCGGCGCGGCCACATGGTTCTGCTCGTCAGTTTTGACCGCGTTTACTCGTCCGGTTGGACCGCAGTGGCCGACCTTCGACGTTGATGTTCGCGAGTTCTGCCCGCAGCCGGGTACTTGCGCGACAGCCGGCCCGCGACTGCCTCCGGCGCTCTGCCGCTGATCACTCGCTCACGGAACTCTTGTTGGTGCCCATCATCCCGACCAGCACCATCAACCAACCACTGATCGCCATACAGAGCAGAAATGGCCAGATCGGCAGACCGGCGACCGCGCCGGGCCGCCACAGGCACAAGGCGGCCGCCGCAAGGAGCAACACGAGGCCTGCTGCCCCGGCCGCGACCAGCTGCGGAGCCCGAACGCCACGCGCCACCGGCCCCCGACCCCACCGGCTACCGATGACGCTGCCCAGCACCAACAGCACGGCGAATCCGACGCCAAACGGAGTGCCCGCGCCTGTCCCGGCGCTCAACAAAATGAGGAGGCCGATACCGCACGAAGTGGCCGCGAGAACGAACAGCACCCGACGCACGGTCGCAAACTCCTCACTGCGAAGGGCCACTTAGGTCGCTCGGTGCCCCACCGTCCTGTCGTACAAACCCGCCGAAGTTCCGCCGTCGGGCCACGCGTCTGCGGTCGTTTCTCACGAACATCCAGAGCCTGACCGCCCACCGACTGCGGTCAGAACTGACGAGCGAACCCGGTCACATCTCGCGAACAGAGCCAGCCACCTGCCGATCAGCAATGCGTCACAGCTCGAGGCTGCGATCGACGTCTTCGCGTGGCCAGACCGGTACCGGCCCAAGCTCCTCCCGGATGAACACCGCCTCGTCCCGGTCCAGACCGTAGGAACCGTCGAGCGCGCCTTCGTCGCCGCCGGCGGAGGCCATCGACCACGCGATCCGACACGGCCCCGGGTGGTTCTCCGGCGCCGCGCACAGCGCCTCGCCCAGTACCGACTGAAGTCGCTGCACCTGCTCAGGTGTCGCCAGCACGTTTACCACGATGCGGAAAGGCCAGCGCTCCTCGCCATCGGCTGGCGTTGACTTCGGCTCGGGCACGCGGTCGACGGTAGCCCGTGTTGATGGACCCGGCATCGGGGGTCGCCCGCCCACTTCAGGGTTCGAGGACGTCATACCTGCCTTTCGCGCAAGCAATTCGACCTCCGCTCGGCGGACTCGGCCGTGTAACCACCCCGAGGAGGCTTCTCGGGACCGGCTGTTGATGGAAGGAGCAGCCTGCTGAGCAGGCAGACGGAATGTCACTGCTTCACTCAACGCGACGACTTCTAGCACCGCCGTCGGAAGAGTCGAATGCCTCGGCCTCGGCCCATCTATTTCTCATCCGTCGAGCGAGAGATAGTCAACGTTGAGCCGTCGCCATTCCTCGCTAGCCGTCCGGTCCAAATGGCGGATCACTACGACGCCGCCCCGCTCCAGATATGGCTGCTGCCCGAAGTTTCTGGATCCCAGTTTCACGCCAACTTCAAGGAATAGGGCTGACCAGGCAATCGCCAGCACGGAGACGATCGACGCGGGCGCCACTCATCGATAACGCTGAGATCCACAGCGCGGTGATCAACACGAGAACTGCGAACCCGACTGCTTTGTGCACCTGCCGTGCCCGGTGGATCCGGAGGGAGCCACGCTGTTCCGCCTCGGCCGTGTCGTCGAGCGGCATCGTCACATGCTGCCCAGAGACGACTCCACCCCAGGTTCTGAAGACAGGTACCGCCACCATCCGAATCTCCGCCGATCCGGACGCGAGAGATACCGACGGCGGCACCAAATGCGCGACGTCATCCAGCCGAACCCGAGCAGTAGCCACCAAGCGCCACGCCCTTTCTCACCCACGGCACTGACCGCCTACCCGGTGCGCTCGCCGACTCTAAGACACAGGAATCGCAGGTAGATGCCGGTTGCGGATAACCCGCAACCTTCGCCTCGTGCCTTCACTTCGACGTCGCGTGGACGTGAAGATGGCGCAAGCGGACTTGGAGTCCACCAGGACCCAAGCAACCGTGCTGGCCGCGCATGGGTGGTGCGCCGCCGAAAATGTCAGAGCCGGTTGCTAGACAGTGCGGGCTGAGGGAGGTAGTGGCGTGGCAACCGTGACGCTTCAGGATGAAACAGCAACTGGCCGGGCGCTGGCCACGACGTCGCTGGAAGTTCTACCGGCCATGCTGACCGCGCGCGAACTCGTCCGGCTGCGGGTCCGCGAGGAGGCCGCGCGAACCGACGTTGGTATGCCGTTGGTGGCCGCTCACGAGGGCCGGCCGGTCGACTGGGAGCGCCAGGCCGAGGTCGCCGAGGCCGCTTTCGACCGGAATGGCTTTGTGCTGCTGGTCGGGGATAGGCAGATCGAGAGCCTCGACGAGGTGCTCGACCTCAGCGACGATCCGGTGATCTCGTTCGTCCGCCTGATCGCCTTGGTCGGCGGTTGATGACGCCTCCACTGATCTTCGGCGGGCTCATCCCCGACGCCGAAGCGCTGGTTGCTTCCGGCGCCGATCCGGTATTCGGGCCGGGCGGCTCGCGACGTGCCGACGTCGTGGCCAGCGCGGTCGATGAGGCGGTCTCCGCCGCCATCAGGGCGGGCGGGGACGGTTCGGGGCATTATCCGCGTCCGCCCTACCCGGAGACGGCGGCCGGGGAACTGGAAGCGCGTCTGCGCGCACAGGAGGACGGGCTACGCGGCATGTGCCTGAGCCTGCATCGCCGGGTGTCGGCCCGGGGCTCGGGTAACGGCCACCGGGGTTGGCGCTGCGATGAATCGGTGCTATCCCGCGTCGCTCGCCCCGGGCGGAGCTGGTCGGCGTTCGACCTGAGCTGGGCGCTCGCGCAATTCCCCAGCCAGGGCGGGTGGGGGCCGGGCTTCGGATACGTCGCGGCCCTGCACCTGCCCCTGCTGATGGCCGCTTCCTTACCATCCGAGGCGTTGGCACCATTCGCGCCCGCCCTCAAGGCGGTCGACAGCTTTCTTCGTGAGCATGGTCCTTTCCGGATGGGCGTCGCGGAGTTGCGCACCATGCGCCGGGAGGTGGCGACGCTCCTGGGCCGCCTGGCCGACGAGTCGGCACACCGCTGGCCCTTCGGGATCAATCACGACGAGGATGAGTTCGCCCCAGCCGCCCGAGCGCTGCTCGCCGACCGTGATCCCGCCGTGTCCGCGCTGCTCGACCACTGCGACGAACTCGGCGAGGGACGCAAGCCGTCGGCCGCGTGGCAGCGGCGCGGCACCGACCTGCTGGCAGCGGTCCCGGGCAGCACCGAGATTGTGCGTGAGTTGCTGGTGCTGTTCACCGGTCAGCGCGAGCGGGAAATCACCCTGGCCGAAGGTTGGACAGAGCGCCGATTGCTCTTCGACTGGTCGACGACGACCCTGCGGGGGCTGGTGTGGCTCGCCGCTTCCGATCCCGACGAGGCCACCACGACGCTGCTGGCCGAGGTCGCGAAGGCGGCTGGGCGTCCGTACGCGAAGGGCGGCCCCGGGGTTCCCCGGGTAGCGAAACTGGCCACCGCGGCAGTAGCCGTCTTGGAAGCACGTGACGCGCAGGGACCGGCGCTGGTTCGGCTCCGCGACGCGGTCCGGAACAAGCCGCTCCGCGCCCGGATCGACGCGCTGGTCGCCACCGCCGCTCAGCGGGCCGGCCTCACCTTTGACAGCTACCTCGAACTGGCCGTCCCCGATCACGGCCTCGACACCGACCGCCGCTTGAGCGTGGACCTGGGTGAGTACGCCGCCACGATCACCATCGACGCGGTCCGCGACGTCAGGCTGGAGTTCAGCCGGGCCGGCAAGCCCCTGAAAACCGCACCGGCTGCCGTCCGTCGTGAGCACACCGACGCCGTGGCAGCGCTCCGCGCCGAGGTAAAGGCCATGCGGGCCACCCTTGCGGCCGAGCGCCGCCGGGTGGATGACCTTTTTTCGGCCGAACGCACCTGGACGTTCGACACCTGGCGGTCCCAACTGCTCGCCCATCCGGTCACGGGCGTCTTCGCCGAGGGCCTGCTCTGGCGGATCGGTGAACACACCGTGCGTCCGCGAGCATCCGGAACCGGAGCCTGGCAGCTGGAAGACCTGACCCACCGCGTGGTGACGCCGCACGCCGGCACGCCCGTCCGGCTCTGGCATCCCGGCTCCGCTCCCACCGAGGAGGTGACGGCCTGGCGTGACCGGCTCATAGCCGAGGGCGTCAGTCAGCCGCTCAAACAGATCTTCCGCGAGGTCTACCCGCTCACGCCCGCCGAGGAAGCCACCCGTTCGTACTCCAACCGGTTCGCCGGGCACATCCTGAACTATCGGCAGGCCGCCGCGCTGCTCAGTGGCCGTGGCTGGGACGTCAAGGCGCTCGGCTACTGGGACGACGGCTACGAGGGCACCGCGGTCAAGAAGCTCGGGGCCGGAACCTGGCAGGCGTCGTTCCGCTACGCGCTGGTCGAGCAACACGACGACGTCGCCCAGTTCTGCTCCACCGACCAGGTGCGCTTCGGCCGCCGCGACGGCACCGCATGGCGGGCAGCAGACCTGGCCGAAGTGCCGAGGTTGGTGCTCTCGGAGGCCCTACGCGATGTCGACCTGGCGGTCGGGGTCGCCTCCATCGCCACCGATCCAGCTTGGTACGACCGGGGCGACGGACCGCTCGTCACCTACTGGCACACCGCGGTCGACGCGGAGCTGAGCCCTTCGGCCGAGGTCCGCCGGGACGCGCTCACCCGGCTCCTGCCCCGCACCAGGCTCGCCGGACGGGCCGAGCTGACCGGTCGGTATCTGCGGGTGCATGGCAACCTGTCGAGCTACCGCATCCATCTGGGCTCCGGGAACGTGTTGGTGGAGCCCGAGAACAGCTATCTGTGCATCGTTCCGGGCGCCGGACAGGGCCCACAGGTGCTGCTGCCCTTCGACGACGACCGGCTGTTGTCGCTAATCCTGTCGAAGGCGTTCCTACTCCTCGACGACCAGGGCATCGACGACCCGACGATCCTTTCCCAGCTGCCCCGGCGAGCGGACACCTCCGTTTAGCAACTGTGGTGCCGCTCACAGGGCTACGACCTCGCTGCCGACGATCGGGGGGTAATCCTCATCCGAGGCTGGATAACCCAGCTGAGCTGAGCAGGCGCCGAGAGCCACCGGCGCCGAATCCAAGAGCGCACGACCTGCCACCGGTACCAGGCCCGGGACGAATTCACATGAAGGACCTCCGCACGGTCAACAGGGAAATGTGGCGCGATTTGATCGCGCCACAGCTCAGGGCTGCCGGAATGACCGGATCTGGAACAAGTTTCGTCCTGCCTGATGGGCGGGCAATCGCTGCGATGGGCGTCCAAAATCGCTTTTAAGGCTTCGGTTCTCGACTGCGATTCCTAGTCAACCTGTCGGTCGTCGACCGATACGTTTGGGAGCGCGAGCGCAAGGCAAACCCAGACTTCCCTACGCCCCGGCGCCGACCCCTGGTTCTGCCTCGAGTCGGCCAATCATGTGGCCGAGGTCGCGGACGAAGTAGCCGGCACCATGGTCCGCTACGGCCTGCCAGCGGTCCGGATGCAGATAGCCAAGATTCACGAGTCGACGCCGGGAGGCGGTCAGGTCGATCCGCCTGGTGTTCCTACTAGAGGTCCCGTCAGCCTCGGGCGCAGCGACCCCGCGTGATGGCACGACTGTTCCGCCGTCGGCCCGGCCCGCACAGTGCGCTGGCGCAGTTACTGGAATGGCCGAAGACTCGGCAGCGGTGGTGGGCGTGACGACGCCGCGCTGGCGCGCTTGGCGCAACGGCCCGCTTCAGGGACACATGGTGGTGCGAGTTGGCTAATCTGCCCGAATGGCTGCCGACTACACCGCGACTCTGGCGACCAAGCGCTCCGCCGCGGCGGTGGCTTTCATTGACGACCTGGGCCGTGTACTGCTGGTCGAGCCTACTTACAAGCCTTATTGGGAGCTTCCGGGAGGAGCCGTCGAGGCGAACGAGTCCCCTTATGAGGCGGCGGCTCGTGAGGTGAGGGAGGAGCTCGGTCTCCTGGTCCGGCCGGGCCGGCTGCTGGTGTCGGATTGGGTGCCGCCGCGGGAGAGCCGGACCGAGGGCATGATGTTCGTCTTTGACGGCGGTCAGGGCGTGGACACCAGCGCCATCTGTTTGCCGCCGGAGGAGCTGGGCGGCTGGCGGTGGTGCACCGTCGACGAGGTGGATGCGCGGATGTCGCCGTTGCTGGCCCGTCGTGTGCGCGCGGCGCTGGTGGCCGCTGGGTCCGGCCGAACTTTGTACTTGGAGAACGGCGAGCAGGTCGTCGGGTGAATGGCGGTGGCCGCCCCGGCAGGGGGACCGGGGCGGCTCGGGCTATGCAGCCTGGAGGTTCGCCCCTAGCGGCAGCGGCTTCCTCGGTCTCCTGCACGACGACGCCGAAGCTGCCGTGCACGATCAAGAATCTGGGGAAACGTCTGGAGTCGAGGTTGGCCAGATCATGACCGGTGCCCTATTCCTCCGACACCCTCGGTGGTCCCGGCTGAGCCGAGGCCGGCTATGCCCTGGCCACACTGGGGCTCGGGTTGGCGCCGGCGAGCGGACCGGCCGGCCGCGAGAGCCCGGAGCGTGTGAAGTCGGTGCTCCGAGGTAGCCGGTGTCGC
The DNA here is from genome assembly GCF_006912135.1 of Cryptosporangium phraense. Taxonomy (NCBI): domain Bacteria; kingdom Bacillati; phylum Actinomycetota; class Actinomycetes; order Cryptosporangiales; family Cryptosporangiaceae; genus Cryptosporangium; species Cryptosporangium phraense. The sequence goes on along the minus strand of NZ_VIRS01000001.1, from coordinate 186,585 downwards.
AGTGGCCGTGATCGGCGCGGTCGCGGCGGGCGAAATTGCTGCCCAGAACTTACGTCCATCACTACGCGGAAGGTCACCACGCGCCCGAAGCGGCGGCTCCGGCGTCAGGGTTCCAGCACCGTGATGCCCGCCGTGCCCGCGGCCGGGACGTCGGCCAGAGCCTGCGGCGCCGCGTCCAGCGGCAGCCGGCGCGTCACCAGGCGATCCAGGGGGAACGACGGCGTCCGCACCAGGCGGAGCAGCCGCGGGTACTCGTGCGCAGCCAGGCCGTGGCTGCCCAGCACCTGCAGCTCGTACGCGATCACCCGGTCCATCGGCACGGCCGGCCGGCCGCCCGCCGGCGGCAACAGCCCTACCTGGACGTGCCGCCCCCGCCGGCGCAGGCCGCGGATCGACGCCTCGCACGCGGCCGGGTGCCCGACGGCGTCGAGTGAGACGTGCGCCCCGCCGTCGGTCAGGTCGGGGATCGCCGCCGCGTCGGCCGGGTCCAGAGCCTGCGACGCTCCGAACGCGAGCGCCAGCTGGCGGGCGTCCGGAGAAGGATCAGTGACGATCACCTGCGCACCCGCGGCCACCGCGATCGCGACGGCCGACAGGCCGACGCCGCCGCACCCGTGCACGGCGACGAACTCCCCGGCCCGCACCGCGCCGACGTCGAGCACCGCGCGGAACGCGGTCGCGACCCGGCAGCCGAGCGCGGCCGCCGACGCCGGGTCGAGGCCGTCGAGCGCGACCAGGTTGACGTCGGCGTGGTCGAGGGCCACGAACTCGGCGAACGATCCCCACCCGGTGAAACCGGGCTGGGTCTGACGGCGGCAGACCTGCTGGGCGCCCGCGGAGCACTCCGGACACGACCCGCAGGCCATGACGAACGGGGTCGTGACCGCGTCCCCCACCCGCCAGGAGACGACCGAGGACCCGACCGCGACGATCCGGCCGGCCAGCTCGTGACCCGGCACGTGGGGTACGGAGACGTCGTCGTCGTGACCCTGCCAGCCGTGCCAGTCGCTCCGGCAGACGCCGGTCGCCTCGACCGCGACGACCACGCCGTGCGGCGCCGGGGTGGGGTCGGGCACGGTCGCGATCGAGATCGGGCCGCCGAACTGCTCGAACACCGCTGCGCGCATGTCAGCGAGTGTCGTCGGTCCAGGGGAACGGCTCGCGGTCGGGGGCGACCCAGCCGGTACGGGCGGCCGGCGAGTCCAGGGTGGCCGGCGAGTAGAAACGCGTGAGGAGCCGCGTGTCGAGGAGGGCGGGATTCCGCGCGGCGAACGCCTCGAAGGACGGCTCCTCGCCGAGGTGGAACCCGACCAGCTCGACCCAGGCCCGCGTCATCGTCACGTGGTATCTGGACGGCGCCGCGCTCCGGATGCCGTCGCCGATCAGGTCGACCGCGGGTCCGACGCCGTGGGCGCGTACGGCGAGCCAGGTCAGGTGCACGTGCTCGCGATGGCCGAACCGGCGGCCGTCCGGCGCGACTTCGGCGAACAGCGATTCGAAGGTCATCGGGCCAGTGCCTCCAGCCCGGCGCGCAGGCCCGCGACCGCCTCCGGTGGCAGCCCGCCGAGGGCGCGCTCTTCGAGCGCCGCGATCGCCGTGCGGATGATCGCGGCCGTCGCGCGGCCGGACTCGGTCAACTCGATCTGGACGGCCCGCCGGTCGCCCGGACGGTGCCCGCGGGTGATGTGTCCCCGCCGTTCGAGACGGTCGAGGACGCTCGTCAGCGTGGTCGGTCGCGAGCCGACGTCGGCGCCGAGGGCGGACACCGTCCGCGGACGGTCGTCGGCCAGCGTCGCGAGCACGTTGATCTCGGACGCGGTGAGGTCGAGGTCGACGAGCTCGGTCGCGAGGACCTGGAGCGTCGCATGGGTAGCGCGCTGGAGCGCGAGAAGAGGAGACCATTCCACGAGATCGGATGATACGAGATCGTAGTATCCGCTGTCGATTGAGTAAGTGGGCCCGTGGGAAAGTGGAGGGCGTCACCGCCGGAGAGGGAGGTCGCCGTGGAAACGCCCGATCAGGAGATCCTGTACGCGATCCGGGAGCACATCTCCGAGCACCAGCTGAGCATGAACGCGACCGGCCTCGACCTCGGCACCGGCGCGGCGCTGGTCGTGGCCAGCCGTGAACAGTGGCAACAGGACCCTGACCAGGTCGTGACCCTCAGCGCCGGCCAGCTCGCGCAGGCCATCGCGACGGCGAAGCACCAGGGCATGCAGGAGGTCTACGAGCTCGCCCAGAACGCGCTCACCGAAGACGCCGGTCCACGGCAGACGTGAAGGATGGTGAGCGTCCGTGCGGCGGCGCGCGGTCAGGCGTCCGAAGGCTGATTCTGTAAGCGGAGCGGACCGCCTACCGAAGGGACGCGCGCCATGGACGAGCCCGGGAACAACACCGCCTGGCAGGACCGGTTCGGCGACACGTGGGTGCGCAGCGACGAGGCGGCGCGCAAGCGGTCGGAGGCGCTGGGGACGCTGGCCGACTTCCGGTGGTGGGCCCTCTGCGAGGGTCCGGCCTGGGAGGACGGGATGCGCGGGACGGTCGGGGTCGCGTCGCCGTGGTCGTCGGTCGAGATGCACGGACCGCTGGAGCCGGGCGACAGCGGTCTCGTGCAGAGGGTCCTCGATGCGCTGAACCGGGAGCTCTAATCGAGCGGGGGTAGCTCGGCGGCCTGGCGGGCCATGGCCGCGAGGTGGAGCCAGTCGCTGGGCTGCAGATACTCGAACTCGCCGCGGAGCTGGTCGGAGCGCACGTCGACGACGCGGAGCGTCGCGGCGACCGGGTGGGCGCTGAACGGGTCGAGCTCGAGGAACACGTCGCGGACGCCGGACGGCAGGCGCAGCGCGTCGGACTCGACGGTCAGGACCGCGCTCAGCCCGCCGGGCGAGATGTCGACCGTGGTCCCGTTGAACCGGACCGGCCGCGTCTGCGCCGGTCCGGCGCTGCCGGCCAGCGCCGGCAGAGAGACCGTGGTCCCGCGGAGCGGAACCACGAGCGGCATGCGATGGGCATCGCGGCGCTGCCACGCCGGAGGGATCTTGGCCATCTTCAAGGTGACGACGCCCAGGTCGACGTCGAGCGCGGCGACCGTGCGCATCACGCCGAACGGGGTCGGGATGCTGATCATGCCCCGCTGAGGCGGCGACTCCGATCCCATGACCAGCACCGAGATCTGCTCCTGGTCGCCGACCTCGGCCGGGGCGAGCGTGAGTAACTCGACGGCCTGTACCGGGCCGGTGAGGATCAGCTGAGTGCCGGCGGGCAGGGGGATGGTCATGGTGTGGCTCCTCGTGGGGGGACGTACCCACAGTGCGGTCGATCGGGCGGGGATGCCACGGATTGGTGGGGTTCGCACCTGTGTTGCACCCGGGGGCGCAACTGGTGCGGAGGCCGGGTGGCGGGTGCGGTAGGGTTGGGGAGTCGCGGGATGTGGCGCAGCTTGGTAGCGCACTTGACTGGGGGTCAAGGGGTCGCAGGTTCAAATCCTGTCATCCCGACAGCGGCGAGGGTTTCCGCAGGTCATTAGGCCTGTGGGAACCCTTTTTCGTGTTACCTCGCGGACTGGAACCGAACCCTGCCGAGGATCCCTGCTCCGTCACCCGGGCGCAGGTCGAAGCGTTCCAGACCTCGATGATCGAGACCCGATCGGGCGGGTACGGCGCTGAACAAACACAAGCCGCTGGTCGACGTCGACGAGAGCGCGCACCGACAAGGCGGTCGCCGCGTCGGTCTTCGGCTTGCTGGAGTCGTTCATCGGCCGGTGGGACGCGGTCGACATCTACCGGGTCACCGACGGCCGGATCAGCGAGGAGTGGGCCGCCGACGACGTGACGATCATGACCCAGGTCGGCGCCTTCAGTCCGCCTTGGCCAGCCTGACCGGCCGGGGTGGAGCCGGGAAGATCGTGACCTGCTCCAGGCGTCCGGCGGCGAGCATCCGGGGGAGGAGCGGCAGGTGGCCGGCTCCGGTGATCTGGACGGCTCCGCAGGTCTGAACGAGACGGGCGAGGAAGTTCAGGGCCACCGCGCCGACGAACGTGGCGTCCGAGAGGTCGACGATCGCGGGACCGCGGCCGGCGCCGCTCAGGTCGTGGATGATCGCGTCGAGATCCCCGGAAGCCTGGCGGTCGATGGGGCCGTGCAGCGAAATGGTGTGGCCGCTCCCACGCGCCCGCAGCAGGAAGGTGGAGCGCTCGGCGAGGTCCCGGGAGCGCTCGACGATCTGACGCGACGCGTCGCGGGTGGCTTCGGCGCGGTCGCGTAGGCGCGCCGCCTGCGTGCGCCGGCTGAAGGCGAGGGCGGCGTCGGGTCGAGGGGTGCCGTGTGGCGAAGCCATCGCCATTGAGCGTCATCCATGGCCGAATCCACCGCTGCCGCTCTCAGCGCACGATCGGGCCACGACTATGGCCGAAACGAACCGTCACCGGCCGCGCAGGGTCTTGCTGGGCGGTTGACCGTAGGTGATGCGGTAGAGCTCGGTGAAGCTGCTGTGGTCGGCGAATCCCCAGGCCGCGGCCACCGCCGACACGCTCGTGGTGGCCGGGTCGCCGTCCCGGAGCGCCTCGTGGGCGTGGGTGAGCCGGACCCGGCGCAGGTAGGCCATCGGGGTGGTGTCCAGGTGCCGACGGAACGCCAGCTGCACCGCGCGGATGCTGACGTGGGCGGCGGCGGCGATGTCGGCCGGTCCGATCGGGCGCTGCGCGTTGTCGTCGATGAACGCGACGGCGCGGCGCAGCGCGTCCGGATGGGCGTCGTGGCGGTCCTCGATCGTCGGGTCGCGCAGCGCGTCGTTCGGGAAGACGGTCAGCGCGGTCGCGGCGAGCAGCCGGGACGCGGTGGCCAGCACGAGAGGCGGGGCCACTCCGTCCGCGACCAGCTCGCGGAAGTAGGCGACGGTGGCCAGCCACCGCTGGGCGTCCCGGGCGGTGGCCGGCTGGTAGCCGGTGAACCGGATCGGCGTCGGGACGCGGGCCGGGCTGGTGGCAGCGACCTGCGTGAGCAGGGAAGGCTCCAGGCCGACGTACTCGAGGTCGGACTGGACGATGTCGGCCAGATACGGCTCGTCGGGCTGCCCGGCCAGGAAGACGTCCCCGGCCCGGTACGGGCGGGCGTCGCCCGGGGGGCGGAAGACGATGCCGCCGGCGGCGAGGTGACCGAAGTACAGCCCGCCGAGCTCGTGGCTGCCCACCTCGCAGTCCATGCCGTACGTGATGCGGTGCAGCCCGACCTCCCCGAACTGGTCCAGGCCGATACGCAGGTAGGGCGGCGCGGATGGAGCGGCGAACCGGCGCGCGTCGTAGACGCTCAACAGCATCTCCCGGACCGCCTCGGCGTCGGTGCTCTCGAACAGCGTGGTCATCATCGCCTCCAGTGCCGGCCGGACCACCGAAGCGAATAGGACTCCGGCCGAGTACGCAATCCCTTCAGGATTGATCGGCCGCGGTCAGCCGGCGGAGCAGGTCGTCCAGCTCCCGCACCATCGGGTGTCCGGCCCCGTGCGTGCGCCGGTAGGTGCCCAGCGCCTCCCGGACCAACGGCACCGCCTGCCTGTTCGCTCCCCGGTTGGCCAGCAGCGCGGCCAGGTCGACCTGCACGCCCATCGTCGCCGGATGCTCCCGGCCGTACAGCCGCCGGTAGGCGTCGAGGACGTCGGTCATCTCCGACTCGGCCTCGGCCGGTCGCTCGAGGAGGTTGAGGACGACGGCGTGGTTGTGGCGGGTGCGCCAGGTGTCGGGGTGGTCGTCGCCCTGGTGACGGGCGCGCCGCTCGATCAGCCGGCCGTACGCCTCCCGGGCCTCGTCGAACTTGCCCTGGTGGGCGTAGACGGCGCCGAGGTTGTGCAGCGCGGCCAGCGTGACGTCGGCGCCCTCGTCGGCGTCGGCGACGAGGCCGACGTAGATCTGCTCGGCCTCGGCGAGCCGGGCCGGGGAGCCCCGTAACGTGCCGGCCAGCGTGTTGCGGGCCCGCAACGTGTCGGGGTGCCCGGCGCCGAGCGTGCGGGTGAGGCGGGTGACCGTGTCCCGGATCAGCCCCTCGGCCTCGTCCCGGCGATCGAGGTCGGTCAGCGTGTTGGCCAGGTTCGACGCGATCGTCAGCGTCTGCGGATCGTCCCGGCCGCGGAGATCCTCCCAGCCCGTCAACGCCTCGCGCAGCCGCTGTTCGGCCACCGCCAGTTCGCCGGCGTCGGCCAGGAGCCGGGTGAGATCGTTCAGCGTCAGGAGCCGGTTCTCCGGGTCGTCCGCCCGCGCGTCGGCCAGCCAGCTCAGCAGCTGGACGGCGTCGTCGCGCCGGTCCGGGTCGTCGCCGATCGTGACCGCGTAGAGGTGCAGCGCGTGCCGGGTGTCCGGGTGGTCGAGCCCCAGCCGTTCCCGCTTGCTCTCGAAGTCCAGGCCGCGTGCGGTCTCGGCGTTGAGCACGAGGTCGACCTCGACGACCGGGACGTCGCCCGGCTGCTCGGTGACCGTGATGTCCGCGCGGCCGTAGTCACCCTCGACGTGTTCGGTGGTTTTCCTGGTTCTCCTCCAGAAGGCCATGCTCCATCATCGGCCTGAATGGACGTGCGCGGCCCAGAGAGTCGGCGTCGCGGGGTAGCGGGCCCGGCAGCGTCGCACGGCGTGGTGCAGCGCCGTCGCCGGGTCGGAGCCGGCCCGCAGGCCCGCGTGCAGGTCTACCGCGACCCGCCGGGCCACCAGGTCGTTGACCGGCCACAACGTCCCGATGACGGCCCGGTAGCCGGCGAGCTGGAACGCCGAGACGAGGTGCAGGCTCTCGTCCGGGATCCGGCGCGTGCCCAGCGCGGTCTCGCACGCCGAGAGGACGGCCAGTCGGGCATCCGACAGATCGAGCGCGGACACGTCCAGCGCCGTGAGCCGGCCGTCGGAGAGCAGGAGATGACTGGCCGACGGGTCGTCGACGTCGCTCGCGCCGTGGCAGGCGAAGTGGACGGACGGATGGGTGGTCAGCGCGGCCCGGACCGCGGCCACCGAGGCCTGTTCGCCGTCCAGGCGGAACGGCGCGCCGATCGCCGTGGCCTCGCGCTCCACGTTCGCCAGCACGGGCGCCCCCGGGGCGTCGCCGACCGCGACCGTCACCAGGTCGCCCTCGTCCACAGCGACCGGCCCCGAGGCCTCGCCCAGCGCGCGGAGCGTCGGCGTATAGGAGGAGATGACCCGGTCGAGCACACCGGCGCCGTCCGGACCGGGGGCGGCCGCGTGCAGCGGGAGCATCGCCAGCTCACCCACCGGCGACCACCAGACCCGAGGCCAGGCCACCCCGCCAGCTACCCCGCCGGCCGGCCCGGCGGCCGGCCCGGGGGCCGTGTGCCCGAGCCTGGCCAGCACCGGCTCGGCGATCTCGTCCCAGAGCCAGCGCAGCACGTCGGCGACCGTGTCCTGGGCCGCGCGCTCGCCGGGCCCGGGGACGGCCGCCGCGGCCAGCGCCGCGCCGAACGCGGCCGCCCGGTCGGTCACCGCGCCGGGCGTCAGGCCGGGAAGGCCGACCGGTGTGACGCCCGACGGTTTGACGATCAACGCGTCGCTGCGCACCGCGCTGACGTTGACCAGCACGACCGGACCGTCCGCGGTCGCCGCGAGGAGCCGGGTCAGGTTGGGGGGAGCCAGGAAATCGGCCAGCCCGTCCAGCCGGCGAGCCCGGTCGAGCAGCTCGGCCAGCCGGAGGTCCTGCGCGTGCCGGTCGTCGGCGTCGAGGCCGGTCACCGGGGCCGACGGGACCAGCCGGTCGAACGCGGCGCTCAGCTCGTCGGCCAGGCCCGGTGCCCGGGACCGCAGCTGGGAGAGGTCGCTGCGCCGCTGCAGCCCCTGGCCGCCCAAGACCCCGCGGCCGAGTTCCAGCAGCCGCACCGCGGTCGGCGGATCGCCCGCCTGGAGCGCGCAGGCGGCCGCCTCGGCGGCCAGGCCGTCGAGCCGGGCCAGCGCCCGCTGCTGGTCGACGCGGGCCAGCCGGCGCGGCGCGACCAGCGGCAGCAGCTCGACCGCGTAGGTGTACGCGTCGGTGGCCGCGGACCACGCGTCGGTACGGGCCTCGATGCGGGCCCAGTCCCGGGCGGCCTCGACGCGCTTCGCCGGGCGCAGGGCCGGTATTCGCGCGGCCTCACGCAGGGTGTGCCGGACGGCGGCCAGCATCCCCGGGTCCGACCGGCGCTCCGCCGACGCGAGCAATGCGTTCGCGTGGATGACCAGGGCCTCACCGCGGGTCGACGATCCGGGCGGGCTGCCCCGCACGACGGCCGCGGACCCGGTCACCGCCTGGCGTAACGCCTCCGGGTCGCCGGTGAGCTCGTACTCCGACAGCCGGGCGGCGGCCAGGTTGCCTTGCGCGGCGACCTGGTCCGGATCCTGGTCGACGGCGTCGACAAACGCGGCGATCGCCGCCGCGAGGTCGCGCTCGTCCCGGGTGTGGACGAAGCGCTGCCGATACAGCAGGCCGGTCAGCAGCATGGTCGTGACCCCGGCCCGGCTCGCGCCGGCCCGGCTCGCGCCGGCCCGGCCCCCGCCGGCCCGGCCCGCGATCCGGAGGGCCTCGTCCAGGACCGCGAGGTCACCGGTCAGATCGACCAGATCGTCGAGGGCGGTCAGGTAGTTGTCGAGCCGGTTGGGCCAGAACCGGGATTCCGGGTCCGTCCCGGCGACGACGTCACGCATCAGGTCGACGCCTTCCCGCCCGGCGGTGGCGTCGCCGGTGTGCCGCCCCCGGTCGCGCAGCGCCGCGGCCAGGTTGATCTGCCGCTGCAGCCGCAGCGGGGAGCCGCTCGGCGTGTCGTCGAGGGTCGTCCGGAGATGGCCGATCGCGGTCTGCCGCACGGTCTCGTCGCCGGTGTCGTCGGCGACGTCGAGCAACGCGTCGCCGAGCAGGCCGAGCACCAGCGGGACGCGGTCCCCGGTGGCCGTCCGCGCGTCGGCCGCCAGGAGCTCGACCGCCTCGGACAGTGCACCCCGGTCGGCGGTGAACCGGTACCGGACGAGCTGGGCCTTCGCGCGGACGAAGCGCACCGGCGGGTCGTCCGGCAGCGCGGCCGCCGCGGCCAGGGCCTCGACCGCGAACCCGGCCTGCCCGGTGTGCTCGGCCAGCACGACCAGCGTCTCGGCCCGCATCGTCTCGGCGACCAACCGGCCGTCGGGATCCAGCCGGGGGATCGACTCGTCGCATCCGGCCAGGACCCGGTAGAGATCGTCCAGCTCGCCGAACTCCTCGAAGCGGTCCAGCAGCAACGCGCTCAGGTTCGCGCGCAGCGAGTGCCTGATCGGATGGTCGGGCACGTGGGCGATCGCGGTGCGCAGGGTCGCGATGGCGTCGAGCAGGTCGGCGGCGTCGCCGCGGTACCGGTACCGGTCGCGCAACGCCATCGCCAGGTCGTTCATCGCGTTGATCGAACCGCCGGCCGCGTCTCGCCGATGCTCGGCGATCGCGTCGTCGGACGGGTCCACAGCGGAACGCTATCCTTCGAACGATGAGCGCGGACCAGCTTGCGGTGCTCTGTCGACGTCTGGCCGACGAGACGGACGCGGTCCGCCGGCCGTCTCCGATCCGGACGCTCGCCGAGTCGATCGCCGCCCGGGTCCGCGACGGCGTGCCGGCCGACGACCTCACCGACGATCTCGACGATCTGGAGGACCTCCTGCTCCGGGCGGGCCAGGCGGCCGGGCTGGGTGGGACCCGGTCGTTCCAGCGGCTGCCCGGCGCCGGTGACGGTCACCGCGTCCTGGAGGTGCTGACCTGCCCGGGCCGGAGCTGCGACCGGGTGGAGCGGCCGGCGGCCGAGCCGATCCTCTGCGCGGTCCACCGCGCGCCGATGACCGTCACCCGGCTGCGGCCGTGACGAAGTTCCTCGAAGCGCTCGGCGGCAAGCTGGCCGAGCGCTGGCTCACGCTGCTCGTGCTGCCCAGCCTGCCGCTGACCGCCGCCGCGGCCGCCGGGCTGGTGCTCGGCCACCGGCACTGGCACGACGTCGGACGCCTGATCGACCGGCTCAACCACCTGGCCTCCGAGCCGGCGTTCCGCACCACGAGCGTGCTGGTGCTGGTGCTGGCCGGGGTGCTGGTGGCGTCGGCCGGCCTCGGCCTGGCCGCGTCGGCGCTGGGCGTGGTCGTGGAGCGGCTCTGGCTCGCCGACCGACCGCGCTGGTCCGTCCGCCGTCGCCGCCGACGCTGGGACGCGGCCGAGGAGAAGTTCACCGCGGCCCTGCTGGCCGCGGCCCGCGGCGGCGAGGGGACCGCGCGGGCCCAGGAGCTCAACGCCCGGCGCAACCGGATCAGCGTCGCTCCGCCGACCCGCGCGTTCTGGCTCGGCGACCGGATCGCCGCGGTCGACGCCCGGGTCTGGTCGATCTACCGGCTCGATCTCGGCTCGGCCTGGCCGCGGCTCTGGCTCGCGCTGCCGTCCGACGTCCGGGCCGAGGTCACCACCGCCCGGACGGCCCTGACCGCGGCGTTCCGGCTGGTGGCGTGGGCGGTCGGCTACCTCCTGGTCGGCGTCGTCTGGTGGCCGTCGGCGGTCGTCGGGCTGGCCACGGCGGCCACCGCCTGGTACCGGGCCCGGGTCGCGGGCGAGGCGTTCGCCGAGCTCACCGAGTCGGTGGTCGATCTCTACGGCCGGCAGCTGGCCGAGCTGCTCGGGGTGGAGTGCGAGGGGCCGCTCACCGCCGAGGTCGGCGAGCGGATCACGTCCGCGCTGCGCAAGGACTCGTGATTCGTCGGGCGGCACCAAGCCGGCCGGCGAACTGGTCGCCGACGACCAACCGGTGAACGGCGGGCGTCCCTACGCTCACCCCGCATGGGCGATCTCGACGACATCCGGGTCTGGCTCCAGGAGCAACTCCCCCTCCTGCTCGAAAAGCACGACGTCCCGGCCGCGGGATGGGCGATCGCGCTTCGCGGCGAGGTGGTGGACGGCGCGGCCGGCCTGCTGAGCAAGGCCACCGGCGTAGAAGCCACCACGGACGCGGTCTTCCAGATCGGGTCGATCACCAAGCTCTGGACAAGCACGCTCGTTCTGCAGCTGGTCGACGAGGGAACGGTGGAGCTCGACCGGCCGGTGCGGGAGTACCTGCCGGAGTTCCGCATCGCCGACGAGGCGGCGGCCGCGCGGATCACGGTCCGGCAGTTGCTCGACCACACCGCCGGGTTCGAGGGTGACATCTTCACCGACACCGGCCTCGGCGACGACTGCCTGGAGAAGTTCGTCGCGACCCTGGCCGACGTTCCGCAGCTCTTCCCGCCGGGCGAGCAGTTCTCGTACAACAACGCCGGCTACTGCGTGCTGGGGCGCCTGGTCGAGGTCCAGCGTCAGAAGACCTTCGACGCCGCGCTGCGCGATCACCTCATCACGCCGCTCGGGCTGACCCACACCGCGACCGACGCCTACGAGGCGATCAGGTACCGCGCCGCGATGGGCCACATCGAGCTGGAGCGGGGCGCCGGGTACGAACCGGCTCCGATGTGGGCGATGGCGAAGTCCAACTCGCCGGCCGGCGCGATGCTGGCCATGCGTCCCCGGGACCTGATCGCGTTCGCGCAAATGCACCTGGACGACGGCCGGGCCGCCGACGGCACCGCGGTGCTGAAGCCCGGCACCGCGGCCGCCATGCACGAGAAGCAGGTCGACCTGCCCGACCTCGGCCTGATGGGGACGTCCTGGGGCCTCGGGTTCGAGCGCTTCGACCTCCCGACCGGCACCCTGATCGGCCACGACGGCAACACGGTCGGCCAGGCCGCGTTCCTGCGGATCGTCCCCGACGCCGGGCTGGCCGTCGCGCTGCTGACGAACGGCGGCGACGCGATGTCGCTGTACCGGGACGTCGTCGGCCGGGTCCTGACCGAGTTCTCCCCGGTCAGCCTGCCCCCGATGCCCACCCCGCCGGCCGACCCGCCGACGATCGACGCCGAGAGGTTCCTCGGCACCTACTCGGCCCAGGTCTTCGACCTCACGGTCAGCCAGGACGACGACCGGCGGATCTGGATCGAGCAGGTGCCCAAGGGCTTCTTCGAGGAGATGGGTGGCCGGGCCGAACGGACCGAGCTCGTCCACTACCGCGACGACATGCTGATCCCGGTCGAGGCCGACCGGGGCATGTACATGCCCCACGCGTTCCTCGGCGACGACGGCACCGGCCACGCGCTCTACCTCCACCTGGGGCGCGCGATCCGCCGCGCCGGAACGGAAGCCCGATGAAACTCACGACCGCGGCCGTCAGCGCCCTCGTTCTCGTCCTCGCCGGGTGCTCCGGGAACGCCGCCGACACCGGCGCCGGGTCGGCCCCGGTCGTCGACGGCGCCACGTTCACGCTCGGCCTGTCGTCCGACCCCGGTGCCCTCGACCCGCAGATGGGCGCCGGTACGTCGCTGTTCACCGTCACCCAGTTCGCCTACGACCCGCTGGTCAGCGTCGACGGCAAGTCCGGCGAGATCCAGTCGGCGCTGGCCAAGTCCTGGCAGGTGCAGGACAAGACCGTCACGCTGACGCTGAACGACGGCATCACCTGCGCGGACGGCGCCAAGCTCACCGCGTCGGCGGTGGCCGACAACCTCAACTTCGTCGCGAACCCGAAGAACGCCAGCCCGTTCCTCGGCGTCTTCTACCCGAACGGCGCGAAGGCGGCCGGCGACGACGCGAGCGGCAAGGTCACGATCACGCTGGCCGAGCCGGCCCCGTTCGTCCTCAACGGACTGGGGAACCTGCCGATCGTCTGCCCGAGCGGCCTGGCCGACCGGAAGACCCTGCAGAAGGCGACGTCCGGCACCGGCCCGTACAAGCTGGTCGAGGCGGCCCCGGGTGACCACTACACGTACGAGGTCCGGGACGGCTACACCTGGGGACCCAACGGAGCGACGACCGCCACCAAGGGCACGCCCAAGACCGTCGTCGTGAAGGTCGTCCAGAACGAGACGACGGCGGCGAACCTGCTGATCTCCGGAGGCCTGAGCGCGGCCGAGATCATCGGGCCGGACGCGCAGCGGCTGAAGAAGGCCGGCCTGTTCTCGGCCGGCATTCCGGCCCTGGTGGGGGAGCAGTGGTACAACCACGCGGCCGGTCGCGTGACCAGCGACCCGAAGGTCCGGATGGCGCTGACCCAGGCGCTCGACCTGGCCCAGCTCCGGAAGGTGGTCACGTCGGGCCAGGGCACGGCCGCGACCACGCTGGCGGCGAACGCCCCGGTCGCCTGCCCCGGCGACTCGGTGAAGTCGGCGCTGCCGGCCACCGATCCGGCCGCGGCCGCGAAGCTGCTGGACGAGGCCGGCTGGGTCAAGGGCGCCGGTGGCGTGCGTGCCAAGGGCGGCAAGCCGCTCAAGGTGACGCTGCTATACCAGAACAACCTCGGCAGCGGCGGCGACGCGGGCGCCGAGCTCGCGGTCAGGCAGTGGAAGGCGATCGGCGTCGACGCCGTGGCCCACGCCCAGAGCGAGACGACGCTGACCAGCACGATCTTCGGGGCCGGCGACTGGGACGTGAGCTGGGTGTCGCTCAACGTCTCCAGCCCCGACCAGCTCGTGCCGTTCCTGTCCGGACCGGCCGCGCCCAAGGGCACGAACTTCGCCGCGATCCAGGACGCCGACTACGACAAGGCGGTCACCGCGGCCAAGGCGCTGCCCGGCACCGAGGGCTGCAAGGCCTGGCTCGACGCCGAGTCCGGGCTGATCGCCAAGGCCTCGATCGTGCCGTTCGCCAGCAAGAACGTGCTCATGTTCGGCAAGGCGGCCCGCTTCGACATACCCGGCCAGCTCGCCCCCACCAGCATCCGGATGCTGGCCAAGTAATGACCGCGGCCACCGTCGCACTGGCACCCCCGGCCAACCCGTGGGTGGGGTTCGGCGCGCGCCGTCTGGGGCGGCTGCTGGTCTCGCTCTGGGTGCTGGTGACCGCGTCGTTCGCGATGATCCACCTGATCCCGGGCGATCCGGTCCGGGGCGCGCTCGGCCCGACCGCCCCGGCCGACCTGGTCGAGGCCCGGCGGCACGCGCTGGGCCTCGACGACCCGCTGCCCGTCCAGTACCTGCACTACCTCCAGGGGCTGTTCACCGGCGACCTGGGCACCTCGCTCCAGTCCCGGCTGCCGGTGGCCGACGTCGTCGCCCAGCGGTTGCCGGCCACGCTCATGCTGGCCGTGCTGGCGTTCCTGACCGCGGTCGTGATCGCGATCCCGCTGGGCGTCGCGATGGGCGTGGCGACCCGGCGGGGCCGCGGGCACCGCACCGAGGTCGCGTTCACGTCCACCAGCACGGTCGTCGCGACGATCCCGGACTTCCTGATCGGCGTCGCGCTGGTGTACGTGTTCGGGATTCTGCTCGGCTGGCTGCCGATCGCCGGCAACGACACCGCGGCCTCCTACGTGCTGCCGGTGATCTCGCTGGCGATCGGACCGGCGGCGATCCTGGCGCGGATCGTCCGGGTCGAGATGTCGGCGGTGCTCGAGGCCGACTTCGTCCGGACCGCCCGGGCCAAGCGGCTGCCGTCGCGGACCGTCTACCTGCGCCACGCCCTGCCCAACGCGGTCACCGGCGCGCTGACCATCGGCGGGTTGCTGCTGAGCGCGATGGTGGCCGGCACCGTGCTGGTCGAGAACGTGTTCGCCTGGCCCGGGCTCGGCAGCACGATCGTCCAGTCGATCCTCACCAAGGACTATCCGGTGGTGCAGGCCATCGTCCTCGTCTACGGCGTCGGGGTGCTGCTCACCAACCTCGTGGTCGACGTCGTCCTGGCGCTGCTCGACCCCCGTTCGACGATCCGGGAGGCCTGAGGATGCGCCGGCTCACCCCGACGGCCGTCGTGAGCGTCGTGCTCATGGCCGTGGTGCTCGTCGTGGCCGCGATCGGGCCGGTCGTGTGGGGGCACGGCGCGGACGCGGTCGACACCGATCAGATCCTCGCGCCGCCGTCCGGCGCCCACTGGGCCGGGACCGACAACCTGGGCCGGGACATCCTGCTGCGGGTGCTGGTCGCGACCCGGCTGTCGATCGTGCTCGCGCTGGCCGCGGTCGTGATCACGGTCGTGACCGGGCTGGTGTTGGGGGCGGCGCCGTTCCTGCTCGGCCGCCGATCCGGGCGGCTGGTGGTGGCCGCGGTCAACATCGCGGTCGCGTTCCCCGGCATCCTGCTCGCGCTGTTCTTCGCGGTCGTGTTCGGCGTCGGGGCCACCGGCGCGGTGCTGGCGATCGGGCTGGCCGGCGCCCCGGCGTTCGCGCGCCTCACCCACACGCTGGTGGCCGAGGTGTCGAACCGGGACTACGTCGCGGCCGCGCGGACGGTGGGCGTCGGCCGGGGCCGGATCCTGGTCCGGCACGTGCTGCCGAACATCGGTGAGCCGCTGATCGTCAACGCGGCGATCGGGGCCGGTTCCGCGCTTCTCTCGTTCGCCGGGCTGTCGTTCCTCGGGCTCGGCGTCCAGCCACCCTCCTACGACTGGGGCCGGCTGCTCTACGACGGGCTGAGCACGCTCTACGTCAACGCGGCCGGTGCGCTGGCCCCCGGCGCGGCCGTCGTCCTGACCGGGCTGGCGTTCAACTTCTTCGGCGAGTCCCTGGCCAAGACGCTGGGCGTGCCCGCCGTCGTCGGCCTGCGGGCCCGCGTCGCCCGGAAGGCCGCGCCGGTCGAGCCGGACCCCGATGTCGTTCTGGACGTTCAGGACCTCGAGGTGACGCTGGCCGGGCCGGACGGGGAGATCCGGCCGGTCCGTGGTGTCACGTTCCAGGTCCGCCGGGGCGAGGCGGTCGGCATCGTCGGGGAGTCGGGGTCGGGCAAGTCGATGACGGCGCTCGCCGTCACCCGGCTGATCGGTGACTACGGCCGGGCCGACGCCACCCGGCTCGCGTTGCTCGGCCACGACCTGCTGGCGCCGGACACCGCGGCCCGGCGGCGGACGCTCGGCACCCGGCTGGCCATGGTGTTCCAGGACCCGATGACCGCGTTCAACCCCACCCGCCGGATCGGGGCCCAGCTCGCCGAGGTGGCCACCCACCACCAGAACCTGAGCCGGCGCGAGGCGCGCGGCCGCGCGGTCGACCGGCTGGCCGCCGTCCAGATCCCGGATCCGGACGCCCGCGCCCGCCAGTACCCGCACGAGTTCTCCGGCGGCATGCGCCAGCGGGCGATGATCGGCATGGGGCTGATGGCCGCCCCGGCGCTGATCGTGGCCGACGAGCCGACCACCGCGCTCGACGTCACCGTGCAGCAGCAGGTGCTGGACCTGCTCGCCTCGATCCGGGCCGGGGACGGGGCCGCGCTGGTGCTGATCAGCCACGACGTGGCGGTGATCGGCGACGTGTGCGACCGGGTGCTGGTGATGTACGCGGGCCGGATCGTCGAGGAGCTCCCGGCCGGCGCCAAGGGACTGCACCCGTACACCCGGGCCCTGATGGACGCGGTGCCCGACATGGCCACCGACCTGGA
The DNA here is from genome assembly GCF_006912135.1 of Cryptosporangium phraense. Lineage (NCBI taxonomy): Bacteria > Bacillati > Actinomycetota > Actinomycetes > Cryptosporangiales > Cryptosporangiaceae > Cryptosporangium > Cryptosporangium phraense. The sequence continues at coordinate 170,189 of NZ_VIRS01000001.1, read as the reverse complement.
CCGTCCGCTGGCGACGATCCCCGGGCGTCCGGTCGACCCGGCCGACGTGCCGCCGGGGTGCGCCTACGCGCCGCGCTGCCCGTTGGCCGACGACCACTGCCGGACCGAGGACCCACCGCTGCTCGCCGACTCGCCGCAGCACCTGGTGGCCTGCTGGCACGCGGGGGAGGAGGCGCCGTGAGCGAGCTCGAGTTCTCGCACGTCACGGTCCGGTACGGGCGCACGACCGCGGTCGACGACGTCAGCCTGACCGTGCCCGAGGGCGCGGTGATCGGCCTGGTCGGGGAGTCCGGCTCGGGGAAGTCCACGCTGGCCAGGGCGGCCGTCGGCCTGGCCCCGCTGACCGCGGGCCGGATCACGCTGGGCGGCGCCCCGGTGCCGACCCGCGGCCGGCCGCGTCCACTCCAGATGGTGTTCCAGGACCCGTACTCCTCGCTCGACCCGCGGATGAGCATCGGTGCGACGCTGGCCGAGGCGATGCCCAGCGGCGTCGACCGGCGCGCCGAGGCCCGGCGCCTGCTCGAGCTCGTCCACCTCGACCCGGGCACGGTCACGACCGTCCCGTCCCGGCTGTCCGGCGGTCAGCGCCAGCGGGTCGCGCTGGCCCGGGCGCTGGCCGCCAAGCCCCGCGTGATCATCGCCGACGAGATCACGTCCGCCCTCGACGTCTCGGTGCAGGGCGCGGTGCTCAACCTCGTCCGCGAGCTCCAGCGCGAGCTGGGACTCTCGATGCTGTTCATCTCCCACAACCTGGCCGTCGTCCGCTACGTCGCCTCGCACGTCGCGGTGATGCGCTCCGGCCGGCTCGTCGAACACGGACCCACCGCACAGGTCCTCGCCGAGCCCGAACACGACTACACCCGCGAGTTGCTGGCCGCCGTACCCGGCCGAGCGCCCCGAAGGAGTACTCGATGATCCACCTCGCCGATCTGGCGATCCCGTCCGCGCCCGCGCTGTCCCCGGACGGCACCCAGGTCGTCTACGTGCTGCGCACGTTCGACGTCGACGGCGACCGGAACGTCGACGAGCTGTGGCTGGCCCCCGTCGTCGGCGGCGCTCCGCGTCGCCTCGCCGAGGGCTCCGCGCCGTCCTGGTCTCCCGACGGCCGTCGGCTCGCGTTCCTGAGCGACGGGCAGATCGCGGTGCTGGACGTCGACGGGGGCGAGCCCGAGCCGGTGACCGACGGGCCGGCCGGGGCGCCGGTCTGGAGCCCGGACGGGAACCGGCTGGCGTTCCTCGCCCCGGCCGGTGACGCCGGCGGCCCGCTCGTGTCCGACGGCCTCGACTACCAGACCGACGGCTCGGGGCTGCACGGCGCGGTCCGGCCGCACGTCCACGTCGTCGATCTGGACGGCCGGACCGTGCGCCGGCTCACCGACGGCCCGGACGGCGTCGGGTCGCTGGCCTGGTCGCCGGACTCCACGACGCTCGCGCTCACCCGCCGCTCCGGTCCCGACGCCGACCTGACCTACCGCACGCCGGTGTTCCTGCTGGACGTCGACTCGTCCGAAGCACGGGTGGTCGCTTTCGCCGACGGGGTGGCGTCCACCGTGGACTGGGCCGGGGACGACGGGCTGCTGGTCGTCGGCTGGGCCGGTGACCCGCGCGGACACGCCCACCTCCACCACGTCGACCTGGCCTCGAAGGCGGTCACCGACCTCTCCGGGGAGCTGGACCGCAACGTGCTGCCCGGCGGGATCGGGTATCCCGGCGGACGGCCGGTCGCGGCCGACGGCCGCGTGTACTTCTGCCTGCGCGAGCACGGGTGCACCCACCTGTGGTCGGTCGCGATCGACGGCGGGGACGCCCGGCCGGTGGTCGACGGGGCCGGGCGGGTCGTGTCGGGGCTGTCGGTCGCGGGCGGGCGGGCCGCGGTGGCGCTGGCGACGCCGGAGTCGTTCGGCGAGATCGTGGTCGTGGACCTGGCGACCGGGGTCTCTTCCGCGGTCACCGACCGGACGGTGGAGCTGCACCCGCGGGAGGAGCGCTGGTTCGAGATCTCCGACGGGACCCGGGTGCAGGGCTGGATCATGCGGGACCGGGCCCGCCGCGGGCCGCGGCCGCTCCTGCTCGACGTGCACGGCGGGCCGCACAACGCCTGGAACGCGGCCGCGGACGACGTCCACCTGTACCACCAGGAGCTGGTCGAGCACGGCTGGGTCGTGCTCGTGGTCAACCCCCGGGGCAGCGACGGCTACGGCGAGGAGTTCTACGACGGCGTGCACGGCGCCTGGGGCGTGGCCGACGCCGACGACTTCCTCGAGCCGCTCGACGAGCTGGTGGCCGAGGGGCTGGCCGACCCCGATCGGCTGGCGATCGCCGGCTACAGCTACGGCGGGTTCACGACCTGCTGGCTGACCGGCCACGACGACCGGTTCGCGGTCGCGGTGGCCGGGGGCACGGTGAGTGACCTGGTCAGCATCAGCGGCTCCAGCGACGACGCGCACTTCCTCAGCGCGTTCGAGCTCGGCGGCCTGCCGTGGGCGGAGCCGGACAGTTATGCCGCGATGTCGCCGCTGACCCGCGTGGCCGACGTCCGCACGCCGACGCTGCTGCTGCACGGGGCCGAGGACCGGACCTGCCCGGTCGGACAGGCCCAGCAGTGGCACACCGCGCTGCGCCAGCAGGGCGTGCCGGCCCGGCTGGTCGTGTATCCGGGCGCGTCACACGCGTTCCTGCTGGTCGGGGCTCCCTCGCAGCGTCTGGACTACCACCGCCGGGTGGTGGACTGGCTCACCAAACACACGACCGCGGCGCATTGGCAGCGGCGGCTGGCCGTCCTGGCCGCACGGCACCGCGTGCCGGGCGCGCAACTGGGCATCCTCCGGGGCGGCGAGGTGATCGAGCTCGCCCACGGCGTGCTGCACAGCGGCACCGGTGCACCGGTGCGCACCGACTCGCTGTTCCAGATCGGCTCGATCACCAAGGTCTGGACCGCCACCGTGGCGATGCTCCTGGTCGACGAGGGCCTGCTCAGGCTGGACACCCCGGTGGCCGAGGTGCTGCCGGAGCTGCGGCTGTCCGACCCCGACGTCACCAAGGCGGTGACCGTCCGGCACCTGCTGACCCACACCAGCGGCATCGACGGCGACGTGTTCACCGACACGGGCCGGGGCGACGACTGCGTCGAGAAGTACGTCGAGCAGCTCGAGGGGGTCGGGCAGAACCATCCGCTCGGCGTCACGTTCTCGTACTGCAACTCCGGCTACTCGCTGCTGGGCCGGGTGATCGAGAAGATCACCGGTCAGACCTGGGACCAGGCGCTGCGGTCGCGGCTGTTCGAGCCGCTCGGGCTGCGGTCCACGAACACGCTGCCCGAGGAGGCGCTGCTGTACTCCACCGCGGTCGGCCACCAGGACGGCGAGCCGGTCACGACCTGGATGCTGCCCCGGGCGATCGGGCCGGCCGGCCTGATCAACTCGACGGTCGCCGACGTGCTGACGTTCGTCCGGGCCCACCTCGACGGTGGTCTGCTGAGCGCAGGGAGCGCGGCCGCGATGGCCGACCACCAGGCCGACCTGCCCGACAAGCAGGTGCTCGGGGACTCGTGGGGGCTGGGCTGGATCCGGTTCGGGTGGGACGGGCACCGGCTGATCGGCCACGACGGGACGACGCTGGGGCAGGCGGCGTTCCTGCGCGTGCTGCCGTCGGCCGGACTGGCCGTCGTGCTGCTGACCAACGGCGGGTCGGCCCGGGATCTGTACCAGGACCTGTTCCGGGAGATCTTCGCCGAGGACGGGGTGTCGATGCCGGCGCCGTTCGCCCCCGGGACGTCGGCCGAGGGCGACGCGTCCGCGTACGTCGGGACCTACGAGCGGGCCGGCGTCCGGATGGAGGTGGAGCCGACCCTCCTGCGGACGACGATCACCGGGCCGCTGGCCGAGCTCGAACCGGACCCGGTCACCGAGTACCCGCTGGTGCCGGCCGGGCCGGGAGTGTTCGCGGTCAGGCCGCCGGAGGCCGAGAACTGGATGCCGGTCACGTTCTACACGCTGCCCACCGGCGAGCCGTACCTGCACTTCGGCGTGCGGGCCACCCCGAAGGTGAGCTGATGGCCGAGCTGCGGGACATGCTCGCCGACGTCCGGGCGCTCGTCGAGTGCGAGTCGCCGTCCGACGACCTGGTCGCGGTGGCCCGCTCGGCCGAGGTCGTGGCCGAGCTGGGCACCGGCATCCTCGGCGTCGCGCCGGAGCGGATCGACGGGATCCACCTGCGCTGGCGGCTCGGCGCCGACCCCTCCCGGGTGCTGCTGCTCGGCCACCACGACACGGTCTGGCCGATCGGCACCCTCGCTGACCTGCCGTACTCGATCGACGGCGGGATCCTGCGCGGACCCGGCTGCTTCGACATGAAGACCGGGCTGGTCATGGCGTTCCACGCGGCCGCCGGTCTGGACGGCGTGACGCTGCTGGTCACCGGCGACGAGGAGATCGGCTCGCTGACCTCGCGCGAACTGATCGAGCAGGAGGCGCGCGGTGCGTCGGCCGCGCTGGTGCTGGAGGCGTCGGCCGACGGCGGGGCGCTCAAGTGCGAGCGCAAGGGCACGTCGATCTACGAGGTCCGGATAGTCGGGCGGGCGGCCCACGCCGGGCTCGAGCCGGAGCGCGGGGTGAACGCGACCGTCGAGCTGGCTCACCAGGTGCTGGCCGTGAGCGCGCTCGCGGACGGCGCCACCACGGTCACGCCCACCGTGGCGCACGCCGGCACCACGACGAACACCGTGCCGGCCGAGGCCACGTTCGCGGTCGACGTCCGGGCCGGGACCCCGGCGGAACAGGACCGCGTCGATCGCGCGATGCGGGCGCTCCGGCCGGTCCTCCCGGGCGCGGTGCTCGAGGTGACCGGTGGCCCGAACCGCCCTCCGCTCGACGCGTCGGCGTCGGCGTCGCTGTACGCGAGGGCGTGCCGGATCGCCGCCGACGGTGGACGGCCGGTGCCCGGCCGGGCCGCCGTCGGCGGTGCGTCGGACGGGAACTTCACCGCCGGGGTCGGCACGCCGACGCTCGACGGCCTGGGCGCCGTCGGCGGGGGTGCGCACGCGGCCGACGAGCACGTCGTCATCGCCGAGATCCCGCCGCGCACCGCGCTGCTGCGGACGCTGGTCTCGCAGCTGGTGGGCCAGCCGTGACCGCCTACGAGGAGGCCGAGGCCGCGGCCGACAAGGCCGGCGTCGTCGTGCGCGAGCTGACCGAGATGGCCGACCTGACCGGGGCGGTCAACCTGCTCGCCGACATCTGGGGACGCCGGGAGAGCCCGCCGGTCACCGCCGAGCTGCTGCGCGCGTTCAGCAAGGCCGGCAACTACGTGACCGGCGCGTACGACGCCGATCGGCTGGTCGGCGCCTGCGTGGCGTTCTTCCACGAGCCGGCCGGCAGCGCGCTGCACAGCCACATCGCCGGGGTGTCGGCCGACTGCACCGGCCGCGGGATCGGCTTCGCGCTGAAGCTGCACCAGCGGGCCTGGGCCCTCGACCGGGACGTCGCGGTCATCGCCTGGACGTTCGACCCGCTGGTGGCCCGGAACGCGTATTTCAACCTGGGCAAGCTGGGGGCCCGGCCGGTCGAGTACCTGCCGAACTTCTACGGGCCGATGACCGACGCGTTCAACGGGCACGAGGACTCCGATCGGCTGCTCGTGCACTGGGCCCTGCGCGACGATTCTCGTCTTCCGGACGCACCCGGCGCGCCCGTCGTCCTCGAGATCGGTGCGGACGGCGGACCGGTCGCCGTTCCCGCGGACGGCGCGGTCGGGCTCGTCGCCGTGCCCCCCGACATCGGGGTGATCCGGGCCACCGATCCGGCCCTGGCCCGGCGCTGGCGTCTCGCCGTCCGGGACGCCCTGACCAGCGTGCAGATCGACGGCTTCGACAGCGGCGGCCACTACGTAGTGCGGAGGGAACCGTGAAGTTCACCGGCGTCCAACTGCGACGCATCTCGATGCCCCTGGTGGCCCCGTTCCGGACGTCGTTCGGCACCCAGACCACCCGGGACGTCCTGCTGGTCGGCGCGATGGCCGACGACGCCGAGGGGTGGGGCGAGTGCGTGGCGATGGAGAGCCCGCTCTACTCGTCCGAGTACCTCGACGGGGCCGCGGACGTCCTGCGGCGGTATCTCGTGCCGGCCTTCCTGGCGTCGCCGGTACCGGCGACCGGCGTCGCCGGGCTGCTCGCGCCGTTCAAAGGCCACCCGATGGCCAAGGCCGCGCTGGAGATGGCGGTCCTCGACGCGTCACTGCGCGTTCTCGGGCGGTCGTTCGCGGGAGAACTCGGAGCCGTGCGGGACCGCGTGCCGTGCGGGGTCTCGGTCGGGATCATGGACAGCATCCCGCAGCTGCTCGACGCGGTCGGCGGCTATCTCGACGAGGGCTACGTGCGGATCAAGCTCAAGATCGAACCCGGCTGGGACGTCGAGCCGGTGCGGGCGGTCCGCGAGCGCTTCGGCGACGACGTGCTGCTGCAGGTCGACGCCAACACCGCCTACACGCTGGGCGACGCACGGCAGCTGGCCCGGCTCGACCCGTTCGATCTGCTCCTGATCGAACAGCCGCTCGACGAGGACGACCTGCTCGGACACGCCCAGCTGGCCCGGCAGATCCGGACCCCAGTCTGCCTGGACGAGTCGATCACCTCGGCGCGGGCCGCGGCCGCCGCGATCACCCTGGACGCGTGCCGGATCGTGAACATCAAGCCGGGGCGCGTCGGCGGCTACCTCGAGGCCCGGCGCATCCACGACGTGTGCGTGGCCCACGGCGTGCCGGTCTGGTGCGGCGGGATGCTGGAGACCGGCCTCGGCCGGGCCGCCAACGTGGCGCTCGCCGCGCTGCCCGGCTTCACGCTGCCCGGCGACACCTCGGGCTCCGGCCGGTACTACGCCGCCGACATCACCGAACCGTTCGTCCTCCGGGACGGGCACCTCGACGTGCCGACCGGCCCCGGTCTCGGGGTGGTGCCGATCCCCGACCGGCTCGACGAAGTAACGGTAACGACCGAGTGGCTACCAGCGTAAACAACTACGGTGAGCCGATGCGGCCTCGCGTGAGTCTCGGTCGCGTGGTCGACGACCTCGGCGCCACGCTGCTCGAGCACGTGTACGGCGACGTCGGCCGCCCGGACGAGCTCGGCGCGGTCGTCTTCCACGACCCGTCCGACCAGCCGGTGCTGCCGGCCTCGGCGCTGGTGCTCGGCATCGGCCTGTCGGTGTCGCCGGAGCTCGTCCGCCGACTGGGGGAGCAGCGCGTGGCCGCGCTCGTCGTCCGGGCCCCGGTGCCGCTGACCGACGAGGTGCGGGCCGCGGCCGACGAGGCCGGGGTCGTCGTGCTCGGCCTGCGCCGGGGCGTCACCTGGGGCCACCTCAACGAGATGCTGCGCTCGCTGCTCGCGCCCGGATCCGACCCCGGCCCGGCCGACGAGGCCGTGCTCGGCGGGCTGCCCGCCGGTGACCTGTTCGCGGTGGCCAACGCGATCGCCGCCCTGCTCGACGGGCCGGTGACGATCGAGGACCGCAGCTCCCGCGTGCTGGCCTTCTCCGGGCGCCAGGACGAGGCCGACTCGTCGCGGGTCGACACGATCCTCGGCCGTCAGGTGCCGGAGCGGTACGCGCGGGTGCTGCACGAGCGGGGGGTCTTCCGGGAGCTGCTCCGCGGCGACCAGCCCGTGTACATCGAGCCGATCCCGGACCGGATCAACGGCTTCGTCGTGCCCCGCGTCGCGATCCGGGTGCGGGCCGGCGACGAGGTGCTCGGCTCGATCTGGGCCGCGGTGCCCGGGCCGCTGAGCGACGAGCGGAACGACGCCCTGCGCGAGGCGGCCAACCTCGTCGCCCTGCACCTGCTGCGGGTCCGGGCCGGGGCCGACGTCCAGCGGCGGATGCGGGCCGACCTGCTCAACGCGGCGCTGGAGGGCGGGGTCGGGGCGGGTGAGGCGCTCGAGCGGCTCGGGCTGTCGAGTCAGCCGCTGCTCGTGCTGGGCGTGGCGCTGGACGAGCGGGACACGTCCGACAGCGCGCGCGTGATGCACGACCGGCAGGGGCTCAGCGACGCGTTCGCGCTGCACCTGCACGCGGTGCACCCGTCCGCGGTGGCCGCGGCGATCGGCGCGGTCACCTACGGGCTGGTGCCGGCGACCGGGGCGCCGGAGAAGGCCGGGAGCCGGGCCGAGCGGATCCTGCAGGGCTTCCTCGACCGGCTGGGCGACCGGCTGCCGTCGATCACCGCCGTCGGCCCGGTGGCGCACGACCTGTCCGACGTCGCCCGCAGCCGGTCGAGCGTCGACCGGGTGCTGCGCCTCCTGCGCGACGGACGTCCCCGGCGCCGGATCGGCCGGTTCGACGAGTTGCAGGGCGAGGCGTTGATCTCCGAGCTGCGCGACCTGGCCGCGGCCCGCGGCGAGAAGCCGACCGGGGCGCTGGCCCGGCTGGCCGAGTACGACGACGAGCACCGCGGCAACCTGATCCAGACGCTGCGGGCCTGGCTCGACGCGTTCGGGGACACCGTGCTGGCCGCGGAGTCGGTCGGCGTGCACCAGAACACGTTCCGGTACCGGCTGCGCCGGGTGGCCGACGTGGGGCAGTGCGATCTCAGCGACCCTGATCAGCGGTTCGGCCTGATGGTGCAGTTGCGGGCCTTGCGTCCGTAGCCGGGTTCGTGGCCGCGGGTTCGTGGCCGCGGGGGTGGGCCGGGCGGCCGCTCGGGAGATCGGGAGGGCGGCCGTGCGGACCGCGACGCGGGCCGCGAGGAGCGCCCCTCCGTCGTCCGGGGCCACCAGCGAGACGGCTCCCGTGACCTCTCCGCTCCGGGTCACGATCGGCGCCGCGACCGTGGAGACGGTGGCCGGGCCCGCGCCTCCGACCGGGTTCGGGCCGGTCACCGCGCAGACGCCCTCGGCCCGGACCTGGGCCATGAACCGCCGTATCCGGCCCGCCTCCGGCGCCTCGGCCAGCACCGCGTCGCGCACCTCGTCCGGCGCCGACAGCCGCTCGACCAGCACCGCCTCGGACCCGTCCCGCACCCCGAGCAGGATGTGCTGACGCGTCACCCGGTGCAGGTCCTCCAGGTACGGCAGCGCGGCCGCGCGCAGGCCGTGCCCCCGCGGGGCCCACGACGCGATCTCCAGCAGCTGCAACCCGACGACGAACTCGCCGTCCGGGAGACGCTCCAACGCGCCCACCGTTCTACGAAGGGACGGTCGGTCTGCACTGTCCGCACGAGCGGATGCTGGCGCAGGTGAAGAAGCCGGTGCCGATGACCCACCACCTGCGGACGATCGACCCGGAGACCGGGGACCTGATCGGCGCGCTCTCCGATGACCAGGCCGGCTACGCGCGGACGCTGATGGAGGCGGCCGGCGTGCCGGTCGCGTACGAGTCGGTGCCGGACGCGCCGCACACGATGCACCAGTTCGACCCGCCGCGATACGCGAAGATCGTCACCGAGTGGGCTGCTGACCTGCGAAACGCGGCCTGGTCCGGGGTCAGCGCACACGGGGCCAGGTGTCCCATCGCAACGGGTTCGCGACGAGCCGGATAGTGTCGGCGGCCGCCCGGCACGTCCCGGTCGCGATCGCGACGCTCCGCGCGGTCTTGGGCCGCTCGGCGCAGCTGACTTCGAACTGCACGGTCGGTTGCCGCACGCGCACCCGGCTGAACTCGCCGTCCTGAATGGTCTGCCCGGGCCGGTGGGCGATCACCGCGTTCGGCTCGAAGTCGAGCGTGAGCGTGTTCGACGCGACGCCGACGTCGATGAACGAGCCGGTGGCCGGGTCCTGGTACGTCGCCCCGTACGTGCGGAGCTCGTCGCCACGGCGGCTGAACGTGACCGAGTCGAGCCGGTAGGCCGGCGGGGTCGCGATCGTGAACGGCAGGCGCAGTGCGGTGTCGGTGACGTGGGTCGACGTCGCGATGCGGACGGCGGTCTCGAGGGCGTCGGGCCCGTCGTCGACCAGCACGCCGGCCTCGGCCCCGGGAGCCCACTGCCACCGCAGTTCGTGCTCGTGCGTGCCCGCCGCGGTGAACCAGCGGCTGGGCTCTCCGCCGATCTCCGGTCCGGCGACGGACGAGGCGTTCTGCATGCCGTGGAACGTCTGGTTCAGCGCGTGGCCCCGTGGCGCCAGCCGGATCCAGTAGTCGGACTCGCCGTCCCGGTCGGACGCGATGAGCGCGACCTCCGTGGTGCTGACCTGCTGCGTCACGTACGGGTTGCCGGACGGCAGCCAGCCGACCTGGATGGCGTGGCGGGCCGGATCGAACTCGGCCGGTGCGCTGGTGAGCGTCGGCCCGTAGCCGGGGCCGGGCACGGCCGGGGCCGCAATGTCGGTGCGATCGGGGCCGACGCCGGTGACCAGCACCGCGACGGCCGACGTCAGCACGAGCACGGTCAGCCCGGCCACCGAGGCCACCCGCCGTCGGTGGCGCCGCCGCCTCCGTTCGGCGCGGCGGACGACCCGGTGCAGGTCGACGGCGCTAGGGCGTGGGGCGTCCGCGGAGATCTGCTGGAACAGCACCCGGGTCGTGGTCTCGTCCATTCTCAGCTCCTCGTCCCGAGGCCGGCCGGGGCCGTGGTCTCGAAGTCCGGTAACGCGCGCCGCAGCGCCGCCAGCCCTTTCGACGTCTGGCTCTTGACCGTCCCGGGTGAACACCCGAGCGTCTCGGCGACCTCGTCGACCGGAAGATCGGAGAAGAACCGCAGGACCAGCACCGCGCGCTGCCTCGGGGGTAGCTGGGCCAGCGCGGCCCGCACCGCGAGCGTCGCCGCGGTGCCGGGGCCGGCCGCGCCCGCCGCGTCGGGGAAACGGTCGACCAGCACGACCCGTCGCGCCCACGGCGTCCGGCGTTCGCTGAGGAAGACGCGCACCAGCATCTGGCGGGCGTACGCGTCGGTGTTGCGGGCGTCGTCGGCCTTGTCCCACTTCAGGTACAGCCGCTCGAGCGAGTCCTGAACCAGGTCGTCGGCGCGGTCCCGGTCCTGGCAGAGCATGTACGCCAGCCGCTGGAACACCGGTAAGCGGGCTCGCACGTACTCCAGGTACGCGTCGCCCGGCCGCTCGCTCACGTCGGTCCTCCGGTCGCCGAGGATCAGTCCCGTCTATGACGGGCGCTGCCCGGCGTACGGTTGCCCGCGTCGGCGAGCTAGCCGAGGACCGCCAGGGCGTCGATCTCGACCAGCATCTCTTCGCGGGGGAGGCCGACCATCACGGTCGTGCGGGCCGGGAGCACGCCCGACGTGACCCGCGACGACACGAACGCGCCATAGGCCTCGTTCATCGTCGCGAAGTGCGCCCGATCGGTCAGGTAGACGCGCAGCATGACCACGTCGTCGAAGGTCGCGCCGCCGGCCTGGAGGATCGCCTCGACGTTCAGCAGCGTCCGCTCGGTCTGCTTGGCGACGTCGCCGGGGTGCAGGTACTCGTTCGTCGCCGGGTCCACCGGCCCCTGGCCGGACACCTGCAGCACGTTGCCCTGGCGGACGCCCTGGGAGTACGTGTGCGCGGGCGTCGGGGCCTGGTTGGTGCTGATCGCGGTGTTCATCGAACTCCTCAGTCTCGGTACCCGCACTCGCGGGAGATGTCGGTGGTGGCGGTGAGCAGGGCGGGCACCAGATCGAGCACACCCTCGTAGGGCAGCAGCACGTCGGGCACCGAGATCGACACCGCGGCCAGCGTGCGGCCGTCGGCACCGCGGATCGGTGCGCCGACACAGTTGATGAACGTCTCGTTCTCGGCGTGGTCTTCGGCCCAGCCGTGCGCGGCCGCGGTGTCGACCTCGATGATGAGCTCGGCCGGCCCGGCCGGCGTGCGGTCGGTGAACCGCGGATAGGTCAGGTCGGCGATCAGCTCGCCCCGCTCCGCGGGATCGAGCCCGGCCAGCAGGACCTTCCCGACCGCGGTGCTGTGCAGCGCCGCGGTCTTCCCGATCCGGGACGCCATCCGGACGGGCATCTCGCGCGGCTCCAACTTGTCGACATAGACCGCCACCGAGCCGTCGAGGATCGCCAGGTGCACGGTCTGGCCGATCTCGTCGCGGAGCGCCTTGAGCCGGGGCATCGCCACCACCCGGACGTCGAACGAGTCGAGCGCCTGCTGGGCCAGCCGGAACAGGTGCGGGCCGAGCACGTACCGGTGCTCGCCGTCGTGGTGGACGAAACCCTCGTCCTCCAGGACCCGGAGCAGCCGCAGCACCGTGCTCTTGTGGACGCCTTCGGCCGCGGCGAGCTCGCCGAGCGTCGCGGTGCCGTTGGCGACGCGATCGAGCAGCGACAGCGCCCGGGCTACTGACTGACTCATCCGACGAGGTCCTCCCAGGCGGGCAGCGTCACCGGTCGATCTTCCCGGACCACCAGCGCGGCCGCCGCACAGCGGTGCCCCAGCGCGACCGCTTCGGGGACGGCCAGACGGTGCCACCGCCCGGCCAGGTAGCCGGCGGCGAACGCGTCGCCGGCGCCGACCGGCTCGACGACCTCGACGTCGAGCGCGGGGACGTGAACGGGCGCCTCCCCGGGCGTGAGGACGAGGACGCCGTGCTCCTCCTGTTTGAGCAAGACCCGGCGGGCCGACGGCAGCGCACGCAGCAGCGCCCCGGGCTCGGTGGTGCCGAAGACGAGCGCGGCCTCGTCGGCGCCGAGCAGCACCTCGTCGGCGGCGGCCAGCAGCCGGCGCAGCGGGGCGTCGTCCCGATCGCGCCACAGCGCGGGCCGGTAGTTCAGGTCGACGGTGAGCGTGGCCGGCCCGGCGGCGAGCGCGTCGCAGAACGCGGCGGCGTCGTCGGAGAGACCTGGGGTGATGCCGCTGACGTGCACGAACCGGGCGCCGGCGAGCGCGGCCGCGACCGCCGGACGGCGCAGGTAGCCGGGGGAGAGCGCGGACGCGGCCGAACCGTCGCGGTAGTAGAGCATCGCCGACCGGCGGGAGCCGTCGGACGCGGTGCCGGGCGCCTTGACGTACAGGCCGGTCGGACGGACCGGGTCGTTCTCGACCGCGCTCACGTCCACTCCGGACTCCGCCGCGACCGCGAGCACGTGGGCCCCGAACCCGTCGTCGCCGAGCCGGGAGAGCCACGCGGTGGGCACGCCGAGGCCGGCCAGCGTCAGCGCGACGTTCAGCTCGGCCCCGCCGACCGTGCGCACGAACTCCGCGGCGTCGCGGAGCGGGACGTCGTGGGCCGGCGTCAGCACCGCCATCGCCTCGCCGACGCAGACGATTTTTCCCGCTTGATCCATTGCCCCCGGCATGCGTCGATGCTAAAACGGTGGCATCGATTTTGCAACGCCCATTGCACAATGCGCAACGCTCGGAGGTGTGGCGGCGTGCGGTACGACGCGGAGAAGATCGGGCTGCTCGGCCCGGAGTACAAGGCGATCCCGGTCGACGCCTGGGGCCGCACCGGGGCCGACTTCGTCGCCTACGCGCCCGGTCTGGCGACGCTGCCCACCCCGCTGGTCACGCTCGACGCCGGGGCGCTGAACAGCAACGCCGCCGCGCTCACCGGCTGGGCCGGCCGGGTCGGCGTCGATCTCGCACCGCACGGCAAGACCACGATGGCCCCGTCGCTCTGGCGCGCCCAGCTCGACGACGGCGCCTGGGGCATCACGGTCGCGACGCCGTGGCAGCTGGCGGTCGCGCTCTCCGAGGGCGTGCCGTGCGTGCTGGCCGCGTATCCGGTGCTGGTCCCGGCCGTGCTGCGCCGGCTCGGGCAACCGCGGTCGGCGCGCGTCCTGGTCTGGGCCGACGGCGTGGACGTTGTCGAGGCGATGGCGCCGCACGTCGCCGGGGCCGCGCAACCGATCGACGTGCTCGTCGACTTCGGAGCGTCCGGCGGGCGCACCGGCGCCCGGACGATCGAGGCCGCCGTGGCCACCGCCCGGGCCGTCGCCGCCACGCCCGGCCTCCGCCTGGCCGGGGTCGCCGGCTACGAGGGCGTGCTGGCCCACGACGCGTCGGCCGAGAGCCTGGCGACGATCCGGGCCTACCTCGAGCAACTCGCCGCCCTGCACACCGCGCTCGGTGACCTCTACGACGGCGAGGCGATCGTCACCGCGGGCGGCAGCGCGTACTTCGACCTGGTCGCCGACGTGCTCGCACCGCTGCACGACCCGCCGGCCACCCGCGTCGTCGTCCGGGCCGGGGCCTACCTGGCCCACGACGACGGCTTCTACCGGGGCATCTCGCCGTCGAACCGGGCCTCCGGGCCGGGCTTCCGGGCCGCGCTGCACGGCTGGGTCCGGGTGATCTCCCGGCCCGAGCCCGGGCTCGCGCTGGCCGACGGCGGCAAGCGCGACCTGCCATTCGACGAGGGCCTGCCCGAGGTGCAGGCGGTCCGCCGTAGCGGTGCCGGCCCGGCCGAGGCGGTGACCGGCGCCGAGGTCACCGCGCTGGCCGACCAGCACACGTTCGTCCGCCTCACCGGCGACGCCGAGAACCTGCGGGTCGGCGACGTCCTGCGGCTCGGCCTCTCCCACCCGTGCACGACGTTCGACAAGTGGGGCCTGCTCCCGGTCCTCGACGACGCCCACGCGCCCGAGCCGGTCGTCGTCGATCTGGTGCGAACGGTGTTCGGATGAGCACCGCGATCCGGGGCGCCACGATCGTCGACGGCACCGGCGCGCCCGGGTACCGCGCTGACGCACTGATCGAGGGCGGTCGCATCACCGAGCTCGGGTCGACGGCCACCGCCACGCACACGATCGAGGCCGACGGTCTCGTCCTCGCGCCCGGCTTCATCGACATGCACGCACACTCCGATCTCGCGGTCGTCGCCGACCCCGAACACCTGGCCAAGACCACCCAGGGCGTCACCACCGAGGTCGTCGGCCAGGACGGCCTGAGCTACGCGCCGATCGACGACACCACGCTCCCGATCCTGCGCGAGCAGCTGGCGGGCTGGAACGGCGTCCCCGACGAGATTCCGTGGCGGACGGTCGGGGGCTATCTGGACGTCGTCGATCGCGGCGCCGCCGTCAACGTCGTGTATCTCGTGCCGCAGGGCAGCGTCCGCATGATGGTCGTGGGAACCGAGGACCGGCCGGCGACGCCGGACGAGGTCCGGCGGATGGCCGCGCTCGTGGGCGAAGGCCTCGACGAGGGCGCGGCCGGGATGTCGAGCGGGCTCACCTACGTGCCGGGCATGTTCGCCGACACCGACGAGCTGGTCGCGCTCTGCCGGGTCGTCGCCGAGCACGGCGGGTTCTACGCGCCGCACCAGCGCTCCTACGGGAAGGGCGCGATCGAGGCCTACGCCGAGATGGTCGAGGTCGCCCGGCGCAGCGGCGTCGCGCTGCACCTCACCCACGCGACGATGAACTTCTCGGTCAACCGCGGCCGGGCGGGCGAGTTACTGGCGCTCGTCGACGCGGCGCTCGGCGACGGCCTCGACGTCACGCTCGACACCTACCCGTACCTCCCGGGCTCGACGACGCTCGCCGCGGTCCTGCCGAGCTGGTCGGCGACCGGCGGTCCGGCCGCGACGCTGGCCCGTCTGGAGGATCCGGGCGCGCTGGCCCGGATTCGTGAGAACCTCGAGGTCACCGGCTCCGACGGCTGCCACGGCGTGGTGGCCGAGTGGGACACGCTGCAGATCTCGGGCGTCCGGAACCCGGAGCTGTCGGCGCTGGTCGGCGCGACGATCGCGGCGGTGGCCGCGGAATCCGGCCGGGAGGCGTTCGAGGTCTTCGTCGACGTGCTCCGCCGTGACCGCCTCGGCACGACGATCCTGCAGCACGTCGGCCACGAGCCGAACGTCCGCGAGATCATGCGGCACCCGAAGCACCTGGCCGGCAGCGACGGGTTGCTGGTCGGCGGGCGTCCGCATCCGCGGGCGTGGGGGACCTTCCCGCGGTACCTCGGCCACTACGTGCGGGAGGAGCGGGTCCTCGGGCTGGAGGAGTGCGTGGCCCGGATGACCGGCCGCCCCGCGGCCCGGCTCGGGCTCGCCGACCGCGGCGTGCTGCGGGTGGGCGCGGTGGCTGACCTGGTGTTGTTCGATCCGTCGACGGTCGCGGCCGGGGCCACGTTCGAGGATCCGCGCCGGCCTGCGGTCGGCATCCCGTACGTCTTCGTGGACGGTCAGCGAGTGATCGACGACGGGCGCCGGACGTCGGCGCGGCCCGGCCGGTCGCTGCGGTGAGCGCGCTCGGGGCGATGTTCGCCGACCGCGTCGTGTGCGTGGTGCGGGCGCCGGTGCTGCCGTCGGCTCCGGCGTTGTGCCAGGCGCTGGCCGACGGCGGGATCCGCACCGTCGAGCTGACGTTCACGACGCCGGACGTGCTGCGCCACCTGTCGGCGGCGGCGTCCGTGCCCGGCGTGGTCGTGGGCGTGGGCACGGTGCTGACCGCGTCCGACGCCCGGGCCGCGATCGACGCCGGGGCCCGGTTCCTGGTGACGCCGGGCGTGCTGCCCGCGGTGGCGTCGGTCGCGCTCGACGCGGGCGTGCCGTTCCTCCTCGGCGCGTTGACGCCGACCGAGGTGCTGGCCGCGGCCGACCTGGGCGCGGCCGCGGTGAAGGTGTTCCCGGCGTCGGCGTTCGGGCCGCGCTACCTGCGTGATCTGCACGGGCCGTATCCGGGGCTGAAGCTCGTGCCTTCGGGGGGTGTCACGGCCGCCAATGCGGCCGAGTACCTGGCGGCGGGGGCCGCCGCCGTTACCGCCGGGACGGGCGTGGTCCCTCCCGACGTGGTCAGCGCCGCTGACTGGTCCGGCATCACCCGACGCGCTACCGAGTTCACCGGAGGTCTGACGTGAGTTGGCTGCAAGATTCGACGGGCGGCTTACTGCTGCTCTGCGCGGCGGCGATCGCCGTGCTGCTCGCGCTGATCATCGTGGTCAAGCTCGAGCCGTTCATCTCGCTGCTGATCGCCGGGTTCGCGCTGGCGCTGGCGGCCGGGCTGCCGGTGTCGCAGATCGTCGGCACCGCGCTGAAGGCGTCGGACTCGGTGCTGGAGACCGGGTTCGGCGGCATCCTCGGCCACATCGCCGTGATCGTCGGGCTCGGCACCGTGCTCGGCGGGATCCTGGAGCGGTCCGGGGGCGCCGACGTGCTGGTCGAGAAGCTCACCGGGCGGTTCGGCGAGCGCGGGGCGCCGGTCGCGATGGGGCTGGCCGGGTTGATCTTCGGGATCCCGGTGTTCTTCGACATCGGCATCTTCGTGCTGGCGCCGCTGGTGTACATCGCGGCGCTGCGGGGCGGGCGGTCGCTGGTGCTCTATGCGCTGCCGATGGTCGCCGGGTTGTCGATGACGCACGCGTTCCTGCCGCCGCACCCGGGTCCGACGGCGGCGGCCGGGCTGCTCGGGGTGAGCCTCGGGTGGGTGATCCTGATGGGTCTGATCTGTGGGCTGCCGGCGTTCGCGGCGGCGGGTATCGCCTGGCCGCTGTGGATCGGGCGGCGGATCAGCATCTCGGTGCCGGAGGAGATGGTAGAGGCCGAGACGTCGGTCGTCGCCCAGCCGGCGGTGGTCGGTGCGGGTGTCGGCGGTGACCGTGGCTCGGGCGGTAGGGATGACGGCGTGAGCGGTGGCCGCGCCGCGGGCGGCGGCGTAGGAACTGGGGACGGCGGCGTGAGCCGGGCGGAGGATGGCCTGGCCGGAGCCGGAGCCGGAGCCGACGACGCGGCCGATACCTCGGCGAGCACGAGCACGAGCGCGAGCACGAGCGCGAGCGCGAGCGCGAGCGAGGGCCGCGGGGCGGGCGCGGCCGCGCCGATCAGCCCGGCGCCCGCGGGCCCGGCCGGTGGGTCGGTCGGGGTAGCCGGAGCGGTCGGGGTGCGGCCGGTGGGGTTGGGGACGGTGCTCGGGATCATCCTGGTGCCGCTCGTGCTGATCCTCGGCGCCACGTTCGGCACGGTCGCGCTCGACCCGGGCACGTTCCTGCAGGTGCTCACGTTCCTCGGCAACCCGGCCGTCGCGCTCACGATCGCCACGCTGCTCGCGTTCTGGCTCCTCGGCGTGCGCCGCGGAAGCACGGTCGCCGAGCTCTCCGAGGTCACGGCCGCGGCCCTGCGCCCGGTCGGGATGATCCTGCTCGTCGTCGGCGCGGGCGCGTTCTTCGGCAAGGTCATCTCGGCGACCGGCGTCGGCGACGCGCTGGCCGGCACGCTCAAGGACGCCGGCCTGCCGATCATCGCGCTGGCCTACCTGATCTCCTGTGCGCTCCGCCTGGCCCAGGGCTCGGCGACCGTGGCCCTGGTCACCACCGGCGGCATCGTCGCCCCGCTGGTCGAGAACGAGAACTACTCGGCCGCCCAACTCGCGGTGCTGGTGATCGCGATCAGCGCCGGCTCGATCATCGCCAGCCACGTTAACGACGGCGGCTTCTGGATCATCTCCCGCTACTTCAACATGACCGTGAAACAGACGCTCGCCACCTGGACCGTCCTGGAAACGATCCTCTCGATCGTCGGCTTCGCGATGACCGTCATCGTCTGGTCGATTCTCTAGCCCGCGCCGGGCGGGCCCATCAGGGGGAGGGCCCGCCCGGCAGCGGCCGGACTACGTGTGCAGGCCGTAGCCGAAGCGGAACAGCGGGTCGTACGACCGGTCGCCGACGTTGATCGGGACCTGGGACACCGAACGAGGCCAGCTCACCGGCAACCGGCCCGTGAACGGCTTCCGCCCGAACAGGACGTCCGCGACCCCGGCACCCTCACTGCCCGGCAACCACGACGCGACCAGCGCGTCCATCACCGGCAACTGGTCGGTGACGACCTGCGGCCGGCCGGAGACCAGCAGCACCACGCACGTGGAGACCGCCGCGCAGACCTTCGCCACGACGGCCCGATCGCCGGCCGAGAGCGTCAGCGACTTCGGTTCCTTCTGGGCCTCGGTGCCGTTCGGCCACACCGGACCACCGACGTCCCCGAAGCCCTCCGCGTACGGCGTCTCGCCGACCACGACGACACCCACATCGGCGTTGCCGACCGGGGCGGACGCGTCAGCGCTGTACGTCACCGACGGGTCCACCGCGCGGATGCCGTCCAGGATCGTCGTGCCGGGGATCGTGTCGGCTCCGGACCGGCCCTGCCAGTCGAGGGTCCAGCCGCCGGCCTGGTTGCCGATGTCGTCGGCGTTGCGACCGGCCACGTAGAGGCGAGCCTTCCGCGACAGCGGCAGCGCGTGACCCGAGTTCTTGAGCAGCACCTGGGACTTCGCGACCGCCTCGCGGGCCAGGGCCCGGTGCGCCGCGGTGCCAACCTGGCCGACCGACGCGTAGGGGTGCTCGAACAGCCCGAGCCGGAACTTCGTCCGGAGGATCCGCCGGACCGCGTCGTCGATCCGCGCCTGGCTGACCCGCCCGGCGACGACCTCGGCCTTCAGCAGGGCGACGAACTGCGGCGCGGTGTTGGGCTCCATGAACAGGTCGATTCCCGCGTTCACCGCGGTCCGGACCTGCAGCGCGGTCGGCCGCGGCGCATCGGCCGGCACCGACGGGTCGGGCAGCTGGTGGATGCCCTCCCAGTCCGTGACGACGAGCCCGTCGAACCCGAGCTTCTTCTTGAGGACGTCGGTGATGAGCTCCTTGCTCGCGTGCATCTTCACCGGGTTGCCGACGCCGTCCTCGGTCCAGTCGACGCTGGAGAACGACGGCATGATCGCGCCGACGTGGTGCTTCCGGATCGCGGTGACGTAGGGCGCCAGGTCGATGCGCGCGAAGTCCTCGCGCGACGTGACCGTGACGCCCTGGTCGATCGTGAAGTCACCGCTGCCGGTGCCGAACTCGGTGTCGCCGTCGCCCGCGTAGTGCTTCGCGGTGGCCAGCACGCCCGAGCGCTGGAGCCCGTCGATCGCGGTCTCCATCGAGATGACCAGGGCCGGATCCTCGCCGAAGCTCTCGTACGTGCGTCCCCAGCGTTCGTCGCGGGTGACGCAGACGCACGGCGCGAAGTCCCACGGCACGCCGGCCGCGGCGGTCTCGTCGGCGGTCGCGGCGTAGACCTTCCGCACCAGCGCCGGATCCCGCGTCGCGCCCAGGCCGATGTTGTGCGGGAACACCGTCGCGCCGAGCAGGTTGCCGTTGCCGTGGACCGCGTCCACCCCGTAGAGGAGCGGGATGTGCAGCGGTGTCGCCAGCGCCGCCCGCTGGAACCCGTTGATCATCGACACCCAGGCCGCGGCGGTGTTCGGCGTCGGCGTCGAGCCGCCGCCGGAGAGCACCGATCCGTAGCGCAGGGTGGTGATCTTCGAGGGATCCGCGGTGACGGCGGCCCGCTCGGCCTGCGTCATCTGGCCGACCTTGTCGTCCAGGGTCATGCGTTTCAGCAGGTCGTCGACCCGCCGCTCGACCGGTAGTCGGGGGTTGAGGTAGGGCGCGTCCGACGCCGCCCGAGCGGGCTCGGGGAGGACGGTCGGGAACGCGGCCAGGGCCAGGGTGGTCACGACGACGGCGACGCCTCGGAAGGGGCGCCGTCGTCGGACCGGGGTAAGGGGAGCCATGCCGTCGATTGTGGCCTGGGTCACATCCACAATGGGCGGTTATCGTGGGATTAGCGCACGGTGAAGATCGGCCAATCCGCCGCGTTCCGGAAGTTGCCGACGCGCTGGACGCTCGCGGTCGTCGACAGGCAGAACTTCTTGAACTCCGCTTCGGTGACCTCCGGATTCGGGTTCCAGTTGCAGGTGCCGGTGATCTTCAGGTCGTCGGCGGCCACGATCATCGTGCTGAACGTGCCGCCCTGACCGTTGCCCGACCGCTCGTGCTTGATCCGCGCCGGCCGGTCCTCGTAGACCGAGTCCGGCTTGCCGATGCCGGTGCCGAGCGGGTTCGCGTTGATGCTGATGAAGCCCGAGCCGGGCCCGGCGAAGGCGACGGTCGCCGACGGCTTCCGGCCTTTGCCGGACGACAGGTCGATCGTCGCCTGGAATTCGCTCAGCAGGGCACCGGTCGGGGCGCGCAGCGTGAACGGCAGCCGGGCGTGGCCGGCGAAGTTGACCCGAACGGCGGTGGCGATCTTGGCCGCCAGTTGCTCCGGGTTGGGCAGCCCCTCGATGTCGACCTCGGCCTCCGCGTCCGGCGCCCAGTTCCAGAGCAGCTGCCAGCCGAAGGGGTCGTCCCACTTGTTCAGCGTGGACGGATGGCCGTTGATGCTCGGGCCGGGCCTCGTCTCCACGATCTTGTTGCCCCTCTCGCGGTTCAGTTTCGTGCCCCGGGAGCCCAGCACGATCGAGACGGAGTTCCTGGTCATGTTCGGGCCGCGCCCGATGGCGTAGAAGCCCAGCGTGGTGTACCGGACCGAGGTGCCCCGCTCGTACAGCGAGTCCGGCACGTTGCTCACCAGCAGCTCGCTGCGCATCAGGTCGAACCGGACCGGCACGCTGCCCGGCTGCGGGATGCTCGCGTGCGGGTTCTCGGCCGGGAGCTTCTGGATCGGTAGCTTCATCGGCCCGGCCGGTGGCGCGGCCCGCTCGGCGCTGCCGCCGAGCGTCAGCGTGGTGACCGCCACGACGACGACCACGAGCACGGCCGCGGCCGCGGCGATCACCCAGCGCGTCCGGTCGCGGTCGCGGGCCTGGGCGAGCTCGATGATGCGATCGATGTCGACCGCGGCGGGCGGCGGCGCCTCGGCCACCACCCTGGTCAGTAGCGCGCGGGTCCGGGACTCGTCCATGATCAACTCCTCGTCCGGGTCGACGTCGTGTCGTCCGCGTCGACGTCGGGCAATGCGCGGCGGAGCGCAGCGAGGCCTTTGGCGGTCTGGCTCTTGACCGTGCCGGGGGAGCAGCCGAGCGTCTCGCCGGTCTCCTCCACCGAGAGGTCGGAGTAGTAACGGAGCGCGATCACGGCCCGCTGCCGGGGCGGCAGCCCGGCCAGCGCGCGGCGGACCGCGACCGCGGACGCGGCATCCGGGTCCGACGAGCCGAGGTCCTCCGGGAACCGGTCGACCAGCACGACCCGGCGCGCCCAGTTGGTGCGACGCTCGGACAGGAACGTCCGCACCAGCGTCGTGCGGGCGTAGGCGTGCAGGTGCGAGGCGGCGCTCGCGCGGTCCCACCTCGTGTAGAGCTTGACCAGCGCGTCCTGCACCAGGTCGTCGGCGTGGTGCCGATCCTGGCAGAGCAGGTACGCCAAGCGCTGGAGCGCGGGTAAGCGCTCCTCCACGTACTCCCGAAATGCCTCGTCCGGCCGGTCGCTCACGCTGTGCCCTCCGGTTGCCCCCGCGGTCTCACCACTAAGAGCCCGCCGGGAGCACGGAGGTTGCCTCCTTCCGGAGGCGAATCTGGTGGATCAGCGGTAGCAGTACGAATCGGACGACGCGTCGCCGCCCTGGAGCCGGATCTGGTGGACCCGCCGTCCCCGGAAGTCGTCGCCGTGCGGGAAGAACGACTCGTCGATGCTCAGCCCGCCGGCCGGGTCGACGTCGAGCTTGGCCATCCAGGCGCCGACGCCGTCCGGATAGAACTGGTCGTCCCAGGCCCCGTACAGCGAGTTCGTGAAGTACACGCGCCGGCCGTCCCGGCTGACCTCCACCATCTGCGGCCCGCCGGCCAGCGGCAGGTCGGGCCGGGCCGGGTGCGGCGTCCGTCCGACGATGCCGCCCAGCCGCACCGAACCGACCTCGACCGGGTGCGCGGGGTCGCTGACGTCGTACTGCTTGAGCTCGCCCGTCGCCCAGCACGAGACGTAGAGGAACTTGTCGTCGACCGACAGGTCGATGTCGGTGACCAGCGGCGGAACCGCGCCGAACGGCTGCAGCGCGGGCGGCAGCAACGCGGGGTCGGCCGGCTCGGCCGGGATCGTGACGACCTTCTCGACCGCGAAGCGGTCGCCGTCGCGGAACCACCGCCAGACCGACGCGGACAGGTCCGCGGTGGAGACCACGACGCCGACGAAACCCCAGGTCGCCTCCGGGTCGTGCGAGGGCCGGACCTCCAGCACCATCTGCTGCTCCGCGCCCAGGTCGACGCGCTGCAGGTGACGTCCCTCGGCCAGGTCCCAGAAGTGCAGCGCGTGCCCGTACTGGCCGCCGAGCAGGAGCTCGGGGACGACGCCGTTCTCGATCATCGAGGGGCTGCCCCACTCGCTGGACACGAGGACGTTCTGGTTCAGGTGCCACCAGGCGTCGTAGTGGAAGTGCTGCGGCCCGCGGTCGGTCTCCCATTTGCGGACGACGTCAAACGTGGCGTGGTCGAGCAGCGCGATGCCGCCGGGACCGTCCGGATCGTCCTCGGGACCGCCGAGGCAGGTGAGGAACACGCCGTCCGGGCCGCAGTGCAGCGTGTGCGGGCGGGAGTAGCCGGCCTTCGCGGCCAGCTCCTTCGCGTCGATGGTCTTGACCAGCTCGGGGGCGCGCGGGTCGGCGGCGACGTCGAGCACGTAGATGTTCGAGGACCGCAGGCCGGGCACCAGCAGGTTGCGCCGGGCCAGCCCGTGCATGTCGTGACCCTCGTGCTTGAGGGCACTGGAGCAGGCGTTCCAGCCGAAATGGTGCAGCTCGTCGCCGAGGTTCGGCACCTCGGTCCAGCCGACGACCCGGCCGTACTCCGGCGATGCCGGGTTGACGTCGACCACGGTCATCGCGTCCCGCTGCTCGGCCGCGCGGTCGAACACGGCCACGTACGCGAGCTCTTCGACGGGAGCCGCCGCGGCGTCGGCGGCAGTGCGGTAGAAGGTCGGATCCAGTGCGTGCGTCATGGCTACACCGCCTAACCGATAGGTCTGGTAGGTGGAGCCAGCCTACGGAACTCCCCGCCCGACCGACACCGGTCAGGGTGTGGCGGCGGCTGGGATCGGGCGGGTCCAGGCGACGAGTTCCTCCGGCGGCAGCGGGCGGCTGAACGCGTAGCCCTGGAGCCGGTCGGCGCCCAGCGAATCGACGACCGCGCACGTCGCCGCGTCCTCGACGCCCTCCACCACCACCTCCAGCCGCAGCGCGTGCCCCAGCTCGATCAGCGCACCCACGACCGCCTTCCCGCCCTCGGTCGCCCCGATCTGGGCGGTGATCGACCGGTCGATCTTGAGCTCGTCCAGCGGCATCGACTGGAGGTGGCCCATCGCCGAGAAGCCCGTCCCGAAGTCGTCGATCGACAGCCGGACGCCCAGCCCGCGCAGCTCGGTGAGCACCGCCGACGCGCGGCCGGCGTCGGGGAGCACCGCGCTCTCGGTGATCTCGGCGGTCAGCCGGCCGGGCTCGACCCGGTGCCGGTCGAGCAGCGACCGGACCCGGGCCGGAAAACCGGCGTCGAGGAAGCACGCGCCGCCGACGTTCACCGCCACCGGCAGGTCGAGGCCGGCGTCGAGCCAGGCCCGGTGCTGGGCCAGGGCCCGGTCGAGGACCAGGTCGGTCAGCGCCGGGATCAGGTCGTTCTCCTCGGCGATCGGCACGAACTCCTCCGGCGTGAGCAGCCCGCGGGACGGGTGCGGCCATCGGACCAGCGCCTCGACCCCGCGCACCTCGTGTGTCGACCGGCGGACGATCGGCTGGTAGTGCACGGTCAGGTCGCCGCGCTCGACGGCCTCGCGCAGCTCCGCGACCACGGTCAGCCGCTCGGACGTGTGCCGGTCGTCGTCCGGGCGGTAGAACGCGATCCCCAGCCCGCCCCGCTTGGCCAGGTACATCGCGATGTCCGCGTGCTGCAGCAGCTCCCCGGCCGAGCCGCTCGGCGTCGGATAGCGGGAGATACCGACGCTCCCCGACACGTCGACCATGACGCCCTCGACCACCATCGGCCCGCAGAGGGCCACGTGGAAGCGATCGCCGATCTCGACCGCGGTGCGGTCGTCGGGGACGCCCGGGATCAGCACGGCGAACTCGTCGCCACCGAGGCGCGCCACCAGGTCGTGCCGGCGGGCGGCCTGGGTCAACCGGGCCGCGACCTCCTTCAGCAGCTCGTCGCCGGCGTGGTGCCCGAGCGTGTCGTTGACCTCCTTGAACCGGTTGAGGTCGAGCAGCAGCAGCGCGACCCCGTCGCCGGGGGCGCAGTCGGCCAGCGCCTGGTCGACCCGCTCGTGCAGCAGGCCGCGGTTCGCCACGCCGGTCAGGCTGTCGTGCGAGGCCCGGTACTGGCTCTCGTCGGCCTGCCGCTCGGTGCCCCGCTGATAGGCGAACAGCACGAGCGTGCAGAGGACGACGAGCGCGACGTCGACCGCCGAGATGACCTCGACCGCGACCAGGATCCGGTGGTTGGCCTGCTGGGCGTCGCGGAGGACGCCGCTGGCCTCCAGGCCGTTGCGGGCGATGTTCACCGTCGCCTGCTTGCGCAGCGCCGACGCGCTCAGCGCGGCCTGCTCGGCGTCGAGCAGCACCTCGGCCCGGTCGCCGCGCTTGTCGGCCTCGACGAGCGTCCGCAGCGTGTAGCTGTACCCGCCGTAGGTGTTCTGGAGCGCGCGGGCCTGGAAGGCGTCGGCCTTGCTGCCGTTGGCGGTCAGCCAGCGGAGGTTCGGCTCCGCCGAGCCGATCGACGAGATCAGCGGCTGCCGTCCGACCGCGCTGTCCGCGCGCAGAAAATCGACCAGCTGTTCGTATTCGATGCTGATCTTCAGGTAGACCTGGTTCCACTGCTGGCTGGTCTGCTCGTGGGCGGAGATCGTGGCCATCGCGCTCGCCGACCCGCGGCTGCTGAACACGGCGAGACCCGCGAGGAGAGCCAGGCCGATCGCCAAGGCGGCCGCCGCGCTCCGCGCGACCGCGCGTCGTCGCATCCACGAGAACCCCATCCTGGGACCCATCGGCCGCGGTGGGGGTGGGCTGAGCCGCCGGACGCAACAAACCCCTGCAGAACGAAGTGCGCGGGCCGATGAGGAGGGCATGCGCGTCCTGCTCGTCGTGGCGCTGCTCGTCGCCGTCGCCGGCTGCACGAGAGAACCCACGACGACGCCGCTGGCCGCGCTCGTCGTCGTGGGCGCGGAGCTCAACTCGGTCACGCAGCTGGTCCGGGGCTTCGCGACCGGCGTCGACCGCGTCGGCGGCGTGCGTCACCGCGAGTTCGGCCCGCAGATCGCCGACACCGCCCAGCAGTTGCGCCAGTTCCAGACCCAGCGCACGCCGCGCCCGGACAGCTACGCGATCTTCACCTACAGCCCGGAGCTGTTCGCCGACCCGCTGGCCGAACTGGCCGACGACGGGACGCCAGCCGCGATGCTGCAGTGCGCGCCGGCGCCCGGCTCGGACGTCCCGCTGCTGGTCGGCAACGACAACCGGCTGCTCGGCGGGCTGCTCGCGCGTCAGGTCGCCCGCCGGGTGCCGACCGGAGCCACCGGCACGATCGTGATCGGCAACCCGGCCCCCGGCGTCCAGTCCTACGACGCCCGCATCACCGGGCTCCGGGAGGCGTTCGGCGTTCTGTTCCCCGGCGTCCGGGTGCTCGGTCCGTTCGACACGAAGCTCGACCCGAAGATCAACCAGGAAGCCTGGAACGTGCTGGTCGCGGCCAATCCCGATGCGCTGGCGTTCGTCGGGGTGGGCGACATGGACAGCGTCAGCATCGTCGCGGCCCGGGCCGCGCACCACGCCCACTGGGCCGCCGGCGGCGTCGGTCTGGCGGCCGGGGCGCTGCAGGCGGTCGTCCGGGACGACCTGGCGCTCGTCTCGGGGGAGACGTTCCTGCAGGGTGCGGTGCTGGGCCGGCTGCAGGCGCGGTACCTGCGCTACGGCGAGAGCCTCCCGACCGGCTGGGTGCAGATCCCGCCGCTGGCGATCACCCGGATGAACGTCGCCGGGATCGTCGCCCGGCAGCGGGACGCAGCCACGACCGCCGCCTGGTTCCGCGCCCAGGCCGACCAGATCGCCGACCACCCGGCCCGGTACCTGAAGCCGCTGGCCGACGCGACGCTCAGTTGACGCCGTTCTCGGCCGCCACCGTCCGGGCTGCCTTGACCGCGTCCGACCAGGCCTGTTCCGGCTTCTTGCCGTGGTACTCGACGTTGCGCAGCTCGTTGAGGTAGACGTCCTGGATCGCCGCGTCCGAGGGTGCCTCGTACGCCCGGCGGGTCTTCCGGGCCGACGCGCTGAACACGTCGATCGTGCGCTGACCGCCGTAGTAGGGCTCGGGCTCGGTCAGCGCGGGCATCGAGTAGCTGGACGGCGTCGACGGGAAGAGCCGGGCGTCGGTGTACGCGCGGGCCTCGTTCTCCGGGCTGAGGATCCACTCGATGATCTCGAACGCGGTCGCCTGATCGGTGGTCGAGGCCGGGATCGCGAGGAACGACCCGCCGATGTTGGCGCCGCCGGCCGGGCCGGCCGCGACCCGCCAGGCCCCCGACGCGCTGGGCGCGTCGCTCTCGATGTCCTGCGCGTGCCAGGCGGCTCCGAACGACACCGCGATCGACCCGGCGGCCAGCGCCGGCCCCCACCGCTTGTCGTCGTTGTCGATCCCGGCGCACAGCCCACCGGTCGACGCCTGCACCGCGACGTCCCAGGCGTTCTTGACGTGCTCGTCGTCGCCGACGAAGTGGTTGAACTGGTCGACGAAGCGCTTGCCCGACTGGCACACCTCGATCGTGAACATCGTCAGCGTGTTGGCCAGCACGTACGTCCCCGGTAGCCGCGCGCGCAGCCGCTTGCCGAACGCGAGGAACTCGGCCCAGGTCGCGGTGGCCGCGTCGACGTCGGCCGGGTCGGTCGGCAGGCCCGCGCGGTCGAACACGTCGGTCCGGTAGAACATCGCGGTCGGGCCGATGTCGATCGGGATCCCGACCTGCCGGCCGTCGACCGCCGTCGCCTCCTGCCACTTCGACGGCAGGTAGGCCGACGTCAGCCGGTCGGCGCCGAGCGTGGTCAGGTCGACGAACTGGTCGGCGCGGGGCAGGAACGAGGCGATGTCCTCACCCTTGATCCCGGTGATCGCGGGGGCCCTCCCGGACAGGGCGGACGTCAGCTTCTGCCGGAAGTTGCCGGAGTACTCGCTGTAGATCAGCGTCGTGTCGTTCCGGAACTTCTGTTTGGCGTCGGCGACGACCTTGGTGCTGAGGCCGCCGGGCCAGCACCAGAGCGAGGTCCCGTCGGTCTTCCCGGCGCCGGTCTTCGTGCCGCACCCGGCGGCGGCCACCGGCGCGAACAGCGACGCCTTCAGGAGCGATCGACGGCGAATCTGCACCTGTACCCCCGAAATTGCCGCATAAACGAAATTTCGCCCAGGCTACAGGTAGGGGCGGAAGAGCAGGCGAGCCAGGCCCTCCAGCGAGTCGATCGCGCGGCCTGGCGTTCTACGCGGTGAGGACGACCTTGGCCCGGGCGTGGTCGGTCTCGAGGTAGCGGATCGCGTCGGCCGCGGCGGCCAGCGCGTACGTGCGGTCGATGACCGACGTCAGCCTGCCCTCCTCGACCAGCGCGCCGAGCTCGGTCAACGCGCGCGTGCTCGGCTTCGCCTCCGGCACCTCGATCCGCTGCTTCACGAACCGCGACTGGAGCTTGGCGGCCACGATGAGTTTCATCGGCCCGAAGGGCGTCCCCCCGGTGGAGACCCCGCCGCCGGAGAGCAGCAGGGTCCCGGTCGGCGTCAGCGACCGCTTGAGGTCGCGGAGCGACCGGTTCCCGACGAGGTCGAAGACCACGTCGTACTGCCGGTCACGCGTCCGGAAGTCGGTCTTCCGGTAGTCGACGACGTCGTGCGCGCCGAGCGATTCGACCAGTTCGACGTTGCGGGTGCTGCACACCGCGGTGACGGTCGCGCCGTGGGCCGCGGCGAGCTGCACCGCGTACGTGCCGACGCCGCCGGACGCGCCGTTGATCAGCACGGTCTGCCCGGCCTCGACCCCCGCGATCTCGACGAGGCTGAGCAGCGCGGTGTTCCCGGCCAGGGGCAGGGCCGCGGCCTGCTCGAACGTCATGCTCGCGGGTTTGCCGGCGACTGCGTTCCGCGGCGCCACCACGTACTCGGCGAACGCGCCCGGGGCCTCGCCGAACACCGCGTCGCCCGGCCGGACGTGGGTGACCGACGCGCCGACCGACTCGACGACGCCGGCGAAGTCGGTGCCGCGGACGCGCTGTTTCGGGGCTGTGAGGCCGCCGACGTCCGGGGCCATGAGCCGGGCGACGTAAGGGTCGCCGCGCATGACGTGCCAGTCGCGGGCGTTGACCGAGGCGGCGCGGACCCGGATCAGCACGTCGTCGTCCTTGCTCGGCCGGGGTGTCGGCACGTCGGTGAACGAGAGCACGTCGGGTGAGCCGTAGCGGTCCTGGACGATGGCCTTCATCGGAGCTCCTTACGTTGTAAGGCTGGCTTACGGCGTAAGGTAGCCTTACGGTGTAAGAACGTCAAGGGTTCTGGGTTCAGCGGGAGACGAGGCGCTCGAGGCCGTCGAGGATCAAGTCGAGCCCGAACTCGAATTCGGCCTGGTCGTCGCACCAGCCGAGGCGCGACTCGGGGTCGACGTGCGCCTGGGCGTCGACCAGCATGCCGACGAGGTTCGGCACCATCGTCGCGAAGTCGCCGAGCAGGACCTCCGGGTCCGCCTCGGCGGGCATCGAGCCGCCCGGATCGAACATCTCCTGGGTGAAGCCCAGCGACCGGCTCCCGAGCGCGTGCATCGCGCGATGCGCGAGGTCGTAGGAGAAGCCCCCGTCGCGCATCAGGCCGACCAGCCGGTCGTGGTACAGGATCGTCGCCGGGCTCATCACGGTCCGGGTCGCGAAGACCCGCGGCGCCCACGGGTGCCGCAGCATGACCTGCCGGGCGGTGAGGATGCGCTGCCGCGCGGCGCTCTGCCAGGCCGCGCCCGCGGTCGGTACGTCGATCTCCGCTACCGCGTCGTTGATCTCGCTCGCGAGCACGTCGACGACGCCGTCGAGGACGTCGTCCTTCTTGGCGACGTAGTGGTAGAGCGACATCGCCTCGACGCCGAGCTCGGTGGCGAGCCGGCGCATCGTGAGCGCCTCGACCCCGCGTTCGTCGGCCAGCGCGATCGCCGCGCGCAGCACCCGCGGCCTGGTCAGCGGGGCCCGCGCCTCAGGAACGTCCTCGGCCTGAGCGCTCACGTCGCGAATCGTACGTCAGCCGTTCTGGACCGCGGCGCGGTGCTCGGGGAGCCAGAGCGCGAGCTGGAGGGCGGTGAGGGCCACGTGGACGGCGACCAGGATGAGCGCGGTCGTCAGGGCGAACGAGGGCCAGAAGTAGGCGAAGAACACGGCCGAGCTGAGCGCGCTCAGCGTGATCGCCAGCATCCAGGCGATCATCGGGCGCTCGCTGTTCGGGGGGCGCGTGGCGCTCCCGGCGGTCGCGTACAGGTACACGGCGACGGCGATCGCGGCCGCGGCGGCGAAGTACAGGAGGGCGAGCTTCTCCCAGCCGGTGCCGGGTTTCTGGGTGGAGACGAGGGTCCAGAGGTCGATCGGGAGCAGGCCGGGGTTTCGTCGCGAGACGAGCGTCAGGCCGGTGAACCAGAGCGTGCCGGCGAGGACGTAGCGGAACACGATGCGTTGGGTCTTGGAGATCGCCGCCCGCTGGCGCGGAGAGCGTCCCTTCGTGTCGCGCGACCGACGGAGCGTCCAGAGCGTGAAGAGGGCCGCGTAGACGCCGAGGGGAGGGAGGAGCAGCGTGGTGGCGGTCATGGCGAGGTGCCAGACGATTCGTGGGCGGCGGGGGGCGCCGATGCCGTCGAGGCCGCGGGGGAACGGGAGGGGTGGGGGGAGGGGTGCCTTGGGGCCGCGGGTGAAGAGCGAGAGCGACCAGTCGGTTTTGACCTTCGCTCGACCTGAGGGTTCGTCGTCCGAGGGTGGGTGCGGCAGGCCGTCGAGGAGGGAGCCTGCGGGGCCCGGGTCGCTTGCCGCTGGCGGCGCCGCCGGACGCGCCACCCCAGCCGACCCCGCGACGCCCCGAGCCGGCGAGCCGCCCGCAGCGCCCCGCCCGAGCGCGGCCCGCCCGGCGGGTGTGGTGCGCCCGGCAGGTGTGGCGCGCTCGGCGGGCGGAGTGGGTGTAGCGCGTCCGGGGGGCTGAGTGGGCGTGGCGCGTCCGGCGGGCGGCGTGGGTGTGGTGCGCTCGGCGGGTTGAGCGGGCGCGGCCCGCTCGGCGGGCGGAGTGGGTGTGGCGCGTTCGGCGGGCGGGGCGGGCGCGGCGTGCCCGGGGGGCGGAGTGGGTGTGGCGCGTCCGGCGGGTTTGGCGGGCGGGGAGTCCGCGGTGGGCGTGGCGCCGGCGGTGGGGGAAGGGGGCGCGGCGGCGCCGCGCGCGGTGGGTGAGGGCGGCGGAGGCGCGCCGGGTGCCTCGGCGGTCGATGGCGTGACGGAGGCCTTGCCCGCTGCGCGTTTCCCCTCCGCGGCCGGAGCAGGCCCAACCACCGGGGCCGCCGCGCCCCCGAGCGGCACGGCGCGTGCGCCATCCCCGCTCGAGCCAGGAGCGGCGGACTTCCCCGGAACGGAAGCCTTCCCGCGAAGGTGCGGGCCGCCGGACACGGGTGCATCGGCTGGGATGGAAGCCCTGCCTGCGGCGGGCGCTGCGCCCGGGATGGGCGCGCCGCTGGCCGCGAGAACCGTCGGCGCCGCCGCCTGCCGAATCGGCTCGTCGGCCGGGGGCGCGGAGGTGGCGCTGCCCACGTCCCTACCGCCCGCGCCGGGAGCGTCCCGGTCGGGGGGAGCGTCCCGGTCGGGGGGAGCGTCCCGGTCGGCGGGCGCATCCGCTGCACCTTGGACCGGCGAGATCGGCGCCGAGCCCGCCGCCCGCGCTGCCGATGCCCCGCCGGCAAGCGGAGCCGCCGCACCGGCGGCGCGGGGGGCTGATGCGGCACCCGCGGCGCGCGCAGTCGGCGCGATGCCCGCGGCCCGTGGAGCGGGTGACGCACCGCCGGTGGAGGGTTGGCCGGCGGCCGCGGTCGCAGCCGGTTCCTGGCCAACTGCCGCCTGTGCGGCGAGCCTCGGAGCGGTTGCCGCACCCGTGGTGCGTGGGCCGGGGCGGTCTGTGCTGGCGGCTCGAGTCGCCGGCACGGTGGGCACGTCCATCGCGGTCCTGGGCGGCAGGACAGAAGTGGCGTCTGTGGCCGACAGCAGCGCCGTCGCCTGGTCCGATTCGGGTGCGGCGACCGCGTCGGGTGGCCGCGACGCCGCGACCCTGCCTGCGCCGGGTCGCTCCCCGGCGGCGGCTTTGTCAGGGGCGGAAGGACTGTTCGCGGCGGGCCGCTGAACAGATGCGGCGTCGGACGCGGAGAGCAGGGTCGTGGCCCTGTCGTCGGTAACTGCTGAGATTGGCGCCTCGGCGAGCGCGGCCGTCGCGGCGGCGGTCCCGGTGGGTGGCGGCACAGTGGCAGCCCCGCCTGCCACTGCCCGCTCGCCTGCCCCGCCCAACCCTGCGCCTGCCCCACCCGCTCCCGCGGCAGGCCCGCCAGCCCCTGCGGCGGCTTCGCCCGCTCCCGCGGCGGGCCGGCACGCACTGGCCGTACCGGCCGCGGCGGCGGCAGGGTCAGCGACCGGCCCCGTGTGTCTTCGGAGACGGTCCAGGAACGCGCCCGACGGTCTTCGGGTCAACTCCTCGTACGCCACCCCCGCCAACTCACACACTTCCACCTTCACCGCGAACACCGGCTTCCCCCGCCGCGCCGCATGGGCCAACTCACCCCGCACCCGCACCGACGAAACCGCCGCGCGACTCCCCACCACCACGACCACCGTGCACGCGTCGATCGCCCTCCGGACGCCCGGCGGGAACGCGTCACCGTCGGGGTGATCCCAGTCGACGACGAACCCCGCCCGCTCCAGGTCAGGAACCAGCGACGACGCGACGAACTCTCGGTCGGCCCGGCTGTAACTAACGAAAACCGCCATCCCGCCCCACCCCCAGCAGAATGCATCGCTCGGGGTCGATGGAACCGCATACCAGGCGCTCCCGGCAGCCGTTATCACCAATTTCCTGGGTGGACGTACCCGACCGTCCCGCCCAGTCCTATTTCAGACTGGGCACCTGCGCCCCGAATCGTTTCAGCCACCCCTCGCCGGTTCGGCCCCGGAACTCTCGGGTACCAACCGGCCGCACGAACCGGTCGGAGATCACACAAAGACTCTTCTGACTCGCCTCGAACGGGGCTTTTTTCTGCCAGTGTCTTCCTGACGGGCACCGCCCGGAAAGCTGCCCCGAAGGAGCCGTGGTGCCGACCACTGCGTTACCCGACGAGGAGACCCGGGGCGTTTCGTCGACCCGTCGGCCGTCGCGCAGCCAGGTCATCACCGGAATCGTCGCCTACGCACTGACCCTGCTGGTCACCGGCCTCCTCGTCACCGGCGGCAACGCCCGCCCGTCGGCACCGACATCCACCCCCACCCCCGCCCCCCGCGCTCCCGTCGTAGCCGCCCCGCAGCGTGACGAGGCGCCCCCGATGTCCGACGAGATCCCGCCGATCCCGGACGTCGAAAAAGTCGTACAGCTCGACCCGCTCCGGCAGGAGAGCCGGGTGAAGGCCCGGGACAACGGGCAGAGCGTCCGCTACGGCGACCACTCGGTCTGGGTCTTCGCCGACACCGTGCTGACGAAGCCGGACGCGTTCCTCTCGAACACCGCGGTCTCGACGTCCGACCTCGACGCCTCGGACGGCATCACGCTCACCGCCGGGGACCTCTCCGGCACCGGTGACGGCACGGTCCACGACGAGTTCCTGCCCTGGAGCTCCCGCGAGAAGTCGTTCGAGAAGTCGCACGCCAGGAACTGCCTCACCGAGGCCTACTGCCAGGTGACGTTCGGGCTCTGGCCCGGCCCGGTCATCGCCGATCAGGCCAACCACCGCGTCCTGGTCTTCTACCACAAGCTCTGCCGCGGCGGCGCGCCCGGCGAACCGTGCTCCCAGCGCTACGGCCAGGACCTCGGCACCGGCGTCGCCGCCGTCGACATGACCACGTACGAGGTCACCCGCCTCACCCCGGCGAACGGTCCGGGGGTCAGCAGCATCGAGGGCCGTGACCCGACGTTGTTCTTCCCGGCCGGCACGCTCTACGCGTCCGAGGCGGTCCTGGCCGGCGACGACGTCTACGTCTACGGCGACTGCACCGCCGACAGCCGCTGCCGGGTGGCTCGCGTCCCGCTGGACCGGCTCACCGACCGCTCGGCCTGGCGTTTCTACGGCGGACGCGACGACGACCACCGTCCGATCTGGTCGGACGACCCGGCCGACGCCGTGGCGACGATCCACGCCGGGGCGGCCGGGAACAGCGTCTTCTTCGACCCCGCGCTGAAGGCCTGGATGAACGTCTACATGGAGTTCGGCTCGCACGAGCTGGACGCGCAGGTGGGCGGGTCCCCGTACGGGCCGTGGTCGGCGCCGTTCACGATCGCCGACACGGACGCCGGTGCCTACGGCGCGAACTACGCGGCCTTCGCCCACCCGGAGTACGCCCAGCGCAACGGCCTGATCCAGTACGTCACGTACTACCAGCAGTCGACCGGCGCCCAGCGCCTGCTGCGGATCACCCTCAGCCCTTGATCACGGGAACCGGCCGCGGCGGCGACGACAGCATCAGCGTGACCGCGCCGGCCTCACCGGCGACCAGGCGGTGGGTGTGGCCCGGGCGGGCGGCGAGCTGCCCACCGGCGGCGAGCTCCGTCTCGTCCAGAGAAGCGGGAGAAGCCACGGTCTCGCGGAGGCTGCCGCCGAGGACCGTCACGGTCTGGAAGCCCACGGAGTGGGCGTGCAGGTCGGTCGCGTCGCCCGGGGCCCAGCGGACCAGCCAGGCGTCGTAGAGGAAGTTGCCGCGGAGGGCCACCGGCCCGCCGTCGGACGCGGCCAAAAGCGCCTCGGCCCCACCGGCCGCGGCGATCTCGGCGGTGATGATCTCGGCGCGCTCGCGGAGCGCGGTCGGCGTGAGCGAGGACGGGGCCAGGAGGTAGGGCTCGAGGTGGTCGAGCCCGGAGGTCCGGGCGGGGGCTGCGGTGCTGATCATCTCGGCCATGCACCGATTGAAGCGGCCCGAGGCCGGCCGCTCTGTGCGCGCGCTGCCGCGCCCAGTGTTCGCTTCCGAACGGTGTCAGCCGGCCAGGGCCAGCGTGCGCTCGGCGATCTCGGCCGGCGACGGGCGCGCGGCGAGCTCGTCCTGGATGGTGACGCTGGCCTTGCGGAGCCCGTCGTCGGTCAACAGGCGGGTCACGTCGTCGAGCGTCAGGTTCCGGCCCGGGAGGCTCAGCCCGGCACCGGCCCGGACGACGGCCTCGGCGTTGTGGCGGTGATCGGCCGCGGTGGCCTGGATCAGCTGCGGTACGCCGGCCGCGAACGCGGACCGGATCGTCCCGGCACCGCCGTGGTGGACGATCCCCGAGCAGGTCGGCAGCACCGCGTCGAGCGAGACCGAGCCGATCGTCCGGACGTTGTCGGGCAGCTGCGGCGGTAAGGCCGGCTCCGGCCGCACCAGCACGATCTCGGCGTCGACCCGGCCCGCGATCGGGACCAGCGATTTCATCAGCCCGGCCGGGCTCCGGCCGACCAGGATCCGGGGCTGCGCCGGGGTCTCGCTGAGCCACGACGGTAGCGGCGCCAGCAGCGGCGGCTCGTACCGCATCGTCCAGCCCGGCCGGTCCCCGACGATCGCGGACGGCAGCACCTGGATCACCGCGGCCGGCTCCGGCAGCCGGTCGATCCGCAGGCGCCGGAGTGCCGGTCCGCCGGCTGCCGCGCTGAGCTCGGCGCCGTCGTACAGGTTGATCTCGTGCCGGACGACGGGGACGCCGCGCGCCGCGGCGGACACCAGCCCGGCCACGGCCAGCGGTTCGGTGACGACGACGTCCGGCGCGAACCGGTCGGTGGTGGCCCGGACGGCGTCGAGCAGTCGCGCGTTGATCGCGCCGAACAGCGCACCGAGGCCCCGGGAGCCGGTGGTGCCGGCCAGCGGGCGCCGCAGCGTCACCGCCCGCGAGGCCGAAGTGAGGTCGAAACCGGGCGCGACGTCCTCCACCGGAAGACCGGATCTCTCGACCGGGGCAATCGCGTCGCCGCCGGTGGCGATCAGGACGTCGGCGCCGGCCGCGGCCAGCGCACGCGAGAGCGGGAGCAACGGAAGTACGTGACCCGGCACGGGCGCCGCGACCACCAGAACGCGCATGCCTGAAAGGTAGGGGACGCACCCTTCCCGCAGAAGGAGATCTGTGACTACTGCGCCAGCAAGTCCCGCGAAAGAGACGAACGGCGCGTCCGGGCGGGAGGATAGGACATGCGATCGCTGGTGGTGACCGAGAACATCACGCTCGACGGCGTCATCGACGCGGACGGCGGCTGGTTCGACCCGGCCGGTCCGGACGACTTCTCCGACGTGACCGAGGCCCTGAACGAGCAGATGCGAGCCGCCGACGCGTTCCTCACCGGGCGCGAGACGTTCGAGGCGATGCGCGGGTACTGGCCGGCCCGGACCGATGACACGAGCGGGGTGTCCGCCTACCTGAACCAGGTGCAGAAGTACGTCGTGTCGTCGACGCTCACCGACCCGGGGTGGGAGCCGACGACGGTCCTGCGAGGACTCGACGAGATCGGCCCGATCAAGCGCGCACCGGGCAAGGACATCGTCGTCACCGGGAGCGTGTCGCTGGTGCAGCAGTTGGTGGCCGGGGGACTGGTCGACGAGTTCCGGCTGTTCGTGTACCCGGTCGTGAAGGGAAGCGGCCGCCGGCTGTTCGAGGGCGCGCCGGCCCTTCCGCGGCTCGGGCTGGCCGAGACTCGGGCGTTTCGGTCGGGTGTCGTGCTGGTTCGGTATCGGTCACAGTGGTCACACGCGTCACAGGTTCGTTAGGGGCGAATTAAGCGGGTCGCATCCGATCCTTTGCGGGTCGGGGGAGTCTCGTCGGGCGACGTACGGTCACCGATCGTGACCGTTCCCCGAGTCGTGCCCGCGCTGCTCGCCGTCCTGATCGGACTCGGCGTGCTCGTCGGGCCGGTCGCCCCGGCGGCCGCGGACGACGAGGGCGGCACGGCGACGCTGCAGCAACGGCTGGACGAGGCGGCCACCGGCTACAACAACGCCCGGGCCGAGGCGCAGGCGTCGGAGAAGCGACGCACCGCGCTGGTCTCGCAGATCGCCGTGCTGGAGAAGCGGATCTCGGCCCTCGACGCCCAGGTCCAGGAGTTGAGCGCGGCCGCCTACCGGAACGGCGTCCCCGACGCGGCGACCGCGATGGCGAACTCGCGCTCGCTGCCCGACCTGATCGGCAACCTGGGGCTCGTCGACACGCTCTCCGAACGTCGCAGCCAGACCCTCGCCGACCTCCGGCAGGCCAGGCGGGACCTGGCCGACACGCAGAAGGACGTCGACGCGCAACTGACGAAGCAGCGGGCGGCCCAGCGGACGATGGGGCGGAAACGGGCCGCGGCCGAGAAGGCGCTGGCCGACGCGAAGGTCGGCGGCCAGCCGACCGGAGGTTTCACCGACAACGCCGACGACCACCCCGCAGCCGCCGGCCCGCCGGCACGCAAAGCCGCCCCCAAACCACGACGGAAACCCACCGCCGCACCCCGCCGCTCCGACGGCACCTACGGCTCCGAGGGCTGCAGCCAGGACGACCCGACCTCCGACGGCTGCCTCACGCCCCGGACCCTGCACGCGCTGCGCCAGACCCGGGCGGCCGGCTTCACGCACTACGTGCACTGCTTCCGGCCGGCCTCGTTCGGCGAGCACCCGAAGGGCCGGGCCTGCGACTTCGCGGCGGCCAAGAGCGGCTTCGGAGGAGCGGCGACCGGCGACGACCGTGCCTACGGGAACCGGCTCGCGGCCTGGTTCATCGCGAACGCCGACCGGCTCGGGGTGCTGTACGTGATCTGGTACCGCCAGATCTGGTTACCTGGCAGCGGCTGGCGCGCCTACCAGAGTGGGAGCGACCCGTCGGCCGCCCACACCAACCACGTCCACCTCTCGGTGCAGTAGGGGCTCAGTCGTCGTCGCCGAGGACGGCCAGGCCGCTGTCCCGGCCGTCGGCCGGGAGGTCGCGCTCGCTGCGGTCGGCCCAGCCCTGGGTGCGGGTGACGCCGAACGACGCCAGCCCGACCATGCCGAACGCGGCCACCGCGACGACGACCAGGAACGCGATCCCGGCGATGATGCCGTAGACGACCAGAAGTGGGCCCATCGGGCCACAGTGGCAGGTCCGGCCGGGAACGCGTGGCTAGTCGGCCGAACTGACGCGCGGAACCGCCGCGAACGCGCTGGGGCGGAACCAGTCCGGCACGGCCCGGCGCAGCGCCGCCGGCCCGGTCAGCTCGACGTCGCCCGCCCGCATCGCGTCCGACCAGGTGACGTCGCCGCGCCAGACGTCGATCAGCCGGCGCAGGTCGGCGGTGACCTGGACGGCGACGTCGTAGCCGGGGTCGGCGTCGCAGACGTCGGCCTCGGCCGGCGTGAGGACGAGCCACCAGTCGCGGCGGCGGGCCGGCGCGGTGGGGAAGCGGAAGCCGACGACCGTGCGCCCGGCCGGGACCGCGCTCAGATCGACGTTCCGGTGCCAGTCCCAGAGCAGCAGCTTGGGGTCCAGGTCGCGGTCGCCGAGCTCGCCGATCCAGCGGACGCCCCACGCGCCGAGCGCCTGGACGATCGGCGCCAGCTCCTCGCCGGCCGGCGTGAGCACGTACTGGACGTCGCGGTCGCTGGGGCGCCGCTCGACGATCCCGGCCGCAGTCAGGTGCTGCAGGCGTTTGGACAGCAGGGTCGGCGAGATGCGGGGGAGCCCGCGGCGCAGGTCGTTGAAGTGCCGGCTGCCGGCCACGAGCTCCCGGACGACGAGCAGCGTCCAGCGTTCGTCGAGCAGCTCCATGGTCTTGGCGACCGGGCAGAACTGGTGGTACGAGGCACCCATGACTCGACGGTACAGATCGTGTACTAGGGCCGGCCCGGCGATTTTCCTACCGTCGGGAGCATGGATGAACTCAAGCAGAAACATCGTGCACTCTGGGCCCTCGGCGACTACCCGGCCGTCGCCGCGGACCTCATTCCCTCCCTCGGACCCGTGCTCGTCGAGGCGTGCCGGATCAGACCCGGGCAGCGCGTGCTCGACGTCGCCGCCGGCACCGGCAACGTGGCGATCCCGGCCGCGCTGACCGGCGCCGACGTCGTCGCCAGCGACCTCACGCCGTCGCTGCTCGCCGCCGGGGAGAAGCTCGCCGCCGAGCGCGGCGCGACCCTCGACTGGCGCGAGGCCGACGCCGAGGACCTGCCGTTCGAGTCCGACGCGTTCGACGTGGTCGTCTCCTGCGTCGGCGTGATGTTCGCGCCACACCACCGGGCGGCGGCCGACGAGCTGGTGCGGGTCGCCCGGCCGGGCGGGACGATCGGGCTGATCAGCTGGACCCCGGAGGGGTTCATCGGGCAGCTGTTCGCGACGCTGAAGCCGTTCGTGCCGCCGCCTCCGCCGGGGGTCTCGCCGGCGCCGCTGTGGGGCTCGCCGTCGCACGTCGCCGAGCTGTTCGGCGACCGGGTCACCGACCTGACCGCCGAACGCCGGACCGTGCGCGTCGACGCGTTCGCCACCGGGGCATCGTTCCGGGAGTACTTCACGACGGTGTACGGGCCGACGATCGTCGCCCTGCGCGGGACCGACCGGCCGGACGAGCTCCGGCGCGCGCTGGACGAGCTCGGCGACCGCTGGCTCACCGGTGGCGCGATGGAGTGGGAGTACCTCCTCTCCACCGCGACCGTCTGCTAAATCCTGGTTTCGCACCCGCCGGACCGTTCCCGCGGGCGGTTCAATCGGCGAATGAAGGTCGAAACGCACTTCGGTGCCGCCCTGCCGGACTGGGTCAGCGCCGAACTGGCCGAGGTTCCCGCCCAGACCCATTCGGACGCCGAGCGCATGGCGCTCGTCCACCGGCTGGCCGCCCGCAATCACGTCGAGGGCAACGGCGGCCCGTTCGCCGCGGTGGTGGCCGAGCGGGCCACCGGCCGGATCGTGTCGGTCGGGGTGAACGTCGTGCTCTCCAGCGGGCTGTCGTCGATGCACGCCGAGGTCGTGGCGCTCTCGTTGGCCCAGGTGGCCGCCTCGGCCTGGGACCTGGGCGCGGCCGGCGGCCCGGCCCACGAGCTCGTCGTCAACTGGCGCCCGTGCGCGATGTGCTACGGCGCGGTGCTGTGGTCGGGCGTGACCCGGTTGGTCGTCGCCGGGTCAGGGCCCGAGCTGGAGCAGCTCACCGGCTTCGACGAGGGCCCGGTGCGCGACGACTGGGACGCCCAGCTCGCGGCGCGCGGGATCGAGGTGGTGCAGGACGTGCTGCGGAACGAGGCGCTCGCGGTGTTCGCCGACTACGGCGGCACGCAGGCGCTCGTCTACAACGGGCGCGGCGGATCGCGATAGGGCGGTTTGTCGCGTTTAATGACCTCGCCGGGAGGAACCGTCGTCGAACGCGAACCGAGGAGGAACCGCGATGACGTCGTTCCTGACGCGCAGGTCGCTCCGCCGCACCGAGCAGGCGTCGCTGGCCGACACCGTCCGCGCGCTGGCCGTCCCGCTCGCCGCGACGATCGCGATCGGGGTGATCCAGCGGCGGCCGTGGGCGGTCCGGCTGGCCGCCCGCATCGACGCCGACCGGCACGGCGTCCGGCAACTGCAGCGCCTACGGGCCCGCTACGGTGACCGTCCACTGCGCCTGCGGACCCCGTTCCGGCGCGTGACGCTCCTGCTGTCCCCGTCCGACGTCCGGACCGTGCTGTCCTCGACCACGGCCTTCACCCCGGCCGCGGCCGAGAAACGCGCCGCGCTCTCGCGCTTCGAGCCCGGCGGGGTGCTGATCTCCCCGGCCGGGGAACGGCCCGCGAAGCGGGCCCTCAACGAGGAGGTTCTCGACGCCTCCCGGCCGCACCACCGTCATGCGGACGCGATGCGGGCCGTCATCCGGGAGGAGGGCGCCGCGCTGGCCGTCAGCGGCGTGCTCGATTGGGACCGGTTCGCGGCCGGCTGGTGGCGGATGGTGCGGCGGATCGTCCTCGGCGACTCGGCCCGCGAGGACTTCGAGACGACGGACCTGCTGGCGCGGTTGCGCCGGGACGCCAACTGGGGACCGTTCCACCCGGCGCGGCCCCGGGTGCGGGCCGACTTCCTGGACCGGGTGCGCGCGTACGTCGACCGCGCCGAGCCCGGCAGCCTGGCGTCGCTGGCCGGGCCGGAGGGCGTCGGGCAGCTCCCGCAGTGGCTGTTCGCGTTCGACGCGGCCGGGATCGCCACCTACCGGGTGCTGGCGCTGTTGTCGTCGCGTCCGGGGCATGGGCGGGACCTGCCCTACCTCCAGGCGTGCGTGCAGGAGGCGATCCGGCTGTGGCCGACGACGCCGGCGATCCTGCGCGACTACGTGGCGCCGCCGTTCGGGGCCGACGATCGCCCGGTCGCCGGCCGGGTCGACCACAAGCTCGCCGACGGGGAGCTGGTCGTGATCTACACGCCGTTCTTCGCCAGGGACGAGAGTCAGGTGGAGTGGGCGCACCGGTTCACGCCCGAGGCGTGGCTGGACGGGCGGGCGGCGGAGAGCTGGTCGATGCTGCCGTTCAGCGCCGGTCCGGCCGAGTGCCCGGGCCGTAATCTGGTGCTGTTCACGACGAGCACGATGCTCGAGACGCTCCTGCGGGGGCACGCGTTCGCGCTGACGACGAGGCCGTACCCGGACCCGCTGCCGGGAACGTTCGACCACGTCGGAACCCGCTTCCGGGTACTGCCCCGCTGACGCCGAGGACCTGACGCGGTGGGTTGCTCGCGGCCCGGGCCGCGGGTGCCCGAGGAGGCCGGGGCGCCGGTATCGGAACGGCAGGGCAGGATGCTCGGGGTGCGGGAATTCTCGGATTCGGAGCGGCGGCGGCGCATCGGGGCGCGGCAGATGTGCGCGACCGACCCCGTCTCAGCGGCCGAATGCGTCGTCGCGCTCCACGCGACCGACCCCGCGACCGTGTTCCTCTCCGTCCGCGCCCGCGTTGCCGACAGCCTCCCGTCCGCGCTGGAGGACGCGCTCTACGAGCAGCGCACGCTGGTCCGGATGCTCGGCATGCGCCGGACGATGTTCGTCGTCCCGAGCCCGCTGCTGCCGGTCGTCGAAGCGTCCACGATGGAGCGCGTGGCCGGGGCGCAGCGGCGGCTGCTGGTCAAGCATCTGCGCGAGGCCGGCATCGACGACACCGAACGCTGGCTGGCCGACGTCGACCGGTGCACGCTCGACGCGCTCGCGGCCCGCGGCGGCACCGCGACGGCGGTCGAGCTGGCGGCCGACGAGCCCCGGCTGCGCACGACGCTGCACCTGGCCCCGGGCAAACCGTACGAGGCCAGGACCGCGATCACGAGCCGGGTCCTCACCGTGCTCGGCGCCGAGGGACGCATCGTCCGCGGGCGCCCGTCCGGCTCCTGGGTCTCCCAGCGTTACCAGTGGGCGCTGGCCGAGCAGTGGCTCCCGGTTCCGCTCGACCGTCCGTCCGAGACCGACGCCCGGGCCCGGCTCGCGTCGGCCTGGCTGCGCGCCTACGGCCCCGCCCACCCGGCCGACCTGCAGTGGTGGACCGGCTGGACCGGCGCGCACGTCAAACGGGCGCTCGCCGACCTGGGTGCGGTCGAGGTCGCGCTGTCCGGCGGCACCGGCGTCGCGCTCCCCGACGACCTCGAGCCGACCGCCGATCCCGGGCCCTGGGTGGCGTTCCTGCCCGCGCTCGACCCGACGACGATGGGCTGGGCCCAGCGCGACTGGTATCTGGGCGAGTACGGCCCGCGGCTGTTCGACCGCGCGGGCAACGCCGGCCCGACGGTCTGGTCCGACGGGCGGATCGTGGGTGGCTGGGCCCAGCGCGCCGACGGTTCGATCGCGGTGCGGTTGTTCGAGGACGTCGGCGCCGACGCCCGGGCCCGCGTCTACGCGGAGGCCGAACGGCTGGAACGGTGGTTCGCCGACGCGGATGGCGTCCGGGTGATCCCACGGTTCCGGACGCCGACCGAGCGGGAGCTAGCGGAGTAGCAGCCGCGCGACGTCCAGCGCCCGGCCGGGCGGCCCCGGGTCGCCCTCGGTGTCCCACACCGCGGACAGCATCGCGACCGCGAATCCCCAGTCGGTGAGCCGGTCCAGCGGAACACCCAGCCCGTCGGCGAGTTGCTCGATCCGACGCGGCACCGCGGCCAGCAACGCGTCGTCGGCCCGGTCGGGGTCGGGGTTGTAGAGCATCGCGCCGGCCTCGAAGCCGGGGTCGCCGACGTAGCCGTGCGGGTCGATCGCCAGCCAGCCGTCGCCGGAGCGCAGCACGCTGTCGGAGCGCAGCACGTTGTCGTGGTGCAGGTCCCCGTGCAGCACGACCCGGCGCGGGGCCGAGCCGCACAGCTCGGCGAAGAGCGCACCGGCCCGCCGAACGAGAGCGAGCGGCAGCGGCCCGGCGTCCCCGAAAGCCCGCTCGTACTGCGAGAACGCGACCCCGAGCGTCGAGACGTCCGGGAGCGCGGGGTCGGGGGCGGCGTCGTGCAGCGAGTTCGCGACGAGCACCAGGATCTCGGTCGCCTCGGTGTCACGGCCCGCGGTCACCATCTCGCGCAGGCGCGTGCCCGGAGTGGCCCGCTCGAGCAGCAGGGCGCCCCGGGCCGCGTCCGCGGCCAGCAGCCGCACGGCCCCGCGCCCGTCGAACGCCCGGAGCGCGGCCGCCTCCGGCCCCAGGTGCGCGCCCGACACCGGCCCCAGCTTCAGGACGACCGGCGTCCCCGACGCGTCGACCGCCCGCGCGACCCAGTTGAACGACAACGCGAACGGCTCGCCGACGGTCAGTTCCCATTGCGCCGCCACGGCGTCCACGAGCGACGGCAGCTCGGCGAGCCACCGGCGTCCGTCCTCGCCCCACGTCCCCTCGACGTTCCGCACCAGGTCGGCCGGGAGGATCACCCGCGGATCGCCGTCGCGTCGCCGCCGACCGGGAACTCCGCCGCACGCCAGGCCTCGAACCCACCGGCCAGGTCGGTCGCCCGCCAGAGCCCGAGCTCACGCAGGCGCTCGGCCGCCACGCTCGACGACGATCCGTCCCACGACACGAGCACGATCTCGACGTCGTAGCTCGTCATCTCGGGCAGGTGCCCACCGCTCCCCGGCACCAGCCGCCACTCCAGCACGGACGGGTCCACCACGATCGCCCCCGGCAACAGCCCCTGCGACGCGCGCTCCGTCGGCGTCCGCAGGTCGATCAGCAGCGCACCACGCACGAACGCGGACACGGTCTCCGCCGGGGTGAGCCGCCAGGCGAACTCCTCGTTGTCGTGGTTCTCGCGGTTCTCGGGCACGACCCCGATTGTGTCCCGCTCTGCCCAATGCTGCCCATCCGACTGCCTCGGTGTCCCGAGGGATGGCAGGCTGACCGCGTGCCTCCCTCCCCGTCCGATACCACTGCGGACGCGGTGATCGCGGCCGCCGCCGCCGCGCTGCACGACCGGTTCGGGTCGGTGCGGATCACCGGCCCGGAGCGGTTGTCGGGCAGCTCCCGGGCCCAGGTGTTCCGGGCCCGAACGTCGGGCGAGCCGGGCACGGTCATCCTGAAGACCCCGACCGGCGTGTTCCCACCCCGCGAACGGGCCGCGTTGACGCTGCTCAGCCGCTCCGGCGTGCCGGGCGCGCCCCGGTTGCTCGCCGTCGCCGACGATCCCGAGGTGCTCGTCCTGGCCGACGCCGGCCGGGGGCCGTC
This sequence comes from Cryptosporangium phraense, assembly GCF_006912135.1. NCBI lineage: Bacteria > Bacillati > Actinomycetota > Actinomycetes > Cryptosporangiales > Cryptosporangiaceae > Cryptosporangium > Cryptosporangium phraense. The sequence continues at coordinate 125,727 of NZ_VIRS01000001.1, read as the reverse complement.
GCTCGCCGACCGTCTGACCGGCTCCGATCCGGACGCGGCGACCGAGGCGCTGCTCGGCTGGGCCGAGGCGACGGCCCGGTTCCAGGCCGCGACCGTGGGCCTCGAATCCGCCTACGCCGACGAATTGGCGTCGCTCTCGCCGCTCGGGCCACCCCCGCTCGACACCAGCGCCGAGCTGCTGGCCGAGGCCGCGGCCGAGCTCGCCGCGTACCTGCCGCAGCTCGGCGTCGTGCCCGACCCGGCCGCGCTGGCCGTGCTGGCGACGGCCGCCGACCGCTTCGAACCCACCGCCCGGGCCCTCGACCCCGGCGACGCCTGCCCGGACAACAACGTCGAGACGCCCGCCGGCCTCGTGCTGATCGACTTCGAGTTCGCCGAGTTCCGGTCGGTCGCCTGGCAGGCCGCGTACCTGCGGGTGCCCTGGCCGAGCTGCTGGTGCAGCTGGCGGATGCCGCCGGACGTCGCCGGCCGCGCCCTCGACCGCTGGCGCGCGACGCTGGCCCCGGCGCTGCCCGCCGTCGCGACGCCGGAGTTCGACGAGACGCTCGACCGGGCCGTCGTCGCCTGGGTGCTGCTCACGACCGCGTGGTTCCTCCCGTCGGCGCTGGCCGGGGACCCGCCGACGACCGACCCGCGCCGTCCGCGGCCGAGCCGGCGTCAGATTCTGCAGTACCGGCTCGGCCTGCTCGCCGAGGCGTCGATGCCGTCCGACCTGGAGCCGCTCCGGGCGCTTGCCGCCGAGGCGCACGCGGCGACCCGGCGGGCGTGGGGGAACGTGCCGCTGCCGCTGGCCCCCGCCTACCGTTGAATCCGCCTACCGTGGAACCGGCGATCGGCCGCCCGGCTGAGGGGGCCATCAGCCGAACCATGGGACTTTGCGTCGGGGGACAGGCCAACGCCCGCCCCGGGGCGCATGATGGGGCGGCGCCGCGGGGGGAAACGCGGCCGCACCCGGGGGAGGGGCCGTGCACCGTCCGAGTGACGTCGGGCCGACCGTGACCGAGCACCGGATCGCCGCCGACGAGGAGGTCCGAGCCGTCCTCCGGTCGCTGGCCGAACCCGCGACCGGCGGGGTCCAGCTCCACGGCGGCTCCCGTGCGGCCCGGGCGGAACTCCTCGCCGCCGTCGTCGGCACGAACACGCCCGCCGTCGTCGGCACGAACACGCCCGCCGCCGTCGGTACGGACGCGTCCGACTGCTCCGCGCGCGGCCGGATCGTCGTCCGGCTGGTCGGGCCGACCAGCGCGGGGGAGGTGCTCGACGTGACCGCGGCCGCCCTGGTGGACGCCGCTCGCGCGGCCGGGCACCCGGCCGGGCATCCGTGGCCCGTCCTGGCCGTGCCGCTGCGGAACCGGGCGCATCCCTGGTCGGTGCGGTTCGGGTTGCTCGCCGTCCACGTGCTGCCGAACTGGCCGGTGCTCGTCGCGTTCGAGGACGCCGACGCCGATCTCACCGACGCCGGGGCGTTCCGCGACCCCGACCTGCGGGATCTGATGACGAGCTGGGCAAACGCGCCCGGGCTGGGCCGGCTTCTGCTCGCCGCCGCCGAGCCGGTCGCGCTACCGGTGAACCCGCATCGGCCGCTCCGGTCGTACCGGGTCGGGGCCCCCTGAGCCGGACGTCGCCCGGTGCACCCCTTCCACCGGGCGGCGTCCCTGCACTCGGACTAGCGCTGACTAGCGCACGCCGACGAGGTCGACGACGAAGATCAGCGTCTCACCCGGCGCGATGACGCCGGCCGCGCCGCGGTCGCCGTAGGCCAGGTGCGGCGGGATCGTCAGCTTGCGACGGCCGCCGACCTTCATGCCGTTGACGCCCTGGTCCCAGCCCGAGATGACCTGGCCGGCGCCGACCGTGAAATCGAGCGGGGCGCCGCGGTTGTACGACGCGTCGAACTCCTGGCCGTTGGAGTGGGACACCCCGACGTAGTGCACCGAGGCCGTCTGTCCGGCGCCCACGGCCGGGCCGTCGCCGACGGTCAGGTCTTCGATGACCAGGTCGGCCGGGGGAGCACCCTCGATCGGGCCGACGTCGGGCTTCTGCATCAGTTGCCTCCTGAGAGAACGAATGGGACGCCTTCGATCGAACCATGGCGGCCATCCGGGCTCGGCGGCGGCACGCCCGGGGCGCCTGGTGCTGGATGCAACTGTCCTAAGCGGACCGTAGGACAACCTTAAGCCGGAAGCGATTATGGGCAACTGATCCCCCGTCTGGGCGATCCTGGTCGGGCCGGCCGGACCACCCCCCCGGGTCCGGCCGGTCCCCGCCGTTGTCAGGTGGTCGGGACCACCACTGCGCCGACCGGTGCGGCCGGTCCCCGCCGTTGTCAGGTGGTCGGGACCACCACTGCGCCGGCTGGCCCGGCCGGTCCCCGCCGTTGTCGGGTGGTCGGGACCACCACTGCGCCGACCGGTGCGGCCGGTCCCGTTGGAAAAGGGGGCCGGCCCGGCGCGCCCATCCCGCGCCCGACCATGCCCCCTACCCGGCCCCTTCCCCGGAACACCTCAAGTTGTAGGGGTTCACCGGGCGCCGGACGCGATCTGGCCATTTCTTGTCCGTGAATCGACCGGCTTCCGGCCGGACATCACCCCGAGCGTGCCCACTTCCGCCCCCGCGTCCCGCTGCGCCAGCGCGACGCCCAGCCGTCGAACGCCTTCCCGGATCTCGTCCACCGTCGTCGTCGTGAAAGAGAGCCGGAGGGTCGCCCGATCGGGCGTCGTGGCGTAGAACGGCGCTCCGGGGACGAACGCGACGTCGTGCGCGAGCGCGACCGGCAGGAGCGCGGCCGCGTCGCGGCCGTCTGGGAGGCGGACCCAGGTGAACATGCCGCCGTCGGGGTCGGTCCAGCGGCTGCCCTCCGGGAGGGTCGAGGCCAGCGCGCCGATCATCGCGTCCCGCCGTTCGCGGTACGCGTCCCGCAGGCGTTCGACGTGCCGGTCGAGGTCGGTGGCGGCCAGGTAGGCCGCGGCGGCGGCCTGGTCGATCGTCGACGTGTGCAGGTCGGCGGCCTGTTTGGCGACGACCAGGGCCGGCCGGAGGGACGCCGGTGTGCGCACCCAGCCGAGCCGCAGCCCGGGCGCGCCGATCTTCGAGAAACTGCCGAGGTGGAGCACGCGGGCCGAGAACGACGCCAGCGGCGGTATCGGCGCTCCGCGGTAGCGCAACTCGCCGTACGGATCGTCCTCCACCACCCAGAGCCCGGTCTCGTCGGCGAGGCGGGCGACCGCGGCCCGGCGGGACTCCGGCAGCGTCCGGCCGGTGGGATTCGCGAACGTCGGCACGGTGTAGAACAGCGCCGGCCGGTGCCGCCGGACGACGTCGGCGAGCGCGTCGGGGTCGACCCCGTCGTCGTCGCCGGGCACGGTGACGATCCGCGCGCCGGCCAGCTGGAAGCACTGCAGCGCGGCCAGGTAGGTCGGCTCCTCCACCGCGACGACCGCGCCCGGGTCGACCAGCGCGGTCGCGACGAGCGTCAGCGCCTGCTGGGAACCCGTCGTGACCAGGAGGCCGTCCGGACCGGTCGGCAGGCCGCGCGCGGTCAGCCGGTCCCCGATCAGCGCGCGCAGCGCGGGGTTGCCCTCCGAGGGCGCGTACTGCAGCGCGAGCCGGGCCTGCGGCCCGGACAGCACCGCGTCGAACGCGGCCCGCACCCCGTCGAGGTCGAACAGCTCCGGCGCGGGCAGCCCGCCCGCAAAAGACAGTACTTCCGGACGGTCGAGCAGCGCGAGAAGGTCGCGCACCGGCGAACTCGCGACGCCTTGCAAACGGGCAGCAACCACGGGGACCCTCCCGGCCTCGGACGAACGGCGGGGCCCGAGCGGTGGTACCGCCTCGAGCCCCGGCCCGCGATGTGGCCCCGGTTGAGGATCCGGTCCGACGCTAGCTCGCGTTCCTAACTTTCGGAACGCTCGTCTCGCGTCGTGGGACGCTCGGCCAGCGCCCGCGCGTACCGCTCGGTGATCGTGACCATCGCGTCCGGGTCGCCGCGGTCGACGCCGAACACGTACCCAGGAAAGTCGAGGTCGCGCTGGATCGCCCAGATCGCGTCGTGGTGGACCGGCGGCATGATCCGGGCCGGGTCGCCGACCGTGACCCAGCCGATCGGCACGGTCGACCCGGGCGACAGGACCGTCCGCAGGTGCACGCAGCCGTTGACGCGGACCTCGCTGCCCGCCCCGATCCGGGCCCCGTTGAACACCGAGCTGCCGGTCGCGAGGAACGTCCGCTCGCCGACCTCGGCCCCGGTGACGCTCGCATGCGGCCCGACCAGGCTGTGGTGCCCGATCGTGAGCGGGTCGCGGGCGGTGCCCCGGAGCACGGCGTTCTCCATCACGATGACGTGCTCGCCGAGGCGGATCGGGCCGCTGTCGGCGGTGACCACCGCCCCGAACAGGATGCGGCAGTGCGGCCCGACCTCGACGTCGCCGGAGACCACCGCGGTCGGAGCCACGTACGCGGTCGGGTGCACGACCGGGCGCGCTCCCCGGTGCTCGAGGATCATCGCGTCCGGGCGCCGTGGCCGTTCTTCTCGAGCGCGGCCCGCAGGCGCTCGGCGGCGTCGTCCATGTCTTCGGAGTCCGGCCGCGGGTCGGCGTTGCGGAAGTCGAAGTCGTCGAGGTCCCAGGCCGGGTACGTGTGCAGGTGCAGGTGTGGCACCTCGAAGCCGGCGATGATCAGCGCGGCCCGCGGCGACTCGAACGCCTCCTTCTGCGCCTGCCCGATGGTCTGCGCGACGCTCGTCAGGTGGGTCAGCAGGTCCGCCGGGGCGTCGGTCCACTGGTCGATCTCCTGGCGCGGCACGACCAGCGTGTGGCCGGGCCGGATCGGCGCGATGCTCAAGAACCCGACCGCGAGCTCGTCCTTCCAGACGAATCGGCCCGGAAGCTCCCCGTTGATGATCCGCGTGAAGATGGTCGCCACCGCCCCAGCATGCCAGAGCCCCGCTTCCCCGCAGCACGCCCGCCACGGCCGGGCTGGTCGGGCGGCCGGGTCGGCCGGCCTGGGTCGAAGAAGCATTGCTGGTGTCTGGGCACCAGCAATCCTTCACCCGTCGTCCACAGATCCTCCGGCGCCGTCGGCGAAACCCCGCCTCGTCGGCCACCGTGGTGCCGTGAACCTCGACGCCCTCCTCGCCGTTCAACAGGGCGTGATCTCCCGCCGCCAGGTCCTCGCGTGCGGGCTGAGCGACGAGGCAATTCGCTGGCGTCTGCGCCGCGGACTGTGGCGACGCGTCCTCCCCGGCCTGTTCGCGACCTTCGGCGGGCCGCTCGAGCACGAGCAGCGCATGATCGTGGCGGCTCTCGTCGGAGGCGATGGCGCGCAGATCACGGGCGTCGCGGCACTGCGGTTCCATCGGGTGAGGTACCTGCCGGACGACCCACGCATTCACGTCCTGGTGCCGGCGGACCGGGTGCGGCGTTCGCGCGGCTTCGTCGTGGTGTCGCGGACTTCCCGGCCGGATCCGCACCCGGTTCTGCGTCCGGCGTTGGACGTCTGCTCGCCCGCCCGGGCCGGTGCCGACGCCGCCCGCACCGGCTACCCGAGGCGCGCGGTGAGGGCGATGCTGGCCGACCTGCTCCAGCGTCGGCGCGTCACGATCGCAGCGCTCGACGCCGAGTACCGGACCGGCCCGAGCCGGGGGAGCCGGCTGCTCCGCGAGGTACTCGACGAACTCGGAGCGGGCGTACGTTCGGCAACGGAGGCCGAGCTTCGTGCCCTCGCGCTGGCCAGCGACGTGTTGCCGCCGATCCGGTGGAATCCCGCGCTGCGCGCCGCCGACGGTACGCGGCTACCCACGCCCGACGGCTGGATCGAGGACGTCGGCCTCGCCTTCGAGCTGGATTCGGCCGAGTTCCACACGTCGCTGGAGGACTACGAGCGGACCAGGGATCGGCACAATCGCCTGGCCGCGCACGGCGTCCTCACGCTGCATTTCAGCCCGGCCGACGTGCGGAAGAATCCCCGCCGGGTGCTCGACGTCATCGAGCGCGCCTACCGCAGACGGCCGCCGGGCTTCTCCGGCGTGCGGGCGGTGGACGAAGGTTTGCTGGTGCCCTGACACCAGCGAACCTTCACCGCGCACTCAGCGGACGCGCGGGCCGGAGCCCGTCGAGCCTCGGACCACCAACTCGGGCTGGAAGACGAACTCCGACTTCGGGCCGGGCACGCCGTGGAGCTCGTCCAGCAGCATCTGGACCGCGGCCGTGCCCATGGCCGGCACCGGCTGGCGCACGGTCGTCAGCGGCGGATCGGTGAACCCCACCAGCGGGGAGTCGTCGAAGCCGATCACCGAGACGTCGGCGGGCACCGAGCGGCCGAGGTCGCGGACGGCCCGGATCGCCCCCAGGGCCATCAGGTCGTTGCCGCAGATCACCGCCGTGCAGCCCTGGGCGATCAGCGTCGCCGCGGCCGCGTGGCCGCCCTCGACGGTGAAGAACGTGTGCTCGATCGGGGCGTCGGCGCCCAGCAGCTCGACGAAGACCGAGACCTTCCGCTGCACCGGGACGAACCGCCGCGGCCCCACGGCCAGCCCGATCTTCTCGTGCCCGAGACTCACCAGATGCGACACCGACTGGCGGATCGCGGCCCGGTCGTCGGCCGAGACGAACGGGGCCGCGACGCCCGGCTGGTAACCGTTGATCAGGACGATCGGTAACTGGCGGGCCGCCAGGCGGTTGTACCGCTCGACGTCGGCGGTGCTGTCGGCGTGCAGCCCGGAGACGAACACGATCCCGGCGACGCCCCGCTCGATCAGCACCTCGGTGAACGCGTCCTCGGTCATGCCGCCTGGGACCTGGGTGCACAGCACCGCGGTGAAGCCCTGCATCGACAGGCCCTGCTCGATGATCTGGGCGAACGCCGGGAAGATCGGGTTGTCGAGCTCCGGGGTGATGAGTCCGATCAGGCCGGCGCTGCGCTGCTGGAGCCGGGCCGGCCGTTCGTACCCGAGGATGTCGAGCGCGGCCAGCACGGCCTGCCGCGTCGCCGGTGACACGCCGGCCTTGTCGTTGAGGACCCGGCTGACCGTCGCCTCGCTCACGCCGGCCTTGACGGCGACGTCAGCAAGCCGGGGGCTCATGATCCGCACTCTAACGCCTCGGTTCGAGCCCCGGATCGCGCGAGACGGCCCGGCTCCCCACGGGGAACCGGGCCGTCTCCGGAGCGCTTCGATCAGGGGGCGGGCGGCGGACGGTAGTCCGATCCGGGCGCGCTCGGCGGCTGCGTCGGGTCGTTGTAACCGGGCGCGCTCGGCGGCTGGTACCCGCCCGGGGCCGACGGGGCGTCGTAACCCGGCGCGCTCGGGGCGCTGTAGCCCGGGCCCGACGTCGGCGCGCCACCGTAGCCCGGCCCCGACGTGGGGGCACCGTACCCGGGACCGGACGTCGGAGCACCGTACCCGGGACCGGACGTCGGGGCGCCGTAACCGGGGTTCGGGCCGGTCGGGCCGCTGGGACCACCCGGGCCCCAGCCCCCGCCGCCGCCCCCACCGGGACCGCCGGACCCACCGCCCCGGCGCCGCATGAAGAGCACGACGCCGATCACGATGATCGCGATGACGAGGAGGCAGCACACCGCCCCACAGATGCCGAAGCCGCCGCCGCTGCGACGCCGGCCACGTGCGGCCTCGGACGCGACCGAGGCCAGCGCCGGGTTTTCGGCGGCCCACGCGGCCGCGGGCACGAGGACGGCGAACACGGTGGCAGCCGCCCCGGCACCGAGTACGGCGAGCATGCGCCGGAAGGAAGTCATGTCCCCAGTGTCCTCACCTGCGCAATCCGGGGGAACCCGGGTCCACCCCTAGGGGGCGAGCGCATCCAGGACGGTGAGCGCGTGCCGCAGCGAGGCCACCGGGTCGGCGTCCGGTGAACCGACCGCCGGATCGAAGTTCAGGTCGACGAACACCTCGGTGACGCCCTGGGCCGCGAGCGCCGGGAAGTCGGCGCGGATCTCCTTCAGCGAGCCGGTCAGCATCCGCTTGCGCGGCCCGACGACCGCCACCCCCCGGCAGACGAACCGCAGCGCGTCCGGGTCGCGACCGGCCTTCTCGGCGCCCGCGCGGACCGTGCCGATCGCGTCGCCGAGCTGGGTGAGATCGAACCGGCTGGCGCTGATCCAGCCGTCGGCGAGCCGCCCGGCGCGGTCAAGGGCCCGGGGTGCGGCGCCGCCCAGCAGGATCGGCGGCCGCGGTGCCTGCACCGGCTTCGGCAGCACAGTGGACGGTTCGACCCGGTAGAACTCGCCCTCGAACGCGACGGGGTCCGGGCCCCAGACCGCGTCCAGCGCGTGCAGGTACTCCTCGAGCCGGGCCCCGCGTTGCTCGAACGGCACGTTGGTCGCCGAGAACTCGGCCGGTATCCAGCCCAGGCCGAGCCCGGTGATCAAGCGGCCGCGGGAGAGCACGTCCAGCGTGGCCAGCTGCTGCCCGAGCACGGCCGGGGCGAGGAACGGCGCGTTGATGATCGCGGTGCCGAGGCCGATGCGTCCGGTCGTCGCGGCGGCGAAGGCCAGCGAGACGATCGGGTCGAGCACGCTCGCGTAGGCCGGCGGGAGCGGCTGCGCCTCGGGGACGAGCAGCCGCTGGAACGACCAGAGCGTCCGGTAGCCGAGTTCCTCGGCGTGCCGCGCGACCGTGACCACGTTCTCCGGCGTGGCCCAGGAGCCGGAGACCGGCAGTCCGAATCCGATGTCCATGGGCCCGAGCATGCCAGCAACCCGGCTGCACCCGGAGAACCCCCGTAGCCTCACCGACCGATTTCGCACGTCCGCCGGGAGCCCGCCGACCTTCCTGGTGACGCCAACGGCAACCGCCGCCGGCGCCAACCAAGGGGGATTCTTAGTGCGAAACACCACCGTGCGTACGAAGCTCGCTTTCGGCGTTCTGACCGCCGCGATCTTCACCACGATGGCTGTCGGTGCGGGCTCCGCGGCGTCGGCTGCCGAGTACCCGTCCGGGGGTTACGACAACTACCGCTACAGCACCTCGTACGGCCCGTGGGTCAAGCGTCACTCGCAGCGCCCGGTGTCGACGACCGTGCAGCAGGCCGCCCCGGTCAAGACCGCCCCGGTGAACACCGCCCCCGCTACCCCCGCCCCGGCCGCTCCGGCCAACACCGTGACCGCGACCGGACCGACCGCGACCGGCGGGAACAACGCCCCGGTGCAGGCCGTCCTGCTCCAGATCAACAAGGTGCGGGCCGCGGCCGGCGCCAAGGCGCTGACGCTGAACAACCAGCTCGTCTCGGCCGCCCACCAGCACAACCTGACGATGGCCGGCGGGTGCGGGCTCTCCCACCAGTGCGCCGGTGAGGGCAACGGTGGCGCGCGGATCAGCGCGCAGGGCCTGAAGTGGTCGGCGTGGGCCGAGAACATCGGCTACGGCACCACGTCGGCCGCGACCGACGCCGCTCACACCGCGGTCGCCACCAAGATCACCCAGAGCATGATCGACGAGGTGGCCCCGAACGACGGTCACCGTCGGAACATCCTCAACCCGTCCCTGAGCCAGATCGGCATCGACCTCTACCGCGACAGCAACGGCACCCTCTGGATGACCCAGGATTTCGCCAACTGAATCGCCTGACCGGCCCTGATCGCACCTCGCGATCGGGGCCGGTTGCATTTGGTAGCGGGAGCATCACTCCTTGCAACCGATGTGCAACCGTGCGACACCCTTTTTCGCACCCGAACGGGTCAAATCTTTGTGTGTCGGACCGGAACAGCCCCGCTGCGGGAGTGGGCGCGGCCGGCACCGACCGAACGACCTCAAGGGGGACCGCATGACCACTCTTGCCACTCCGGAGCGCCTGTCCGAGCGGGAACTCGACGCGCTCGTGCGGGATCACCTCGCGCTGGTGGGCCACCTCGTCCGGGAGATGCTGGGCCGGGTCCCCGCGCACGTCAACCGCGACGACCTCACCTCGGCCGGCCTGGCCGCCCTGGCCGCCGCCGCGAAGTCCTACGACCCGTCCCGGGGCACGCCGTTCGGCTCGTTCGCCACCGTCCGGATCCGCGGTGCGCTCCTCGACGAGCTCCGCGGCCTCGACTGGGCCAGCCGATCCGTCCGCCACCGGGCCCGGAAGATCGAGACCGCCACCGCCGAGCTGACCGCTCAGCTCGGTCGCACGCCCACCGAGGCGGAACTGGCCGAGACACTCGGCGTGGCCGTCTCCGAACTGCACTCGGCGGCCGACGACGTCCAGCGCGCCGTCGTGCTCTCGCTGCAGGGCTTCGCCGCCGGGACGGCCGAGGACCTGGTGCCCGACCGCACCCAGGGCCCGGAGGAACTCCTGCTCCACCGCGAGAAGATCGGCTACCTGCACCAGGCCATCTCGGCGCTGCCCGAGCGGCTCCGGACCGTCGTCGAGTCGTACTTCCTCGACGAGCGCCCGATGGCCGTGATCGCGGCCGAGCTCGGCGTCACCGAGTCGCGGGTCTCGCAGCTGCGAGCGGAGGCGCTGACCCTGCTGCGCGACGGGATCAACTCCCAGCTCGACCCCGACCAGCTCCCGACCCACGTCCGCCAGGACGGGTGCATCGCCCGCCGGCGTCACACCTACTACACCGACGTCGCGGCGCGCGGGAACCTGCACTCGCGTCTCACCCACACGTCGCCGCTGGGTACCCCGCTGCGCGGGGCCCTCAAAGCGGCGGGCTTCTGAGCTACCGGCTGCACCGCGGTCGGTGACGCGCGGCCTTTCCCGCGGGCCGCGTTCGGGAGCCCCTGCCTAGTCGGCGGGGGCTCCCGGTTCGTCGTCGGTCGGCCAGGGGCCGGTGACGGCCGGGCGGGACGGGTCGGCCGACCACTGGGACCACGAGCCCGGGTAGAGCGACGCCTCGATGCCCGCGATCGCGAGCGCGGCCACCTCGTGCGCCGCGGTGACGCCCGAGCCGCAGTACACGCCGACCGGCGCGCTCCCGGTCACGCCCTTCCCGGCGAACAGTTCGCGGAGCTCGTCGGCCGGTCGGAACGTGCCGTCGGGCCGGAGGTTGCCCGCGGTCGGCGCCGAGACCGCGCCCGGGATGTGGCCCGGACGGGAGTCGACCGGCTCGACCTCGCCCCGGTACCGCTCGCCCGGCCGCGCGTCCAGGAGGACGCCCGAGCCGGCCAGCGCGGCCGCCTCGTCGGCGTCCAGGACCGGGAGTTGCCCGGGCCGCAGCGGAACGTCCCCGCCGCCCGGAGCCGGGTTCTCCCCGCTCTCGACGTCGTAGCCGGCCGCGATCCAGGCGCCGAGCCCACCGTCGAGCAGCCGGACGTCCTCGACCCCGGCCCAGCGCAGCAGCCACCAGGCCCGGGCGGCGGCCAGCCCGCCCGTGTTGTCGTAGGCGACGACCGGCTTCCCGATCCGGACGCCCCAGCGCCGGACGGTCTCCTGCAGGTCGGCCAGGGCGGGCAGGGGATGCCGGCCGTCGGCCACGGTGCCCGGAGACGCCAGCTCCGTGTCCAGATCAGCGAAGAGCGCACCCGGGACGTGCCCGGCCCGGTAATGCTCCCGCCCGGCCGGGTCACCCAGGGCCCACCGGACGTCCAGCAGGGTTACCTGCGGCAGTCTGCACAGGTCTGAGGCGGTGATCAGGAGGGCGGTCACCGGCCGGTCCCCTCGGTGGTGCCCAGCAGAGCGTCGGGAAGAGCGGGATCACCACCGCCGGGCGGGACACCGTCGCGCGCGGCTCTCGCGACCGCGGCCTGCATCGCCGCGTTCAGCGGCGTCGGGACGCCGTGCAGACGGCCGAGGAGCACGATCTCGCCGTTGAGGAAGTCGGCCTCGGTCGCGCCGGCGCCCTTCCCCAGGCTCTGACGGGTGGAGCTGCCGCCGTACCGGTCCATCAGGTCGGCGGAGAGCCCGACGCGCATGTCGGGGTCGGCCGAGAGGTCGGCCGGGTCGAAACCGGCCTTCTCGACCACCCGGCGGGCCTCGGCCTGGAGCGCCTCGGCCAGGTCGTCGAAGCGCTCGTGGCCGGCGTAGAGCGCGTCGACCGGGTTGACGACGTTGTTGATCAGCTTGCCGGCCTTCCATCGCGGGAGGTCGTCGACCAGCCGGACGGCGAAGCCGGAACGGCGCAGGTCGGTGGCCCAGACCTCGGCGTCCGGGTCGAGACCGCCCGGGTAACCGCCCAGGTAGAACGCGCCGACGACCGGATCGCCGGGCGCGACGACCTCGCCCGGGCGCAGGTAGCTGCTCGGCATCTGGACGGCCGCGCCGGACGTGCGGGCGAAGCGGCGCAGCGCGACGCGCTCGTTGTCCAGGCCGTTCTGCAGGCTGATCAGCGGCAGCGACTCGGCCGCGGTGGTACCGCCGGTGACCGGGCGCCACGACCACTCGGCCAGCACGGCCTCGGTGTCCTGGGTCTTGGTGGCCAGCACCAGGACGTCGCCGACGGTCAGGTCGACCTCGGCCGCGGACCCGGCGACCGGCAGCTTGATGCGCCGCTCGCCCTCCGGGCGGACGTAGCGCAGGCCGTCGGTGGCGATCGCGGTGCGGTGGGCACCGCGGGCGACCAGGACGACGCCCACGCCGGTCGAGCGCAGCTGGGCGGCGACCGGTGCGCCGATCGCGCCGGCGCCGATGATGACGTAACGGCTCACGTCAGCCCTTCCTCTCGGCTCGGTGTCCTGCTTACCGCACGCGGGGGCGGGTCCGGCGCCGGGCCTCGCCGTTTTCGCGGAAGGAGGATTCGCGGAAGGAGGAGAAGCAGCGCGCAGCCCAGGGCCGTGCCGCCGGCGACCGTCATCGCGGCCCGGGCCGAGAACGCGTCGGCCACCCAGCCGATCAGCAGCGCGCCGAACGGCGTCGTGCCGAACCAGCCCAGCGTGAGCAGCGACATCATCCGGCCGAGCATCGCCGGTTCGGCGACCTGCTGGACGAGCGCGGTGACCGTCGACTGGTACCAGGTGATCGCGATGCCCATGACCGGGAGGATCACGAAGAAGACGGCCAGGTTCGGGGCCACGCCGGCCGCGGCGACCGTTACCCCGAGTGCGCCGGCGGCCAGCGCCAGCCGGCGCCGGTTCAGGCGCGCCCCCACCGCGACGAGTCCGCCGAGTACGGCGCCGACCGCGTCCGTCGAATAGGCCAGTCCGACGTAGTTCGAGCCGCCGCGGTAGGTGAACGTGACCATGGCCGCGAGCATCACCGCGAAGTTGAACGTGAGACCGCCGATCGCGACGTTGGCCAGCAGGGCGTCCCGCAGATCGGGGTGGTGCCAGGCGTATCGCAGGCCGAACGTCTCCGCTCGGCGGATCGTGGTCGGCCGGTCGGCACTCTCACCCCGTCGGAGAAAAAGGAGCGCGATGACGACGACCAGGTACGACGCGCCGTTGGCGGCGAAGCAGGCGGCCGGGCCGAGCGTGGCGTAGATCAGGCCGGCCAGCGCCGGACCGGCCAGGCGCGCGGCCGCGCCGCTCGTCGTGATCAGGCTGATCGCGCTGGAGCGGTGATCGGCGTCGATGAACCGGGGGAGCAGCGTGTAGATCCCCGGGCGGTCGAACGCCTGGGCGACCCCGAACAGCCCGGTGGCGACTCCGAGCGACCACACCGGCGCGTGCCCGGTCGCCGCGAGCACGGCCAGGACCAGCGCGGTGGTGGCGCTCAGCGTCGAGGTGCCGATCAGTAACCGGCGGACGTCGACCCGGTCGAGGACGCGGCCGGTGAACGGCGACAGGATCAGCGTCGGCCCGAACTGCACGGCGGTGACGAGGCCGAGCGCGGCCGCGCTGCCGGTCAGGTGCAGGACGAGGAGGGACGTCGCGAGGTTCTGGGACCAGGTGCCGATGAACGAGACGACCTGGGCGCCGAACAGGATCCGGAACGCCGGGATCCGGAGGGCGCGGGTGCCGCGGAAAGCGGCCCGTGCGCGGGCGCGCACGCTGGAGGTCACCCGTCCAGCCTCCGCTACGGCCCGGACGCCCCTGAGGTCAGGGGGCCGGGGTGACCGATGGCCAGGGGCCGCCGGGGACGGGGATGCCGGTCGCGGACGGGCGCGGTTGCGTCCAACCGGGGGTGCCGCCGGCGGGCTCCTCGACCCGCCATCCGGGCGACGGGGCGGTGCTGACCGCCGGGACCGACCCGGGGCGGGGGACGTCCGGCTCGGCCGGGACGGCCGCGCCGACCGCCGGTTCGGCGTCGGCCAGCCGCCGGAGGTGGTCGCTGACCATCGGCCGGGCCGCCCGGGCCAGCGCTTTCACGGTTTCCGACGCCCCGGCGGTGAGCTCGGCGGTGGCCAGCGAGGTGGCCCGCTGGTGTTCGGTGACCTGGGTCGACACCCAGAGCCGGTCGAACTCGTCGGCGGTGGCCGTGCGGTAGCGCTCGGCGAGGGCTTCCTGTTCGGGCGTCGGGGTGGCCGGCAGGACGACGTCGAGGGCGATCGCGGCCTGGGTGAGGGCCTGGTCGGCGAAGGTGTGGTCGTCGATCCAGCGGGCGGCGAGGTCGCGGACGGTGGACGTGCCGGCGCGCTGCTGGGCGATGCGGGCCGCGCTGATCTCGGCGAGGTTGCCCTGGTGGGCGGTGCGCAGGAACAGTCGATCCTGGGCGTTGGGCTGGGTCGGGGTCGTGGCCAGCAACCCGACGATGATCAGCGCGGCGAGCGTTCGCATGCGCGGTGTATGCCCGGTTGTGTACCGTTTACTCGGTGCGGCTCGCCAGCCGGTCGTGGCGCTGGGACGCGGCCTGGGCGCTGCCGAGGCCGAGCCCGAACGCGATGTCGGCCCACGTCATGCCCCGGCCGCGGGCCAGCAGGAGCAGGCTGAGCTCCAACTCGTCGAGTTCGGCCCGGACCAGCGGCACCAGCGTGAGGGCCGCCGTGAGGTCGTCGGCGTCGACCTCGGGCTCGCCGTCGCGGTAGCCGGCCGACCCTCCGGCCAGGAACGCGGCCAGGCGGACAGCCTCGTGCGGGCCGAGCATCGCCGGGTTGACCTGGCGCGCGCGGGCCTCGGCGTCGCCGCCGTGCCGCTCGGCCAGCCGGAACAGGGCGGTGTAGGTGCGCTCGGCGCGAGCCCGGCTGGGGTTGGGCTTCTGCATGGTTCCGATTTTAAACTACCCGTTGTCAACGACACGTTGAATTGCTCGAACCTGTGGACGACGCGCGCCGCCGTCGTCGCGCGGACGCTACGGTTTCCCGGAGCACGAACGGGGCCGGGAGAGACCCGGCCGAAGACGGATTGGTGAGCTGCGTGGCAACAGAATCGGTGGCGGCCGGTGTCGGAGCGCCGGGGGTGGCGTCGATCGGTCGGCGCATCGCCGACGAACTCGGCGTCCAGGAGCGGCAGGTCGATGCCGCGGTCACCCTTCTCGACGGCGGCTCGACGGTGCCGTTCATCGCCCGGTACCGCAAGGAGCAGACCGGCGCGCTCGACGACGCCCAGCTCCGCACGCTCGAGGAGCGTCTCGGCTACCTGCGCGAGCTCGAGGAGCGCCGGGCGGCGGTCCTCGAGTCGATCCGCAGCCAGGGCAAACTCGACGACGCGCTGGCCGGTCGCATCAACGCGGCCGACTCGAAGGCGCGGCTGGAAGACATCTACGCGCCGTTCAAGCCCAAGCGGCGTACGAAGGCGATGGTGGCCCGCGAGGCCGGGCTGGAGCCGTTGGCCGACGCGCTGCTGTCCGACCCGGCCCATGACCCGCAGACGCTGGCCGCGCAGTACGTCGACGCGGAGAAGAACGTCCCCGATGCGGCGGCGGCGCTGGACGGCGCCCGCGCGATCCTCGTCGAGCGGTTCGGTGAAGACGCCGACCTGATCGGCGAGCTGCGCGAGCGGATGTGGGAGCGCGGTCACGTCGCTTCGCGGGTCCGGGAGGGGCGGGAGGAGGCCGGGGCCAAGTTCTCGGACTACTTCGCGTTCTCCGAGCCGTACTCGCGGCTGCCCTCGCACCGCATCCTCGCGCTGTTCCGGGGGGAGAAGGAGGAAGTTCTCGACCTCGATTTCGCGTCCGACGATGCTGAGCCCGCAGGCGCCACTGACTACGAGATCCGGATCGCGGCGAAGTTCGGGATCCGGGATGCCGGGCGTCCGGCCGACCGGTGGCTGCTCGACTCGGTGCGCTGGGCCTGGCGGACCCGGATCGTGGTCCGGCTCGGCATCGACCTGCGGCTCCGGCTGCGCCAGTCGGCCGAGGACGACGCGGTCGCGGTGTTCGCCGGCAACCTGCGTGACCTGCTGCTGGCCGCGCCGGCCGGTACGCGCGCCACGATGGGGCTCGACCCGGGCCTGCGCACCGGTGTGAAGGTCGCGGTCGTCGACGGCACCGGCAAGGTGACCGCGACCGACACGATCTACCCGCACGAGCCCCGCCGCCGCTGGGACGAGTCGATCGCGACGCTGGCCCGGTTGTGCGCGGCCCAGAACGTCGAGCTGATCGCGATCGGAAACGGGACGGCGTCCCGGGAGACCGACAAGCTGGCCGCCGAGCTCATCGCCAAGCACCCCGAGCTGAAGCTCACGAAGATCGTCGTGTCCGAGGCCGGTGCGTCGGTCTACTCGGCGTCGGCGTACGCGTCGCAGGAGCTGCCCGGTCTCGACGTCTCGCTGCGCGGCGCGGTGTCGATCGCCCGGCGCCTGCAGGACCCGCTGGCCGAGCTGGTGAAGATCGACCCGAAGTCGATCGGGGTCGGCCAGTACCAGCACGATCTGTCCGAGCTGAAGCTGTCCCGCTCGCTCGACGCGGTCGTCGAAGACTGTGTGAACGCGGTCGGCGTCGACCTGAACACCGCGTCGGTGCCGCTGCTGGCCCGGGTGTCGGGCATCAGCACCGGCCTGGCCGAGAACATCGTCGTGCACCGGGACGCGAACGGGCCGTTCCGCTCGCGGGCGGCGCTGGCCGGGGTGCCGCGGCTGGGCCCGAAAGCATTCGAGCAGTGCGCCGGTTTCCTACGCATCCCGGGCGGTGACGACCCGCTGGACACGACGTCGGTGCACCCGGAGGCGTACCCGGTCGTGCGGCGGATCGTGTCGTCGGCCGGCAGCGACGTGCGGAGCCTGCTCGGCAACACCGCGGCGCTGCGGGCGCTGAAGCCGACCGACTTCGTCGACGACCGATTCGGGTTGCCGACCGTCACCGACATCCTCACCGAGCTCGAGAAGCCCGGCCGCGACCCACGCCCCGAGTTCAAGACCGCGACGTTCACCGAGGGCGTCGAGACGCTGTCGGACCTGACCCCCGGCCTCGTGCTGGAGGGCGTCGTGACGAACGTGGCCGCGTTCGGAGCGTTCGTCGACGTGGGCGTGCACCAGGACGGTCTCGTGCACGTCTCGGCGATGTCGAAGACGTTCGTGAAGGACCCGCGGGATGTCGTGAAGCCGGGCGACATCGTGCGGGTGAAGGTTCTGGACGTCGATGTGCCGCGGAAGCGGATCTCGTTGACGTTGCGCCTGGAGGACGAGGCCGGCCCGGGCGGGAGCCGGGCGTCCGGCGGAGGCCGGGGCCGTGAGGGCGGCCGTGACGGCGGCCGCGACGGTGGGCGTGACGGCGGCCGTGACGGTGGGCGTGACGGCGGCCAGCGTGGGCGGGACGGGTCCGGGGGCGGGGCGCCGGGTGGCCCGGGGCGCGGGGGGAGCGGGTCGCGCGGTGGGGGCTCGCAGGGTGGGGGCTCGCACGGCGGGAGTGGCCGGGACGGCGCGCATCGTGGTGGTGCGGGTGGCGGGCGTGGGCAGGGAGGTGGCGGCCAGCGGCAGCGGGGCGGCCGGCCTGAGCCTGAGGGTGCCCTGGCCGACGCGCTGCGCCGGGCCGGCTTGGTGGGCGGCGACTCCGACGACCGAGGAGACCGCCGCAAGCGCTGACCCGCCGAGGGCCGGTTTGCCGGGGTTCGGCCTGCTGGGGGCCGGCCTGTTGGGGCTCGGCCTCTGCGGTTAGGCCGTTCCGGAGGGTGGCTCGTCACGGATGGGCCGCTGGGCGTGGCCTGTGCCGGATGGCTCGCCGAGGGGGCGCGCCGAGGGTGGCCCGCCGCAACGGGCCGCCGTGTCCGGGCCAGCGACAGCCGGCCCGACGCGGACGCAGTGCCGAGGACCGGTCCGCCGCGAAAACCTCGCTCCTGCGCCTTGACCCGCGCCCCGCCGCCCGGGGCCGACCCCGGCCGTCTCGGACGTACTTCCACCGCGCCATTCCGCAGCTCGCACGCCCTCGGTGCTCGCGCCGAACGGCGCTGCGGGGCCTCGCGACCCCCGTCGGTCAGCCCCGCGAAGCAGGGGCTTCGAAGGGCGTGTCCGGGTAGAGCTGAGGCCCCGTCACCCCGCAATGCAGGCACTGCGCCAGATCGAACTTCGCCGGCTCGGCCGCCGGCTTCGCCGCCCCCACCGGCGCGCCGCCCACCGGCGCGCCGCCCACCGGCGCCCCCGAACCCACCGGCACCGCCGCCGGAGCCTCGCCCGCGCCAGTCAGAACCCCGTCCCCCGGCACCCCAACGCCCGCACCCGGCCCGTCCCCGTCCGAAAGCGCCCCCGGAACGCCCCCACCAGCGACAGCCGCCCCCGGAACAGCTCCACCAGGCACCGCCCCACCCGGCACGGCCGCGCCCGCGGCCGGCGCACCGGGCGCGCCGGTCGGCGCGCCGGCATCCGCACCGACCGAGCCGGCTGCGGCCGGCCCAGCGCCCACCGGCGCCCCCGCCCGAATAGTCGTGAACGACAAAACCCCACCCACGACGAGAAGCGCCGCACACACCATCATCGCCATCCGGAACCCGTCCGACATCGCCCCCGGATCCGCATAAGCCTGACCACTCAGCCCCGCCACCACCGGAATCACCGCCACCGACAGCAACCCCGCCGCCCGCGCGACCGCGTTGTTGACGCCGGACGCGATTCCCGCGTGCCGCGCCTCGGCCGAGCCGAGCACGGTCGCGGTCAGCGGCGCCACGGTCAGCGACAGCCCGGCCCCGAACAGCACGACCGCGGGCAGCACCGACCCCAGGTACGTCGCCCCCGGCCCGATCCGCGTCGCGAGCAGTAAGCCACCCGCGGCCACCAGCGGCCCCACCGTCAGCGGGATGCGCGCGCCGATCCGGTCGGCGAGCGCGCCGGAGCGCGACGAGAACGTCAGCATGATCGCGGTGACCGGCAGCAGCGCGGTGCCGGCGGCGATCGGCGAGAAGCCGGCGACGACCTGCAGCTGAAGCACGAGCAGGAAGAAGAACACGCCGAGCGCGGCGTAGACGAGGAACGTGACGCCGTTGATCGCGGTGAACATCCGGTTCGTGAACAGGTCCAGCGGCACCAGCGGATGCGGCGACCGACGCTCGACCAGCAGGAACCCGGCCAGCAGGACGACGCCCGCGGCCACCAGCGTCCACACGAACGGACCGAAGCCCCGCCCGCCGGCGATCAGACCGTAGGTGAGCACGCCGAGCCCGGCCGCGCCGAGCACGGTGCCGCTCACGTCGAAGCCGCGCACGCTCGACGTGTCCCGGGTCTCCGGCACGTGCACCCGGGCGATCACGACGACGACGACCGCCAGCGGCAGGTTGAGCAGGAACACCGTGCGCCAGTCCCACTCGACCAGCCACCCGCCGACGAACGGGCCGATCGCCCCGGCGATGCCGCCGAACGCCGACCAGGCCCCGACCGCCCGCGAGCGGTCGCGCGGATCGAACGTGGCCGCGATCATCGCCAGGCTGCCCGGCGTGAGCAGCGCCCCGCCGATGCCCTGCAGGGCCTGCGCGAGCGCGAGCAGCCCGGCCGACGGCGCGAGCGCGCAGAACAGCGACGCGACCGCGAACCAGATGACGCCGAAGATGAAGACCCGCCGCCGGCCGAAGCGGTCGCCGAGCGCGCCGCCGAGCAGGATCAGCGCGGCCAGCGTGAGCGTGTACGCGTTGACGATCCACTGCAGCCCGGCGAAGTCGGCGTCGAGGTCGTGGCCGATCCGCTCCAGCGCGACGTTGACGACCGTGCCGTCGAGCATGACGAGGCTGGAGCCCAGCACCGTCGCCAGCAGCACCCAGCGCCCCTGCGCGGTTCCCATCCGGAGGCCCGTGCCATCCGCCATGTCAGCCCTCCGCCCCTGAACCCCTGCCGCCGGGACGCTACCCGATCCCTCCGACGAGACCATCCGTCAGACGACGGTCGCCGATTACTCTGCGCCGAGCAGAGGTGTCAAACGACGATCCGGTGAACGACCCCCGGGCAGGATCGCCCACTTATTCGATATTTGCGGGGAGAAGTCGGTCGGTGACATGGCTGACATCGGCTGATGCAGTAGGGGACTCTGCGGTGAACACTGTTTGGAGCTGCTAGGTTCCATCACCGTGAGAGTGGTCACACACCGTCGTCAGAACCTCCGTCTCAGACCGGTCCGCGCCGTCGTGGCCGGCGTCGCCTGCGCGAGTCTGATACTCGCCGCCGCCGGGTGCGGCATGGCGCCGACGCGGTCCAGCGCGGCCACCAGCGACCGGTCGCAGGCCCAGCTCGGCCTCCTGGTCCCCGACTCGACGGCCGACGACTGGGACGCGCTCCGCAGCGCCGCGGTGGACGCCGGCGACCAGTTCGCGATCGACGTCTCCCCGGACGCCGCCGACGAGACCGACCCGGCGGCCCAGATCCGCAAGGTCGAGGCGTTCGGCGAACAGCAGCTCAAGTGCTTCGCGATCGCCCCGGTCGACCCGGCCGCCCTCGTCGGCCCGCTCGCCGCGCTCGCGAAGAAGAAGGTCTCGATCTTCAACCTCGGCCTCCAGATGGACGACGAGGCGGCCGCGAAGGCCGGCTACCAGATCACCTCGATCATCGGCCCGTCCGACGAGGAGATCGGCCACCAGGCCGCCCGCGAGATGATCACCGCGGTCGCCAAGGGCAGTGAGGTCGCGATGGTGCTCGGCACCGACTCCGACCCGAACGCCGCACTCCAGCGCAAGGGCTTCACCGACGCCGCCGACGGCAACCTCGTGGTCTCCACCACCAAGGCGACGAACGACAACTACAACACCGCGGTCCAGGTGGTCACCGACACGATCGCCGCCAAGCCGAGCCTCAAGGGCATCTTCGCCAGCAGCGACGTCATCGGTCGCGCGGCGGCCAAGGCGGTCAAGGCGGCCGGGAAGGCCGACTCGATCTCGGTGATCTCGGTCGGCGGCACGATCGAGGGTCTGCGCGCCGTGCAGTCCGGTGAGCTCGAGGCCACCGTGGCGACGTTCCCCGCGTCGGTCGGCGAGCTGGTCGTCCGGGCCTGCCGTCAGGTCGTCGACGGCGGCACGGTCAAACCCCGGCTGGTGACCCAGAGCTACGCGGTGAACAAGGCGAACGTCGGCGCCGAGCTCGACTCGTACCCGCAGCCGACGCAGCCGTTCCCCGACCCACTGGTGTGACCCATTGCCCTGTAAATGGGGCATAGTGTGGTGAATGGGGACCCTGTCGTTCGCCGCCGACGAGCTGCGACCGGCGGCGCTGCTGGCCCTCGACTCGGACGGCCGGGTCGCGCTGGCCGACGCGCCGGCCGGTGAGCTGTTCGCCTGCCCGGCGGACGCGCTGCTCGGCCGGCCGCTCGCCGACCTGCTCGCGCCACCCGACCAGGAGCCGTCCGCGCGGGGCCTGCTGCAGGCCGAGCCGGGCACGGTCGCGACGACGCCGTTCCGCCGGCCCGACGGCAGCGTGTTCACCGCGTCGGCGGCCCGGGCCGCGCTCACCGGCCGGGACGGTCCGCTGGTCGCGCTCACCCTGCGGACGGCGGCCGAGTACGGAGCGGCCCAGAGCTGGCTCGCCGGCATCGTCCGCTCGGCCCGCGACGCGATCATCGGGGAGTCGCTGGACGGCCGCGTGACCTCGTGGAACGCGGCCGCCGCGCAGCTCTACGGCTACACCGAGGAGGAGATGGTCGGCCGCCGGATGGCCGACCTCTACCCGCCCGAGCGGGCCAGCGAGGAAGAGGACATCCTCCGCCGGATCCTGGTCGGCGAGAGCGTCGAGATCTACGAGGCCCAGCGCCTGCACCGCGACGGTCACCGGATGCTCGTCGAACTCTCGGTCTCGCCGGTCACCGACGCGGCGGGCCGGATCGTCGGTGCGGCCCGGGTCTCCCGGGACGTCACCGCGCGGCACCGCTACGAGGCCAAGTTCCGCTGGCTGCTCGACGCGACCGCGCTGGCCATCATCGGCGTCGACCGGGACGGGATCATCCAGCTCGTCAACTCCGAGGCCCAGCGGCTGTTCGGCTACCCGGCCGACGAGCTACACGGCCAGCCGGTCGAGATCCTGCTGCCGGAGAGCGTCCGCGGACGGCACGGGCAGCACCGGGCGATCTACGCGACCGACCCGCGGATGCGCCGGATGGGGGAGGGCCTGCAGCTGCGGGCCCGCCGCAAGGACGGCTCCGAGTTCCCCGCCGAGATCTCCCTCGCGTCCATCCAGACCGACGAGGGGCTGCTGGTCGCCGCGACCGTCACCGACATCTCGGCCCGGCTCGACCAGGAGACCGAACACCGGCGCCTGGAGAACGAGCTGCAGCGATCGCAGCGCCTGGACAGCCTCGGCCAGCTGGCCGGCGGCGTCGCCCACGACTTCAACAACGTGCTCGCGATCATCAGCACGCACGCGTCGATCCTCGAGGAGGACCTCGAGGACGCGGCCGCCACCACGCCCGCGCTGGACGGCGCGCACGAGGCGGTCGCGCAGGTCCTCGCCGCGTCCGAGCGCGGCGCGCGCCTGACCCGCCAGTTGCTCGCGTTCGGCCGCCGCGAGATCGTCCGGCCCGAGGTCTTCGACCTCAACGACGTCGTCCGCGACGTCCAGCGCATGCTCACCGGCACCCTCGGGGCGGACGTCGTCCTGGGCGCCGATCTGGCCCAGCGCCCGGCCGCGGTCAGTGCCGATCCGGGACGCATCGAGCAGGTCCTGGTGAACCTGGCCGTCAACGCCCGGGACGCGATGCCGGCCGGCGGCTCGCTGACCGTCCGGACCGGCCACACCGTGATCGGGCCGGTCGAGGCGGCCGAGCACGGTCTGGAACGCGGGGCGTACGTCGAACTGGCGGTGATCGACACCGGGACCGGGATGCCGCCGGAGGTCGCCGAGCGGGCGTTCGAGCCGTTCTTCAGCACCAAGGCGGCCGAGGGGCACGGTACCGGCCTCGGGCTGGCGTCGGTGTACGGCATCGTCGCGCAGGCCGGCGGCACGATCGGGCTGGACTCCACGGTCGGGGTCGGCACGACCGTGACGATCCTGCTGCCGTCGGCCGAGCTGGCCGCGCTGGACGACGACCGGCCGGACGCCGGACCGCCCGAACCGGCCCGCCCCGGCTACGGCACGATCCTGCTGGTCGACGACGAACGGGAGCTGCGCGCGTCGATCGAGACGATCCTGACCCGGGTCGGCTACACGGTGTTGTCGGCCGCGTCCGGGGCCGAGGCGGTGGAGCTCGCGACGACGTACCGGGGGCGGCTGGACCTGCTGCTGACCGACATCACGATGCCCGGTCTCTCCGGCCGCGAGGTCGCCGACCGGGTCCGGGCCACGCACCCGTCGATCCAGGTGCTGTACATGTCGGGCTTCGCGCAGCGGTTGCTCACCTCGAAGGGCACCATCGACCCCGAGGTGACGCTGATCGAGAAGCCGTTCAACCGGCGCGACCTGCTGGCCGCGATCGAGGAGACCCTGCGCCTCCCGGTCTAGCGGCGGCGAAAGCGGTTGCGCACCGCGTCGAGGAGGCGCGCGAGCGGGTGGCGGCGTCGTTCCGGGGGATACGGCTGCCAGGCCGGCGGCGGCTCCTCCACCGGCCCGGAGGCCCGGGCGCTGGGAACCGCCCTAGCGGCCCGCTCCCGGCCCGGAACCGCGTGCAGCGCGGCCCCGGGGACGCGTTTGGGCAACCGCTCGGGCGTCCCCGGTCTGGCCCGCGGGCCTCGGGGACTGGGTATGGGCATCGGCTGGCTCATGGGTCTCCCTCGTGCTGCCGGTGCACACGTTCGAACTTCCCGGTCGTCCTCGCGTGAGCGTCACGCAGATGATTGCCCGAGGGCGTGCCACCGATTGATGCATGCACGCATGGGCTCCATACCTGTCGCCAGGACCAGCGCTTCCGGGGATAGTCTCCGGATATGGCGATCTATGACATCCCGCTGCGGACGCTCTCCGGCGACCCGGCGACCCTGGGCGACTACGCCGGGCAGACGCTGCTCGTCGTGAACGTCGCGTCGAAGTGCGGCCTGACCCCGCAGTACGAGGGCCTCGAGCGGCTCCAGAAGAAGTACGAAGACAAGGGCTTCACGGTTCTCGGGTTCCCCTGCAACCAGTTCATGGGGCAGGAGCCGGGCTCGGCCGAGGAGATCCAGGAGTTCTGCTCCGCGACCTACGGCGTCACGTTCCCGCTGTTCGAGAAGATCGAGGTCAACGGCGACAACCGGCACCCGGTCTACCAGGAGCTCACCGCGGTCCCGGACGCGTCCGGCGAGGCCGGTGACGTGCAGTGGAACTTCGAGAAGTTCCTGATCGGCAAGGACGGCGACGTCGTCGCCCGGTTCCGCCCACGCACCGAGCCGGAGTCGGCCGAGGTCGTGAGCGCGATCGAGTCCCAGCTGAGCTGAGCCCCGCCGTGGTGCTGTCTCCCGCCGAGCGTCGGCCCCGTCGTGCCGACGCCCGGCGCAACTACGACCGCTTGCTGGACGCGGCCCGCGAAGCCGTCGCGACCCACGGCGCCGACGCCTCGCTGGACGACATCGCCCGGCGGGCCGGCGTCGGCTCGGGAACCCTCTACCGGCACTTCCCGAGCCGGTCCGCGCTGCTCGAAGCGGTGTTCCACGACCAGGTGGCGGCCCTTCTCGAGCAGGCGAACGCCCTGACCGGCACCGAAGACCCGGGGGCGGCGCTCGACCGCTGGCTGCAGGCGGTACTCCAGCACTCGATCCGTTACCGGGGCCTGGCCGCCTCCCTCAAGGCCGCCGAGAGCGGCTGGTGCCACGCGACGATGCGCACGGCCGCCGACGAACTGGTCGAGCGCGCGAAGGCCACGGGCACGGTCCGTCCCGAGGTCACCGGCTCCGACCTGCTCAAGATCATCAACGGCCTGGCTCTGGCCAACCTCGAGTGCGCGGACGCCGACGCGAGCAGCGCGCGGATGCTCGGCTACGTCCTCGCCGGGCTGCGCCCGCCGGGCCGGCCCCAGCTATCGAGCTAGGACTTGCCCTCGGCCACCACCGCGGCCAGCAGCGCGGTGTCGGCCCCCTCGCCCGCGGCCGGCGGATGCGGCAGCCGGTGCTGGTTGAGGATCTCCGCGTCCCGGAGCGCGACGGCCCGGGCCAGGTCGGTGATCCGCCGTTCCATCTCCCGCGTCCGCAGGTAGAAGTTGATCACGACGAACACGAACGCGACGACGGTCGCGTACAGCACGAGGTCGGCTCCACGGCCGACGCCGACCCAGTGCGCGATCGCCGTGATGTCGTCCGGCCGGACGACCGCGTACGCGGCGAACAGCAGGAACGCGACGAACGCGAGCCGCTTGCCGGCCTGCAGCCGGACGCCGTGCTGCTGCCGGACGAAGTAGAACAGCGACGCGGCGACCGCGAGCAGCAGCAGGAACTGGATGACCATCGGTTACACGCCTCGATGACGCAGGGACAGCTCGAACAGGATGTTGACGCCGTTGACCAGGGACTGGCCCTTGGCCCGGGAGTAGTCGGTGTAGAGGATCGTCACCGGGATCTCGGCGACCCGCCAGTTCGACCGGGCCAGCTTGCCGACGATCTCGGACGCGTGGGCCATGCCGTTCATCCGGATCCGCAGCCCCTCGGCCGCCGGCCGGTTGAGCACCCGCAGCCCGTTGTGCGCGTCGGTCAGCTTCAGCTTCCGCGCGGTCGGGCTCAGCGCCACCACGGTCTTGAGGACGAACCGCTTGAGCCACGGCACGGTCTCGCGCGACTCCAGGAACCGCGAGCCGAGCACGACGTCGGCCTGGCCGGAGCGGGCGACCTCGAGCATCCGCAGCGCGTCCTCGACCCGGTGCTGGCCGTCGGCGTCGAACGTCACGAAGTACTCGGCGCCCGGACGGTTCAGCGCGTACCGGAGACCGGTCTCCAGCGCCGCGCCCTGGCCCATGTTGATCGGGTGCTGCACGAGGTGCGCGCCGGTCGGGGCGATCGCGGCGGCCGAGCCGTCGCGGCTGCCGTCGTCGACGCAGACGATGTTCGGGAACGTCTGCCGGGCGTGCTCGACGACGTCGGCGATCACCTGGGCCTCGTTGTAGACCGGGATGACCAGCCAGACGTCCTTGTTGTCAGGGACGTGCGCGTCGGCCGGGGCGTCGTGCAGATCGCCCTCGGCGACCGCCGGGGTTTCGACGCCGGTACTCTCCGCCACCTCTTCGCTGCTCAGGACAGCGGAGTCCTCGTCCGTCACGATGCTCTCGCCTTCGTTCTCGATTCCGACGAACTCTAATCGCGTCGCGCCACTCATACCCATCGCCTCGTCACCGACCACCAGATCGTGACCAGACCGTTGACCGTGCTGGCCAGGGCCGGTACGGGAATCACCGACGGATCGACTTTTGTCGTCAAAAGTCCCATCCACTCGCGGTCCGGCACCGTCGCTTCCGCCTTCAGAACGCGACGCCTCGCCCGGATGTGCGCCCGGTGCGACCACAGCCAGCGCCAGCCCTTCACCTTCGCCGGGAACCAGCCCTGCGAGGCCGCCATCAGCGTCATCGCCGCTTCCAGCCCGGCCAGCGGCAACGCCAGCAGCACCAGCGCCTTCCCGCTCCACAGCGTGGTCACGAACAGCAGCCGGTTCCGCTCGACCAGGTACATCTTGAAGTCGTTGCGGGAGAACTCGTACCGGTGCACGGCCACCGCGTCGGGCACGTACAGCACCCGCAGCCCCTTCCGCCAGGTGCGGATCGAGAGGTCGGCGTCCTCGTGGTAGGCGAAGTACTCCTCGTCGAAGCCGCCCAGCGCGTCCCAGTGCGCCTTCGGCACCACGACGCAGGCGCCGGACGCGCCCGCGGTCTCCATCGGCTCGGTCAGCGTCTCCGGCTGGCCCATCCGGCCCGACCACGACAGCCCGAGCACGTGGATCGGGTTCGCGCCCGCGTTGAGCAGCGCCGGGTCCTCGGCCAGCCGGACGCTCGCGACCGCGATGCCCACGTCCGGCTTCGACGCCTCCTCGACCAGGCGCGCCATCGTCGTCGGCTCGACCACCGCGTCGCCGTTGACCAGCGCGAGGTACTCGCCGGTGGCGGCCCGGGCCCCGAGGTTGCAGCCTCCGGCGAACCCCGTGTTGGTGCCCGGCCGGACGACCGTGACCCCGTCGACCTGCTCCAGGACGTCCACGTCGTCGGTGGTGCACCCGTTGTCGACCAGGACGACGTCGACGTCGACCTTCTCCGAGGCGAGCAGCGCCTCGACCGACCGCCGCAGCCAAGGCTCCGCCTTGTAGGCGAGCACCACCGCGCTCACGCGCTCAGGCGGCTGGGACATCAGTCAGCTCCTTCTGGGGGACGCTTCGCAGCGCGCGGGACAGCACGGCGCCCAGGACGACGATCGTGACGGCCGCGCTGGCCAGCTGGGCGATCACCGCGTCGGTCACCGGCTCGAACGGCAGCGCGAACGACGCGGCGAACACCACCGCGCCGAGCACCCAGCCGCCGGCGACCCAGCGGTGGTGGCCCAGCGCCAGCAGCGCCGGTTGCACGATCTGGACGGCCATGCCGGCGACGGTGCCGAGCATCAGGGCGGTGACCAGCATGTTCGAGCTGGTGAAGGTGGGGCCGAACGCGATGCGGCCGAGCCAGTGCCCCAGCACCGCGCTGCCCAGGAGCGCCACCGCGCCGACCGCGGCGACGAGCAGCAGCGCCGGGCGCACGGCCCGGCGGAGCGCGCCGGGGTCGCTCTGCGCGGCTGCGTGCGCGAAGCTCGGCAGCACCAGCGACTGCGCGCCCTGGAACACGAACAGCGGGATCCGAGCCAGCACGACCGCGGAGGCGAACGTCGCCGCGGTCGCCGCCCCGGCGTCGTCGTTGGGCAGCAGCGCGTTGACGACGACCGGAGCCGCGTTCGCGATCGCCAGCGACAATCCCCAGGCCACGGTCAACAGCCCGACGCCCCGAGCCAACGGCCCGAAGTCTTGGGGGGCTCCGGGGCCACCGGCCTCCGCGTCGCCGCGTACGTCCGGGAGGAACCAGCGCGCGGTCAGCGCCACGGCCACCGCGGGGGCCAGGCAGAACACCAGCCCGTAGCCCGCGGACCACCCGGCCACGCCCGCGCCGCCGAGCGCCAACGCGGCCAGCACCACCCCGGCGACCAGCCGGACCGTGCCCTCGGTGCCCACGGAGGTCCCGTACCGGCCGAACGCCCGGCGCCCCCCGAAGTTGCCCCGGGTCACCGACACGACCGCGTACGACGCGCTGGCCAGCAACAACCCGGCCAGCAAGACCCCGGAACCGTGCAGCACCTCGGGCAGCAGCACGGGGGAGAGCGCCAGCGTGAGCACCGCGATCCCGGCGAACAGCCCGCCGGAGATCAGCCCGAGCTGCCGCACGACCGGCCGCGGATCGAGCCCGCGGGCCAGCCGCGTCGACACGTTCCGGCTGGTCTCCTGCTCGACCGCCGCGAACAACCCCGGCCCGATGATGTTGACCAGCAGATACACCGACGCCAGGGCGGAGTAGTCGGCGTCGTCGAAGACCCGGCTGGCGATCGCCAGGAACAGATATCCGGCCCCGCCCAGCACCAGGAACCCGGCCCCCACGGACGCGGCGCTGCCCAGCAGCGCACGCAACCGGGAGGTGGTGTTCACGCGGCGGCTCGGGCCTTCTCGACCAGCTCGACGAACGACGGCCGCTCCAGCGCCGACGCCAGCTGATCACGCCAGTGCGGCTGCACCGGGAGGCCGGCGGCGGCCCAGCGGTCGTGGCCGAGCACGCTGTATGCGGGTCGCTTCGCGGGGCGTGGGAACGCGTCCGAGGTGGTGGTCCCGACCCGGTCCGGGTCGAGCCCGGCCAGCCGGTAGATCTCCTGGGTGAGGCCGTGCCAGGTCGTCTCGCCGGACGCCGTGCCGTGGTAGATCCCCGGTGCGGCGTCCGCGCGGCCCAGGGTGACCAGCTGCTCCGCCAGGGCGAACGTCCAGGTCGGCTGCCCGTGCTGGTCGTTCACGACGCTCACGGTCGGGCGCGAGGCGGCCAGCTTGAGCATCGTCGCGACGAAGTTCGTGCCGGTCTCGCCGTACAGCCAGGCCGTGCGCACCACGTAGCCGGTGTCCGGGAGGAGGCCCAGCACGGCCTGCTCGCCGACCAGCTTGCTCCGGCCGTAGGCGTTCACCGGGTCGGTCGCCGCGTCCTCCGGGCACGGGCGCGTCGCGTCGCCGGGGAGCACGTAATCGGTGGAGACCTGCAGCAGGCGCGCGCCGGCCGCCGCGCACGCCGACGCCAGCACCTCGGGCCCGTACCCGTTGACCCGGGTCGCGGTGGCCTCGTCGGTCTCGGCGTCGTCGACCGCGGTGTAGGCGGCGGTGTTCACCACCACGTCGTGGCCGCTGACGGCCGCGCGGACCGCGTCCACATCGGTGATGTCGAGGTCGGCCCGCGTCGCAGCGGTCACGGTCTCGCCGGACAGCAAGGCCGTCAGGTCGTGTCCCAAGGCGCCTCCGGCGCCGGTGATCAACCAGCGCACGACTACTTCTCCAGTGCGGCGCGCTGCTTGAGGGGCTCCCACCAGTCGCGGCGGTCGCGGTACCAGGCGACGGTGTCGGCGAGCCCTTCGGCGAACGGGACCTGCGGGGTGTAGCCGAGTTCGGTGGAGATCTTGGTGATGTCGACGGAGTAGCGCCGGTCGTGGCCCTTGCGGTCTTCGACCGGGGTCACGAAGTTGTCCCAGTCTCGCCCGGTGGCGTCCAGCAGCAGCTGGGTCAGCTCCTTGTTCGTCAGCTCGGTGCCGCCGCCGATGTTGTAGACCTCGCCGGCCCGCCCGCCCTGCAGGGCGAGCTGGATGCCCCGGCAGTGGTCGTCGACGTGCAGCCAGTCGCGGATGTTGCCGCCGTCGCCGTAGAGCGGGACGGGTTTGCCGTCGAGGAGGTTGGTGACGAACAGCGGGATGACCTTCTCGGGGAACTGGTAGGGCCCGTAGTTGTTCGAGCAGCGGGTGACGACGACGTCGACGTGGTGGGTGCGGTGGTAGGCCAGCGCCAGCAGGTCGGAGGAGGCTTTGGAGGCGGAGTAGGGCGAGTTGGGTTGCAGCGGGTGGGTCTCGGGCCAGGAGCCGGTGTCGATGGAGCCGTAGACCTCGTCGGTGGAGACGTGCAGGAACCGGCCGGTTCCGCTGCGGTGGAAGGCGTCGAGCAGGGTCTGGGTGCCCAGGACGTTGGTGGTGACGAACTGGGCGGCGCCGAGGATGGAGCGGTCGACGTGGGATTCGGCGGCGAAGTGCACGATCGCGTCATGTCCGGGGACCAGATCGTTCACCAGGTCGACATCGGTGATGTCGCCTTTGACGAACGTGTAGTTCGGGTGGTCGGCGACCGGGTCGAGGTTCGGCAGGTTCCCCGAATAGGTCAGCGAATCGAGGACCGTCACCGACCAGTCCGCCGCCCCGGCATAACCGCCGGTCAGCAGCGTCCGGACATAATGCGACCCGATGAAACCGGCACCCCCGGTGACAAGAATCCTCACGGCCGCGGAGTGTAGTCACCGGGAGCGACAGACCGTGAATCGGCGGATCGCCGGGGTGTTTCACGCAGTCCTCCTCGCGAGGCCCCGATCGCCGTATTCTGAGCGTCGTCGCCGGGAGGGGGCGCGATGACGGCGGAGTCCCTGGCGGAGTGGGCCCGGGCGCACGCGCGGTCGGCCGGGCGGTCCGGAGGTGCGCCGGCGCGTGTGCGACCTCTCGTCGTCCGCCCATTGCTCCGTCACACCGACATCACCGACGGCCGGGTGTCGTCGGTGACCTTCGTCCGGGCGCCGACCGGCGTGACCTCCCTCGTGGCGACCGACTTCGCCGGGGCGGTCCGACACCGGGACCTCTCGTCCGAGCGGACTCGCGTCGAGCGCGCCCCCGAACCCGGTGCCGAGATCAGCGCCGCGGTGGCGTACGCCGGATCTGACGACCGCATCCGGCTGGTCACCGGGGCCAGAAACGCGGCCGTGGGTGTCGGCGACCTCGACCGGGAAGCCGACCGCTATCGGATCGGCCCGGCGGAGGACTGGGTCGTGGCCCTCGCGCTGACCGAGTCGGGGCCCGGCCGGGCGGTCGTCGCCGCCGGGACGGAGCGCGGCGCCGTGCACGTCATCGAGAACGTCGGGAGCGCCTTCAACCTCCGTACGCTGCGGACCCCGGGGGAGTCCGCGGTGACCGACGTGGCGTGGCTGGACTCGTTCGGTGACCGCGAGTCCGGCGCATCTTTCGTGCTGGTGGG
Organism: Cryptosporangium phraense; assembly: GCF_006912135.1. Lineage (NCBI taxonomy): Bacteria > Bacillati > Actinomycetota > Actinomycetes > Cryptosporangiales > Cryptosporangiaceae > Cryptosporangium > Cryptosporangium phraense. Next base: position 94,424 of record NZ_VIRS01000001.1, on the reverse strand, counting down.
GTGCACGGACTCGAACGCCTACGTCTTCGAGGTCGGTTCCGAACAGCTCGTCGCCCGGCTGCCGGGCCACCACAGAAGGGTGCGGTCGGTAGTCGCCGTGCCCGGTACCGACCTGCTGGCGACCGGGGACGACGACGGGTCGATCCGCCTCTGGCGCGGCGGAAACGTGGTCGGTGAGCTCGCCGGCCACACCGGGACCGTGCGGTCGCTCGCCGCGGTGACCCTGCCGGACGGGTCGACGCTGCTGGCGAGCGCGGGCGGCGACTCGACCGTGCGGCTGTGGCACGTCGAGGCACGCGTGTGCGTGGCGGTGCTCGACGACCCGGCGTTCGCCATCGTGGTGGCGCTGGCGCTCGTGGACGGCCGACCGGTGCTGGCCATCGGATACGACCAGTCGGAAGTCCCCGGCGCGTTCCAGGTCTGGGATCTCGAGACATCCGCCGAGCCGGTCGCAGGGCGACACGAGGGCATGGTCCGAGGGGTGGCGTTCGCCCCTGACGGATCGGGTGACGTGATCTCCGGCGCGGACGACGGGCGCCTGGTGAAGTGGAGCCCCGGACGAGCCGACGGGGTAGAGCTCTCCCGCCGGGCCGGGCCGTTGCGCGCGGTCGTGGCCGGGCCTGGCTGGATCGTCTCTACAGGCGGCCGGGAGCTCGAGCTGTCGCCGTATCCGCCGCGGACGGGGACGCTTCCGGTGCGGGCGTCCTACGACGCCGAGGTCGGGCCGCTGGCGTACCTGCCATCGCTGGGCGGCGAATCGGGTCTGCTCGCCGTGGGCGCGGAGAACGGCCACGTTCACATACTCACGATGGACGATCTGTCCGAGGGCCTTTCGGAAGCGCTCGTGACCAACGATCACGGCCAGGAATTCGTGCCTCGCGGTGCTCTCGGCCGGTCCCACAACGCCCACTCGTACGAAGTCCTGGCACTGGCGCTCTGCCGCCTGGGTGATCGGCCGATCGCCGCGACCACCGCAGTCCGATACGACCAGGTCCTACTGTTCTCCGTCGATGACAACGGTGGCTGGCTGGGGTCGTTGCCCAACGCTCCCGACGGAGTCACCGCGCTCGCGTACGGTGCGGGAGGGCTCGCGGTGGCGGACCCCGCAGGTGTCCTCACGATCTGGGACCCGGCCACCCGGCAGGCTCTGCGGACCATGCGGAGCGGAGCGGTGCACGCGCTGGCCTGGCTACCGGGCGGGCGAGCGACGCTGGTCGCAGGCGGAGCCGACGGGGTCGTCCGCCTCTGGGACGCCGGCACCGGCGAGGTCGTCGCCGAACTCCGACAGTCGGCCGCGGTGTGCTCGCTGGCCGCACGGCGGCTTCCGAGCGGTGAGCCTCAGCTGGCCGTCGGCACCGCCGACGGCGAGGTCCGGACGGTCACCGTGCCGATCGACGCCGCGGGCTTGCCGCTGCCGCCGCGCAGGCCGGACGCTCTCACGGTCACCGACTGGCCGTTCGCACTGGACGGCCTCCGCCCGAACTCGAACGAGCTGCGGGGCCGCACCGTCGGGCTGGCCACTCTCCCGGACGGTCGGATCCTGGTCGCGGCGGTGAACGACGACGCCGTCCAGATCTGGGACGTGCGAGTGGGAAACCTCGTCCAGAGGGTCCGGAGCCGTGCCGCACCGCAGAGTCTCGCCTGGATCCGCCCGGTGACCGAGGAGCCGGAGCTGGTCGTCGGCTATGGCGACGGGAGCGTGCGGGTGTGGGATGCGCTGACCGGGGCGGTGCGCCACGACCTCGGGTCCGGACCCGCCAACGGTCACGTGGCGGTCGACGGCGTCCGCCACCGCGGCTCGCTCCTGGTGGCCGTCGGATACCCGGACGGCCACTCCGAAATTCGAGACGTCGATGCTGATACCTCGATCGGGCTCGAACGGCAGCGTGCGTCCGTCGTCGATCTCCGGTTCAGCCGGGACGACGGGAACGGTCTGCTCGCAGCGGCCACGACCGACGACGTCGCCCGGGTCTGGGTGCCGCCCCGACCGTCGGCGGTGCGGGACCTGAGGGCTCCTCGACCGGGTCCGAACGGAACTCGCGCGGTGGCTTGGAACGATTCGGTCGTGGGCGCCGAAAGGCTCGCGACGGCCGACCACGACGGGGTGCACGTCTGGGATCCGCGGACCGGTGAGCTCGTGCGGCGGATACCGCAGACGGACCTGGCGACACTCTCGGTCTCGTGGCTCCGGCTCGGGAACGGCGACGAAGTGCTGGTGGCCGCGTGCGGAAGCGGCGAAGCCGCGCGGCCGGCCGGAACGCTCCGGTTCCACTCGCCCGGGACCGGAGAGATGCTGGCCGAGTTGCCTGGCCGGCTGAGGCAGACGTGGGCGTTGGACTCGGTGCCGCTGCGGGACGGACGGGTGCTGCTGGCGGCCGGTGGGACCGGTGACCGGCCCGTCCAGCTGTACGTCGTCGAGGCTCAGCCCGAACCGGCCGAGGCGCCGCCGCCGGGGCCGGCGGCGCCCGTGCCGCGGGAGTGGGGCGTCGTCGCCGACGGGCTGGTCCGGCTCGCGTCCGGCGGGGTCTCGCCGCCGTTCGGGTATCTTCTCCGGACGGTCGAGCTGCTCGGCGCGCCGCCACCGGCCGGCGTTCCCGAGCCGATGCGTCATCCGATGCTCGGTCGCCTGCGGGACCTCGGCTGGCCGGTGGCCGCCCGGGTCGGACTGGCCGTGCTGCTGCTGGCCGACCTTCCGCCGGAGCCGCGGTTCACACCGCCGGACTCGAGCGCGTCCGATCAGCTCGACACCCTGCGGACCGCGCTCTCCTCCGCCACGGTTCCGCCGCACCCCGCCGCTCTTCCGGTCGACGAGATACGACGTTCGGCCGACCGCCTGGACGGGCGGGTGGTGAGTCTGCTGCGTGTTCTCGGGCCGGACGCCGTCGCGGCCGATCCGCTGTTGCCGTTGCGGTTGCGTGACCGGGCCGCGTTCCTGCCGAACCTCGATCCGGCGACGAGTGGAACGGCCGCCGCGGCCGTGCTGGACGCCTCGGACGCGGTCGGGGCCGTCGCAGCGGCCGGCCACGCCGGCGCGGGTGGGCTCGGAAGGCGCGGCCGGCTGACCGGCCTGCTACCCAGCCAGCTCGCCCTTCCCGATGACGCTTTCGACCTGCGATTCGCTCGCGGTGAACTGCTCTTCCGCCATCACGACGCCGAACCCCAGTGGCGTCCCGAGCCGGTCGTGCTCGTGCTCGACACCAGCCCGGGTACGTTCGGCCCGGTCGAATCCGCGCTCCGTCTCGTCGCCCACGTCGTGGCGGTGACGTCGTGGCGGGCGGGTGTAGCGCCCCAAGTCGTCACCACCGATCGGCCCTGCGTTCCCACCGAACTCCGGACACCGGCCGATCTCGTCACGGTATGGACGCGTCGCGGATGGGATCCGGCCACTCTCGGAACGGCGGTGACGACCGCCCGGCGCAGCGGCCGAGTGGTCGCAATCCTGACCGACTGGCACCGGGCCGTCGAGCACCCGGTGGTGACCGGGTCGGAGACCCGGCTCGTCACCAGCCACGTCCCGGGAGACGAACCCGACTCAGCCCCGGCCGGCCCCTATGAGGTGCGCATCCCGCCGGGACCGACGGCGGCCGAGGTGGCGACGGCGGTGCGCATGCTGGTAATTCCCTCGGCGGTCCCGAGCGCGGCGGCCCGGGACGCGTTCCGATGAATACGCTGGCCGAGTGGGCGGACCGGCAGGCACGGTCGGTGGGACGTTCCGGGACGGCCGCGGCTTCGCCGTCGGCACCCGGTTCGCGGACGGTGGGTGCCGCGTTGCTGGCCTCGCGGCGGGTAGAGGACTGGGTGTCCGGCCTCGCATTCTGCGAGACGCCGGACCAGCACACTCGCCTGGTCGCATCGGAGTACAGCGGCGCGGTGCGGACCTGGGATCTAGGGGTGCGTGGGCGGCAGCCGGCCAGGAACCTCAAGCGTTTCCCGACTCGTCCGTCCGCCGCGCCGCTGAGCACGATCGCCGTGCTGGGTGAGCCGGGGCTCCCGCCGCTGATAGTGGCGGGCGGCCGAGAAGGAACGGTGGAGTACGAGTTCCGGCCCGATCGAGGCGTCTTCGCGGCGATCACCGGCCGGGGGGAGCCGTCGGTGACGCGGACGCTGGGGTCGCTCGAGACGGGCCAGGAATTGGCGGAGTTCGCGATGGCGCCGTCCGCCGCCGGCGGAGGGTGGTGGATCGCGATCGGTGACCCCGCCGGCCGGGTCTGGGCGTCGTCTTCGTCGGCGCGCGACGGTCGGCGAACACTGTCGCCCGACCATCGCAACCTCCCCACGACCGGCGGAATCCGGTGCCTCGCCTGGGTCCGGTCCGGTGGCTCCTTCGGAGTGTCGTCCGATGGCGAGCCGCTGCTGGCGATCGCCGATCGGGAAGGTCACGTCCACCTGTGGGACACCGGCACAGGCGATCGAATCACCACCCTGGACGGTGACCACCTCGGCGTCCGCACGATGATCGAGGTGCCGACCGCCGACGGGCTGCTCGTCACGACCGGGTTCGGGCTCCGGGTCTGGAACGGCGAGCGCTGTCTGGACGAGCTGACCGGGCACACCGACTTCGTCCGGTCGGTGGCCGCGCTCGCGCTCCCCGACGGAACCACCTTGCTGGCCAGCGGGAGCCAGGACGGCACCGTGCGGATCTGGGACCCGGAGCGGCTGACGTGCCTCGGCCTCGTTCCGGTCGGAGACAAGGTCCATTCGGTGGCGCTCGTGGCCGTGGCCGGTGGACGCACGCTGCTTGCCTGCGGAACCGGTGACCCGCCGGGCACACTCCAGCTCTGGGAGCTGGCCGTCGCCGGCGATTCGGCCGGCCCGTCCGAGCCCGACGGATCGGTGATCGTCGGTCGTCACCGTGGCCCGGTCCGGTCGGTCGCCTTCGAAGAGCGCGACGGCGCGCCGTCCGCTGTCCTGTCCGGTGGCGACGACGGGATCGTCGCGCGATGGCGGACGGACCACCGGGCGGAGGGAGAGGTGATCGCCCGGCACGACGGACCGGTACGGGCCGTGCTGTCGCGTCTCGGAGACTTCGACGCCGTGGTCTCCGGCGGTGACGACGGGATGCTGGCGGGCACTCGCACCGGGTCCATCGGCGCGGTCCGGCCGTTCAGCGCGCAGTACGACGCACCGATCACCGCGCTCGCCACTTGGCCATCGTTCGGCCACGACGGGGGCCTGCTCGCGATCGCCGCCGGATCGGTCTTCGTCGAGGACGTCCGGGACATACCCTGGCTCGGTCCCTCGGCCATCGCGTCCGACATCGGCGGACGCCCAGCGATTCGGATCGAACCCTTCGGCATCGAGGTCCGGGGAAAGACCAGCCCATTCCGGGCGCTCGCGTTCGGGGAGGCGGGTCCGCGACTGTTCCTGCTGGGCGAGGAAGAGTACGACGGTCCTCCGCGTCGTCCCTGGGGCCTCCCGACGCCCGCGCCCGGCGTCCACGACGGATTCGTCGACTCGCTCGGTGACGCCGTGAACGCTCTGGCGTTCGCCGAAACACCGGCCGGTCCGATCGTGGCGTCGGGTACGGAGACCGGCGAGGTCGTGCTGCGGGACGTCACCGACTCGCGCATGATCGGTCGTCTCGTCACCGGACGCGACGCCGTGCACGCGCTGGCCTGGCTCCCGGCCGCGGCCGGACGGTGGCCCGTGCTGGCGGTGGCGTGCGGAGACGGCGGCCGAGTGCTGATCTGGGACCCCGGCACCGATCGCGTACGCCGAGAGTTTCCTCAGCCGGCCGTCGTGCGGTCGCTCGCGGCCCGCGCGGTACCTGGCACCGACTCCGTTCAACTCGCGCTGGGTGCCGACGACGGTACGGTGCGGACGCTGGTGATTCCGGCGGCCGAACCGTCCAGGCCGGCCCCGGAACCGTCCGCGGGAGACCTGACGATCACGGACTGGCCGATTCCCCTGGAAGGGATGGACGGCTCGCGCGGAGCCACGACCGGCCGGTGCATCGCGGCCGCGGTGCTCGCCGATGGACGGCGGGTCGTCGCCCGGTCCCTGACCGATGGCGTCCACGTCTGGGACTGCCACACCGGCCGGCTGCTGCGGACTCTTCGGGCATCCTCGGCCACGCAGATAGCCTGGGTACGGCCGGTAGGCTCCGATCCGCAGCTGGTCGTGAATTTCTTGGATGAACCAGCGCAGATCTGGAACCCGGTGACCGGGGTGGTGGTCCAGCGGTTGCCGAACCCCGGGAACACGACATTGGCCGTGGACGCGGTGGAAACCACGTCGGGGGCCCGGTACCTGGCGCTGGGATTCTCGTCCGGGACTGTCGAGCTGATCGACGGCACCGGTCGTACGACTCTCGAGCATCCCACCGAGGGCCCGGTGGCAGACGTCCGCTACAGCGACGGGCCACCCGCCCGGCTCGCGGTGGCGCACCGCGACGGGAGTGTTGCGGTATGGGACGCCGGGCAATCGCCGGCCCGGTTCCGGGTCTTCGACAGCGAGGAGTCCGACCCGTTGAACGGCATGAGTGCCGTCGCCTGGTCGTCGGAGAGAGGAACCGCCCAGCGGCTGGCGACTGCGGCCGACGGCGGCGTCAAGATCTGGGACGCCGAGACCGGCGCGCTGCTCCGGACGCTTCCGGTCGTCGGGGCGGCTCTCTCCGTCGTCTGGTTGCCGTTCCCCGACGGTACGGAGGTGGTGGCCTGCGGCGGCGGAGCGCCGGCGGATGGCTCCAACGGCACGATCCGGATCTTCGATCCGGCCTCCGGAGCGCTGTTGGCCGAGCTCCTCGAGCAGATGTACCAGGTCTGGTCGCTCGACGCGGTGCCGCTCGCGGACGGACGCGTCCTGTTGGCCGCCGGGGATTCGTTGCGCACCCCGCTGCGCCTGTACGCGGTCACGCTGCGACATCGGTCCGCTCCTGCGCCGGCCGACCCGGTCACGCCATTGGAAGCGGCCTGCGCGGACCAACTGGTCGCACTCGGCGCGGGTGGACTCTGGCCGCCCCTCGGGTGGCTGGTGCCGGTCGTGGACGCGCTCGGTCCGGACCCATCGTCCGAGCACGCCGGGCTCGCCGCCGACCCGGGCCTCTCCCCGGCGCGCGATCTGGGGTGGCCGGTGCGGGCCCGCGTCGGTCTGGCCGCGTTGTTGCTGGCGGCCCTGCCGTCCGAATCCCGCTGGGTGGCCCCGCCGGACGTCAGCGCGGCCGATGCGCTCACCGCTCTCCGGGCCGCGCTGCGCTCCGGCGCGGCCCCGCCGGTCATCGACCGGCTTCCGCACGAACGGTTGCGGGACGCCGCGCGTCGGCTCGACCGCCGCCTGTGGGCCCTGCTCCGCGTGCTCGGCGCCGAGGCCGTGGCCGCGGACCCGCTGCTCCCACTCCGGCTCCGGGATCGCGCGGCCACCGCTCCTGATTTCGCTGCCGCCCTGGTCGGGCTCGCTGCCTCGTTCACCGATGCGGACGTCGCCGAGCGGACCGGGGCGACGACGGTGGCCGGCCACGCCGGTGCCGGCGGCATCGGACGTCGGGGACGTCTGACCGGACTGCTGCCCAGCCAGCTCGCGCTTCCCCCGGACGTACTCGACCTCCGGCTGGTTCGGGGCGAGCTGCTCTACCGGCAGTTCGAGGGTGAGCCCGAGCCCCGCCCGGAACCGGTGACGCTGGTGCTCGACACCGGCCCGGCCACGTTCGGCCCGGTCGAAACCGCCCTGCGCCTGGTCGCGCATGCGGTGATCGTCGCTTCATGGCGGGCCGGGCTGCCGGCCGCGATCGTCACCACCGATCGGCCGGAAGCCGTGACGGCGATCCGGTCGCCCGCCGACCTGGTCGCGGTCTGGACCCGCCGAGGGCTGACCTCGGACACGCTCGCTCGTGCCGTCGCCGCCGCGGGGACGACCGGTCGCGTCGTCGCGGTCCTCACCGACCACCACCGCGCCGCCGAGCATCCGCTGGTCGGGGCGCCGCGCCTCCGGGTCGTCACCAGTCATGTGCCCGGCGACGAACCGGACGTCGGGCCGGCGAGCGGCTTTCACGCACACGTCCCGCCGTCGCCGGACCGAACCGCGGTGCAGTACGCGGTGCGCGCACTGCTGCGGCCCGCAACGAGAGCGACCCCGGCGGGCAACGCCCCGATATCGTGAGCTCCACGCGGTGTCACCCACGACGGTAAGGGGGCCGGATGGGCGCGTCCTCGGAGTACGGCCTGCGCGAGTGGGCGGCGGCCCACGCCCGGACGGTCGGTCGTTCGGGCAGCCCAGCCGACCGGCCGACGGCGCCGTCACGACCGACGCTCACGGCGCGCTCCCGTCTCTTGCACACGGTATCCGGCCATTCCGCCGGCATCGCGGGCGTGGCCTGGGCCCGGTCGGCGGCCGGTGCGACCGTCTTGGTCAGTAGCGACATCGACGGCCGAACTGTCATCTCCGACGGTGGATCGGGCCGTGTACGGCACACGTTCGGCGGCGCGGTCCGCATCAACATGTTCGCGAACGCGAGCCTGGATCTGTCCGATGCCTCGTCGATGGTCATCGTGCAAGCGACGAACGGCTTCAACGTCGTCGACGTCGACGACGGGTCCTACCGCCCACTGCCGGGCGCTGACCGGCAGGCGACCGAGGGTCCTGGCTACCTGTTCCGGGATCCGGACGGATCCGTCTTGTTCGCCTATCTGGACGCCGTGTTCACTTTGCGCATCCTCGACGCCGAATCCGGATCTGACCGTGCCACGGTCAGCATGGGGTACTCGTATACCGGTGAGCGGACGCTGAGTTACGTAGCCGTCTCCGAAGACGGCTGGATCGCGGTCAGCACCAGCGACGACCGACGCGTTGACGTGTTCCACCGCAGCGCTCCGGCGCGGCGGGCCGCGCTGGAGTCCGACGTCGACGAGGCGTCGCCGTCCGTCGCCTGGTTCCGCGACACCGACGGCCGGTCGCGGCCGGCCGTCGGGCACCGCGACGGAACGATCGAGGTCTGGGACGGCCCGTGGAGCGGCGCGCCGGAGCCGACTGTGGTTCGGACGATGAGATGTGTGCTGCCGGACGGTCGGGGGCGCCGCCCTACCGGCGATTCCGCGCGCGATGATCCACCGGCCGTGCGCGGTCTGCGCACGGTCACGTTGGCGGACGGAACCGCGCTGCTGGTGAGCGCCGATCTCGGGGGCACCGTGCGGCTCTGGCAACCCTCGACCGGCGACTGCCTGGCCGCACTCCGGGTCCCCGACGTCGGAGCGGGCGTCCGCACGGTCGCGGCTACCGCGACCGACGACGGACGGCTCCTCGTGGCCTTCGGCCCGGTGGCATCGGCCCGGCCGGACGTCCATGTCTGGGAGATCGAGACCGCGTGGTCGCCGGCGCGTGACGACGGGCCGGGCGTTTTCGGCGCGGGCACGCCCACGGTCGCCGTCGCATTCGAACCGGCGGACGGGCCGCCGACCGCACTGGTCTCGGCCGATGCCGACGGCTTGGTGGTCCGTCACCCCCTCGACGGCCCGGGTCGGCCGGAGATCGTGCGGACGGGGGGCGGTCGTGTCGCCGGTCTCACCCCCTTGGGTGTCCGAGTCCCGACAACGATCACGTTGGACGACGGAAAGATTCTCTGCCCCGGTGTGCAGAGCGTCCTCCTCTCTACCCCGATCGCCGCCGTGGGCTCGGTGCCGCGGGGTGGCACGGTCCTGGCCGTGCGGTCCGCTGACGGACGGGTGTCCGTGCTGGACATGGACACGCCGGCCGCTGTCGTCGTCACAGTGGAGCCCGCCGCCCCGCCGACCGGCGCCGGTGTGCTCGCGTCGGCGTATCCGGCTCACGACCTCATCGCGATGGAAGGCGCTCCGTCGGAGCTGATGGTCTATCGGAACGAGACACTTCTGGTCCGCACCGACGCGCACTCCCGCCGCATCACCGCGCTGGCGTTCGCCGAGACGCCGGACGGTCTGTGCCTCGCATCGGCCGGCGAGGACGGACAGATCCGGCTGTGGGACGGCGAGGCGTTCGTGGTGCTGCGAACCCTGGGGTCCGGTGCGCCGGTCCGGGCGCTGGCTTGGGGCCCGGCCGGGCCGGGCGAGTGGCCGGTCCTGGTGTCCGGCGGTGACGACGGCGTCGTCCGGTGTTGGGACGCGCGCGACGGCCGTGAGATCGCTCGCCGGGAGCAGGGGGTGCCGATCACCGTTCTCGCGGTCGCTCCCGACCGGGAGGCCGGCCGGAACGTCGTCGCGGTCGGCGGCATCGACGGGGTGCGGCTCGAGCACATGTCCCGTCGCGACGATTCGCCCGGCCCGGGCCCCACCCTACGCGTCGAGCCGTGGCCGGTAGCTCTCGACGACGTTCCCGCCGGAAGCGGCGAGGCCGAGCATCATCCGTTCCTCGCCACCCGCACGCCCGACGGTGACGTCTGGGTGATCGGGTCACAACCACCGGACATCCAGATCTGGAGCCTGGCGTCCGGCCGGGTCGTGGCGCGCACGACGATCCCGCATCGGTCTCCGTTCCCGCTCGCCGGCTGGGCCCAGTGGCCGGGGTCGCCGCCCGAGGTCCTCATCGTGTCCGGGGACGGGATCGTCGGGTGGGATCCGGTGTCGGACCGGACTCGCGAGATTCGTGAGGGTGACGGCGGCGGAACTCTCGGACCGTACGTCGATACCGCGCCGGGGCGGATGCTGGCAAGTGCTGAGGCGTCGAGGGTGCTGTTGGTCCGAGATGTGGCGTCCGGCGAATCCGTGGTCGAGGCCGCGGCCCGTCCGGCTACTGGGTGGCGGGCGATTCCGCGGTACGGCCGAACGACGACCGGCCGGTCGGTGGTCGCCTATGCCGGTCCGGGCGGCGGGATCGCGGTGGTGGACGCGATTTCCGGCGAGCGAGTGGCGCGACTGCCCGGCCAAGGGCACAACGTCGTCAGCATCGCGCTCCATACCGACCCGCGCACCGGCCGCCTGCTCGTCGCCTCCGCGAACGCGTCGCGTGGATACGCGCTCTGGGACGTCGAGAACGCCGAACTTCTTCGGTCCGGCGAGCATGCCGAGGGGCAAGAGCCGCTCTCGGTCGCCTGGGTCGATCTGCCGGACGGGCGCCTACTCCTCGCCGCCGGGTACATGGGCGACGACGGGCACATCCGGCTCTGGGATCCGTTCACCGGCGCACTTCTGCACACCATCCGCACGGACTTCCGGATCCTCCGTGCGCTACAGGCGATCACCGTCGGTGACGGACGGCTGGCGCTCGTGGCCGCCGGCGCGGGGCCGGCCGCCGTCCGTGTCTACGTGTTCCCGGGCCTGGCTCCCGTCGCCGCTGTCGTCGAGCCGGTGCCGCGGCGGCTCGAGGACGCCGTGCGGGGGCTGTGTGCGCTGGGCGTGGGCGGCCTGTGGCCGCCGCTGTCCTGGGTGGACGACTTGGTCACAGATCTCGGCCAGGCCCCGCGCACCGACCATCGCGCGTTCGGCGAGCTCCGGTCACTGCGCTGGCCCGCGTCCTCACGGGTCGGGCTGGCCGCACTCCTGCTCGCCGAACTGTCCGCGCCGGACCGCTTCACGCCGCCGGCGGACATCGATGCCGCCGCGCTGGAGACCGCTCTCCATACCGCCCTCAGCGCGCCGACCGCTCCGGGCACGCCGCCCCCGTTGCCCGCCGACCGACTGCGGGCGGCCGCCGACCGGATCGACGGACGGCTCGTGTCGCTGCTCCGGATCGTCGGCCCGGACGCCGTGTCGGCCGATCCGCTGCTACCGCTGCGCCTGCGCGATCAGGCCGAAACGCTGCCGGACGTGGCGCCCGACGCACTCGGGCTGGCCGCCGCGCTCGTCACCGACACGACGTCCGCACGTCCGACGTCGCTCGGTACGGTGCATCGCCCTGGCTCCGCCGGAGTGGGACGCCGGGGCCGGCCCACGGCACTCCTCCCGAGCCAGCTCGCGATGCCCGACGACGTATTCGCGCTGCGTCTCGTCCGCGGTGAACTACTGTTCCGGCAGCACGTAGCCGACCCCGAGCTGCCGCCGGATCCGGTCGTGCTGGTCCTCGACACCGGGCCGGGCACGTTCGGCCCCGTCGAGGCCGTGCTGCGGCTCGTGGCGCACGCCACGGTCTGCACGCTGTTGCGCGCCGGTGTCCCGGGCCGTCTGGTGACCACCGACCGGCCCGGCCTGCTCTCGACGCTGCACCGCCGGCCCGACCTCATCCAGCTCTGGACCCGACGTGCGCTGACCGACGATGGTCTGCCGGCCGCGTTGGCGACCGCTCGCCGCGCCGCCGAACCGCACCCGGTCGTGGTCCTCACGGACTGGCACCGAGCGGCCGACCAACCGGTGACCGTCTCCTCCGCGACCAGGCTCGTGACCAGCCACGTGCCGGGCGACGCGCCGGACGGGCCGACCGGTGACCCGTTCCACGTCCATGTGGCGCCCGTTCCGGAGCCGCTCGTGCTGGCCGACGCGGTCCGGACACTGCTGCGGCGGACAAGTGCCCCAGCCATGGGAGGCGTCCGGTGAATGCTGGCACTCCCCGCGGATGAGCCACCAGCCGGGCGCCGTTACCCGCGCGGGCTGAACGCCTCGTTGTGAGGACGTAATTCCGATGCGACCTCGACGATCCGGCTCCCGCCGTCGCGCATCGCCCCGTCGCCCAGCAGGCGGTTGACCCGGTGCCAGAAGGTCAGCGGAGGGCCCCAGGCCGGTCGGGACCCTCGCGGAAAACCCACCCGGTCGAGGATGTACACCACCTCGTCCTGCTCGAAAGCGTCGACCAGGGCCCGCAGCTCGCGATCGGACAGCGTCCGGCGCGTGGTCTCCGGCGGCTTCGCCGCCACGCCCCTCGGCGCCGCCCCCGGGGACGCCGACGCCGATCCGTCGCACAACGCTTTCAGCCGAGCGATGAAATCGTCAGATGGCATCCCGTCGTCGTCGACCGGCTCGGCTTGCAACGCCCCGAGCAGAATTCCCAGGGGGACGGTGTGGTCGAGCCAGAGCGGCAGGATCGGCCGACCGGCCGAGCCGGCGTAGAGCGTCTCTCTCTCGACCCAGGCGGAGTCCGCCGCGGCGGCCGACCAGACCACGAGAACGGCGGCGCAACCGTCGATCTTCTCCTGGACCACCGGAACGAAGCGGGCGCCGGTCTCGGTCTCGGAGTCGTACCAGGTCGTCACCCCGTGATCCGCCAGGTGTCGCACGAGGCGGCGGACGTACGGCTGATCCCGACGGCTGTAGCTCACGAACACATAGCCGGCCAACGTCCCTCCCCGGACCGACGGCAGTGGCGCCAGGGTACTGAACAGGTGCGCCCGGCCGTACCCTGGGCGGACGGGACGCGCGTCGGACGGGGGACGGATGAGCGACCCACTGGGCGACTGGGCGGTCACCCACGCCCGCACGGTTGGCCGCACCGGTGTCTCCGGGCCGGGAGCGTCCCCTCCCGTGCCCGACTTCGCTCTGCCACCCCGGGTCGCCTGCGCCCGTCGTCTGGAGGTCGAGGCGAGGTCTCCCTGGATCAAGGGTCTGACCTGGTGCGAAAATGCCGACGGCCGACCGCTCGTCGCCGCCGCGGCAGGGACCTACCAGGTCCAGCTGTGGGATCCGCAGTCCGGCGGTGTGTACGCGACGCTCGGCGCGGCCGACGGAGACGTCACGTCGATCGCCGGGCTGCACGGGCCCGGTCTGGCGCCTCGACTGGTGACCGCCGCGACGGACGGTTCGGTCGACGTCTGGGATCTGGGCCGCCGGGAGCGAACGTACCGTCTGGACGCAGGCGATTCCGCCTGGGCGGCTCTCCGGGCCTGGATCGAACCGGACGGCCGCGCCAGGGCGGCTGTCAGCTCCGCTCGACCGGACGGCAGTCGGGTCGAGCTGTGGGACCTGGACAACGGTCGCACAATTCGATCCTTCGGACCGGTGCGGGGATCGGTGGGTGACGTCGTGGCCTGGAGAGACGCGTCGTCGGGTCGATCGCGGATCGCGATCGGAATCAACTTCTCCGGCTGCGAGATCTGGGACGTCGACACGGGCCGGCTGTTGCAATCGCTGGAATCCAGCCAGGAGGCGATGTGGGCCCTGGTCACGGCCGGGCGGCCAGGGCGATCCCCCTTGCTGATCGCCGGGTACACCGACGGAACATTGGACGTCTGGGCGGACGCGCGAAAGGTACGGCAACTCGTCGGACACACCTCCAACATCCGGGCGGCTGCCGTCCTCGAGAGCGGGGACACCGGCGTCCTCCTGATCAGCGCGAGCGACGACGGAACCGTGCGGGTGTGGCATGTGGCCAGCGGGGAGTGTGTCGCGACGATCGAATCCGGGCAGGGCATGGTGACTGCGGTGGCGGCGCTCGCGCTCCATGACGGGCGCGCCGTGGTGGCGCTCGGCTCAGCGGACGAGTTCGCGAACGGGCGGCTGCAGGTGTGGGAGCTGAACATCGACCCGCCGCTGGTGGATCTGCCGGCGGCCCGGAACACCGCGCCGCTCACCTCGGCCGACCTGACGGTCGACGAGTGGCCCGTCCGCCTCACCGGAGTCCGGCCTCGCCCGGTCTTTACCTGGGGCCGCAACGCGGCCCTGACCCGATGGCCGGACGGACGAATCGTGCTGGCCGCCGCCCAGACCGGCGAGGTCCGGATCTGGGACGTCCACACCGGCGCGACGATCAGCGTCTTGCGAGCCCCCGGAGAGCCGCGCTCGCTGGCCTGGGTCCCGCCGGGCACCGGATCACCCCGCCTCGTGGTGGGCTACACCGGCTACGTCTGCCGCACGTGGATGGTCGAGGACGGCACCTGGGTCGAGCGCGATCTCGCCGGCGATGGCAGCGGGGGCAACGGGGTCACGGTCGTCGACGTGACCGAGCGCGACGGGCGAGCGCTGATCGCGGCCGGACGCGGCGACGGAACGATCGAGCTGATCGACGCCGACAACGGTGCCACCCTCCAGACGCTCGGTGACGTCGGCCCGTCCCGTCGCGGTCTCGTGGTCGGCGCGGACTCGGCCGGCCGGACCATGCTCGCGTCCTTGACCGGGTCCGGCTACGTCCAGGTGCACGAGGTGGACTCGGGAGAGCTCCTCGCCGACCGAGGGCCCTACCAGACTCCCCACATAGCCTGGGTACCCGGCCGCGACGGCACTCTGCGGCTGGCTCACACCACGTATGACATGACGTCCCGCAGGGCCCCCGCGTCCCCCGTCAGCGACGTCGGCTGGTGGGGCGAGAGGGACACCGCGTCGATCCCCGGGCTGTCGGTGCCCCTCGACGTGGCCTCGATCACCGCGCTCGTGTTGCCGGACGGGCGGGCCACACTGCTGTTCGGCGGGTCGGGACACAACCAATCCGCGGAATCGGAGGACCACCTGACCGACGGCGGTGCGGTCCGCTTCTACGATGCGGAGACCGGAGCCGAGCTGTACACGCTGCCGGGCCGGCTCGTCCAGGTGTTCGCACTGGCCACCCTGCCCCTGCCCGACGGTCGGTTCCTGCTCGCGACCGGCGGCACCGGCGACGAATCGGTGCGCCTCTACACGGTCTCCGGACCCTGGGCCCGCCCGGCGCGCGCACCGGTCGCGCTCGCTCCCGTCACCGCCGGACTGCGCCACGCCGCCACGGGGCTCGTCACGCTCGGACTCCGCGATCTCTGGTACCCCCTGTCGTGGATCGACCAGCTGATCACCGCGACCGGCCCGGACGGTGACGACGATCCGGGTATCCGGCGGCTTCGGCAGCTGCGATGGCCCCCCGCGGCCCGGGTCGGCCTGGCCGCGCTCCTCCTCGCCGACCGGCTCGGCGCGCCGAGGTTCCGGCCTCCCGACGGGTCGACGCCCGGCGGACAGCTGGCCCATCTGCTCGCCGCGCTCGCCTCAGACCCGGATTCCCGTTCCGCGCTGCCGCTGCCGCCGGACGATGTGCACGCCGCCGCCGACCGCCTCGACGGGCGCCTCATCACACTGCTGCGGATCCTCGGTCCCGACGCCGTCGCCGCCGATCCCCTCCTTCCGCTCCGGCTCCGGGACGGAGCCCGCGCCATGCCGGACGTCGACCCCGGCTTGCTCGGACTGGTGGGTGCCGTCTCACCGCGTGAGGAGGCGGTCCGGCCGGCGTCGGCGAACGCGGTGGGCGGCCGGCCGGACGCCGGCGGGGTCGGGCGCCGCGGGCCGCTCACCCGCCTGCTTCCCAGCCAGCTGGCGCTCCCCGCCGACGTGTTGGATCTCCGCGCTCAGCGGGGGGAACTGCTGTTCCGCCAGCAGCCGGTGGAATCCGAGCGACCGCCGGAGCCGGTGACGTTGATTCTCGACACCAGCCCGAGCACGTTCGGCCCGGTCGAGAACGCACTCCGCACCGTCGCGCATCTGATCGTCGTCACCCTGTGGCGGGCGGGTCTGCCGGCCTGGGTGATCACCACCGATCGGCCCGGACTGTGCCTGCCGCTGCGCGAGCGGGCCGATCTGGCCGTCCTGTGGACGCGTCGCGGGCTCATCCAGACGGGACTCGAGACGGGACTGGCCACCGCTCGGCGTCGCGGCCGTCCGTTGGTAGTGCTCACCGACTGGCATCGGGCCGCCGACCATCCGCTCGCGCCAGGGCCCTCGCTCCGCCTCCTGACCAGCCACGTGCCGGGTGACGAGCCGGATGCGTCGCCCGGGCCATTCCGCGACCACCTCCCGCCTCATCCGGACGGACCCGCTCTGGCCGGAGCCGTCCGGGTCGCGCTCCGTTCGGCCCGAGTCCACGCCGGAGCCCCGCGATGACCGGCGAACCGGTCTGGCGTCCGGCTGTCCTCGCGACGGCAACCGGTGACGGACGCGTGCGGTGCGACCTCTGCCCGCACGCCTGCGTCCTTGCCGATGGCGAGATCGGCGAGTGCCGGGTCCGGCGCAACTCCGGCGGGCGGCTGGAGACCGCGACGTTCACGACGACCGTCGCGCACCTCGACGCGGTCGAACGCAAGCCGTTCTTCCACGTGCGCCCGGGCTCTCAGGTACTCACCGCGGCCGGGCCCGGCTGCTCGTTCCGCTGCAACTACTGCGTCAACCACCGGCTCTCGCAGTATGGGCGGCCGGGCGGTTCGTCGGACTTCGCCGGAGATCCCGCGCAACCGTCGACCTTGGTGAGCCAGGCCGCCGACGCCGGGGCCGCGATCGGCCTCAGCTACGCCGAGCCCTCGCTCGCGCCCGAACTCACGCTCGCGCTCGCCGGACTCGCCGCGCCGCGTGGGGTCCCCGTGCTCTGGAAGACGAACGGCTTCCTCACCGCCGCGGCGATCGATCTCGTCGCTCCGGTGCTGACCGCGGTCAACGTCGACGTGAAGGCGGCGACGGACGCGGCCCACCGCCGTTTGACCGGCGCTCCGCTCGCCCCGGTGCTGGACGCGATCGAGCGCTTCCGGGCGGCCGGAGTGTGGGTCGAGGTCTGCACGCCGCTCATTCCCGGCGTGTCCGACGCGCCGGCCGAAGCCCGGGCGATCGCCGCGAACCTGGCCGCGATCGATCCGGCCGTGCCCTGGCATCTCGTCCGGTTCACGCCGGACTTCCGGATGCGCCGTCCCGATCCGACGCCCCCCGCGGTCCTCGCGCGCGCGGCCGCCGACGGCCGGGAGGCCGGCCTGACGTTCGTCTACGTCGAGCGGGCGCTCGGCGACCAGGGGCGTGCCACCTATTGCCCGGCCTGCGGTGTGGTGCTCGTCGACCGGACGTTGTGGGCCTCCCGGGAGAACCATCTCGTCGACGGCCGGTGCCCCGGCTGCGGGCTCGCGATTCCCGGTCGGTGGGCTTGACGCGGCACTACCATGACAACGGGGTGCTCGGACGTTCCGATGGGGAGGGACGCGGATGTCTGAGGCAGAAGCGAACGACGAGGTCGTGTTCGTCGCGTCGTTACCAGATCTTATCGATGCGTCCGAATACGACGATCATCCGGACGGAAGGCTGGTCCGTCTCCGGCTGACGGTCGGGGCCGACGGCGTCGAGTTGCTCGGGGACGCCTTCCGTCCCCAGGAGCTCGAAGCCCTGCTGCGGACGCTCGGCGGCGGCCCGACCGAACAGATGCTCTGCGGATGAGCGAGGCCGACGAGCCCGGTGCGCTCGGCGAGTTCGCCGCCGGTGTGGCCGCCGGTCTCGATCCCCAGCCGCAGGCCGGAGCGTCCCGCACCGGCCCGGCCGTGACCAACATCGGGTCCCGGTGGAACCACACGACGTGCTCGGTGTGCGGCCAGACGTTCCGCCGCGAGGACGCCGTGCGCATCACCGAGCAGGATGGCATCGCCGCCCCCGCGGTGACCCATCGCGATCCGGCCCTGCGCTGCGACCCGGACGTGGGGGCGCCACCGGCCGAGCAGTCCGGTGATGACGTCGCCGACTTCGCGGCCGGGCTGGCCGCGGCCTGGCGGCCGCTCGACGGCGCACCGATCAGCCGTCTCTCCCCCCGTGACTGGCGGATCCCGCGTCCGGGTGGCCGGCCGGGGTCGGACCGGCGTCGGCGCTGCCTCTACTGCGGACACACGTTTCGGGCCGAGGAGCACGTGGTCGTCTGTCCGTGCAGCCCGCACGAGCCGAAGTGCGGTGCCGCGGTGCACCGCGATCCCGGAGCGGGTCTGGTCTGCTGGGAGAAGTGGCGGCCGGACGGCGAGCTGGCCATCTGTCCGATCACGCTGACCCGGCTCGATCCGCGATGACCGGCGCCGGGAGCGCTGATCGTTTCGACCGCCAGCACGGCATACCCGGCTGGGATCAGCAGCGTCTCGCAGCGGCGACGGTCGTCGTCGCCGGTGTCGGGGCGCTCGGCAACGAGGTGGCGAAGAATCTCGCGCTCGCCGGGGTCGGCCGCCTGATCCTCTGCGACCCGGACACGGTCAGCCTCACCAATCTTCCGCGGACCGTCCTGCTCGGCCCGGACGACATCGGCCGCCCGAAGGTCGTGACGGCACGCGAAGCGCTGAGCCGCCTCGCGCCCGGCTGCGTGATCGAGACCCGCCAGGCCGAGCTCGCGGCCGGCGTCGGGCTCAGCGAGCTGGCCGACGCGGACGTCGTCGTCGGATGCCTGGACTCGCGGCACGCCCGGCTCCGCCTCCTGGGCCGGTGCGCTCTGGTCGGAGCCCGGCTGGTCGACGGTGGCACCCATCCGTGGGGCGGAGAGGTGCGCCTGCGCCTCGAGGTGGACGAAGCGTGCTACGGCTGCTCACTGACGCCCCACCAGCGGGGCGAAGCCGATCTCCCGTGGAGCTGTGCGGATCCGCTGCCGGGTGGCGAGCCGGCACCCGCGTCGATCCTGTCCACCGCGGTCGTCGGCGGCTGGCAATCGCTGGCCGCCTCGGCGCTGGTCCTCGGCACGCCCCCGCCATACCGGGTCCTGCGGATCGACGGCCGAACCGGCCGGACGGCCCCCGTGCTGTTGACGCGCGACGGCGGCTGCCCGTACCACCGGCCGCTCGAAGGCCCGCGGACACACCTTCCGATCGATCACCGCGCGACGGTTGCCGAGTTGCTCCTCCACCTTCCGGCCGACGCCGACCCGGCAGTGTGGACAGCGTTCCCCGTTTCCGGCCACTGCGGAGCGTGCGGTCGGCGATACGATCCCCCCGGGTTGTCCGACCCCCTGTCCGTCACGGACTCGGAGTCGGAGGACGGCACCGCGCAGACGCGTTCGGGGGGCGTCGACGCGTGTGGACACTGTGGAGCGCCGCTGGGCCGGCCGCGGCTCTCCGAACGACTGCGCGACGCCGAGTCCGGTCGCCGGCTGTACGAGTACGGGGTGGCGCCGGGCGAGATCCTGCCCGTTCTGACGCCGGAAGGGGGGTACCGATGGTTCAGCCTCAACGGCGCCGTGCGGCCGGTGACGAACCCGCACGCCGTTTCCGCGACCTCCCGCTGACCGACGACGACCGGATGACGCTCCGGCGTGTGCTGCCGCGGATCTTCGCCGAGGCCGGTTCGGCCCGTGATGTTCTGCTCCGGATCGGGCTGCGACCGGACCAGATTCTGCCGTTCGCCGATGCCCGGACGTTCTGGCAGGAGATGTTCGCCCGGATCGACGCCGGCGCGGTCCAGCAGCCGCACTACCGGCTGCTCGCCGAGGTGCTCGAGGTCTACCCGTATCACCCCCAACTTCGTGAGCTGGCCGAACGGTACGGCGTCATCGGCCCGGGCGACCACGACGAGGTCGTGCCGTTCCGCTCGCTAGCGGCCGCCGACGAGCCGGACCCGGAGCCGGAGCCGGAGCCGTCCCCGGTGGAGGGCATCCGCGCCACTGATCTCGACGACCGGGTCGTGCACGTCCTGGTCCGGGCGGGCTCGGAAGACGAGCGACAGACCGCGGAGGCCACCCTGGCCGGGCTGGGCCTCGAGCCCCAGGAGGTTTGGTCCACCCCGTACGCGGTCTCCTTCGCGGTGGCCTTCGCCGACCCTGCCACCGTCCGCCGTCGGCTTGACGACACCGACCTGAGCTGGAACGTCGTCCCCCCGGGCCGGCGGGATTACCTCCTGCGCGCGCTGTACGTCGAGGGACCGGACGGTCGGGCGTTCCGCATCCGGGACGTCCCGGCCCAGCAGACGGTCGGCGACGTCTCCGCGCAGGTGATGGGGGCCGAGTACCCGACTTCCGATCCGACCAGGAACGTCGTCGTCGAACACCTGAAGCCCGACGGCACCGACCGGCGGCTCAACTCGCAGGACACCCTGGACGACGCCGGGGTGCGCGACGGCGACCGGGTCCGGCTGGGCGTCGAGGCCACGGCCGGGTCGATCAACCCGCTCGACCGGCAGGACGCGCTGTTCCGGGCGCGCAACCAGCTGATGGCGTTCGCCGACTCCCGGCCCGACGTCTCGGTACGCGCCAACTCCACCGAGCTGCCGACCGAGTACGAAATCGACTTCGTGGCCCGGAGCTTCGCGCCCGGACCACCAAGCAGCGGCGCGCCGGACGAGCCCGGCGATCCGGTCGAGACGAGCAAGCACCAGGTGCGGATCCAGCTCCCGCCCGAGTTCCCGATCCAGCCACCGCTGGTCTTCTGGGTCACGCCGATCTTCCATCCGAACGTCTATCCGAACTACGACGGTCCGCTCGCCCGCAAACGGCCGTTCATGCGGGGCAAGGTATGCCTCGGCGCGCTCGACGAGCTGTACCAGCCCAGCCTCGACTTCTCCGAGCTGGCCCAGGTACTCGTCGACATCGCCGGGTTCCGCAACTACGGCCTGTTCGAGGTCGGCGGGGCCGTCGACGAGGAGCCCACGGTGCGCGGGAACTACTACGACCGCCGGGCGGCCGAGTGGGTCTGGGACAACCAGGACCGGATCGCCGGAATCGGTGGCACGGTGTTCTTCCGCCCACGTTCGGTCGGTGGCACCTATCGCAACGTCATCGAGTTCCTGCCCGACCCCGACGACTCCGACCCCGACGATCCGCGCTCCGAGGACGAATTCGGCGCCGGCGGTGGGGGGTGACCGCCGAGGTCGAGATCTACCGGACGGACGACTATCTCAGCGTGGGGCGGGTGCCACTGGTCCCGCTGCTCCAACACTTCTTCGAACCGATGCTCGGCCGCTCGCTGGCCGGCTGCCGATTCCATCTCTTGTTCCTGCCGGTCGCCGAGGACGGCGTCCTGCCGGGGCCGCCCGAGCTCGTCAATCTCCGTGGCAGCCACGGTTACGTGCAGGTCCGGATCGTCCAGGCGGGGGGAGACGACACCGTGCTGTACCGCCATCCACATCCGGTCAGCGAAGTGATCGCCGGACCGCTCCAGGAGCAGCTCGCGAAGGCCGCTCCGGCCGAGACACACTGGGGGTTCGGTGTAGTCGCCCCCGGATTCGACGGTCGCATGGTCCGGCCGACACCCGCGGTCGACGGGGTCATCGGCATCCGCACCAGCGGAACGGTGACCCCGCTTTTCCACCTGGAGGAGGTCGCCGAGCCGGACCCTCCGCTGGCGACGCTGGAAGACCTCGGCGTCACCGATCCCGCGCCCGCTCACGGCTCGGTCGCGGTCGTCGTCGCCGCGGACGTACACGCCCAGTTCGACCACGAGGCGGACTTCTCCCGCGAGGTCGAGGAGGGCGGTTTTCTGGCCGGGCACGTCCACCGCGACTCCGCGGACCCGACTCGCCTGCTGGTGGAGATCACGGCCGCGCTGGCGGCCGAACGCACCGGCGCCTCGATGCTGCACTTCACGTTCACCGGCGAAAGCTTCCTTCGGATCGCTCGGCAGCTCATCCGGCGCGGCAACGGCGAGCGGCTGGTCGGCTGGTATCACACCCATCTGTTTTCGGCGAGTGATCGCCTGGGGCTGTCGTCGATCGACGTCGACCTGCACCTCACGACGTTCCGGCGCCCCTGGCAGGTGGCCGGGCTGGTCAACCTCGACCGTACGAGCCGGGTATTGCGCTTCTACCACCGGGCTCCGGACGCGTCGGCCGCGCCGATGGAGCTGTCGCCGTACTGGGTGGCCGCGCCATGACCGTCGACGCCACGCCGCCGCCTGCCGCCCGGTCGCCGCGCGCCGTCCGGTTGCCGTGGGGCGAGAGGTCCGCCGAGCAATCGGTGCATGCGGTGTTGCGCTGGGCGGTCGATCGGACCGGCAGCCTGCCGGTGGGGCCGCTGACCGGAACCCGGCGGCTGGGTGAGCCCAGCGCATCCCTGCAGACGTCGCTCCGCGAGCTCGCCCAGCAGCACGCGGCCCGGCTCGGCGCGGGCGTGCCGCCGTTCGGCGACGACGGGTCGATCGGTTCGGAAACGCTGCTGCTCGCGGCCGCGCTGGCCGGCCGCGGTCAGCCGGTACTGGCCGAGCGGCTGGCCGGAACGGTCACCCCGTTCGTCGGCTGGGCCGATGCGGTGGCCCGCCACGGACTGCTCGACGCCGTCCTGGCCGGCGGGCGCGGGCCGGCGGCCCGCGGCCAGCAGTCTCGCGTCCCCGATCCGCTGATCGACCTCCTGCGCGACGGCTCCGGTCTGACGGCGGTACTCGACCGGCCGTCGCTTCGGCGGCTCGGGTCGGAGGCCACCGGGCGCGAAGCCCAGCTGGCGGTCGACCTGCTGGGTCGTCCGCGGGGGCCGGCGGTTCTCGTCAATGCCTGGTCCCGCTGGTCGGCCGATCCGGAGGTGCTCCGCTGGCGAGAGGAGCTGCTGACCCGGTTCGCGCTCTCGCACGCCGACGCGGTCCTCGACGTCTACACCGCGGCCCGGGCGCGCCACGGCGGCGACTGGACCGCCCGGCTCGGTTGGGCGGCGACCGAGCTGGGTTCCGGAAACGCGGATCCGCTGGCGCTCGCCACCGTGCGGTACTGGGCGCCCCTGGCCAGTATCGACCGGCGATCGCCGCAGGCACTGCGGAGCCGGCGGCTGCTACGCGATCACCGGTACGCGCTGACGCTCGTCCACCGATTCCGACTGACCCGGGCGGTGCAATCATGAGTGGCCAGATCGAGATCACACTGGTTCCCCTCGGCGACCCGCAGCAGCTGAAGGATCGCATCCTGCTCGTCGAAATGGACGAGCCCGAACTCACGCTCGGCGGGCTGCTGACCGATTCCCCGGCGCTGAGCCTGGCACCGCTCGAGCCCGAGCATCTCGAGATCCCGGTCCGCCGGCTGCGGCTGAGCGTGGTCGCTCCGTCCGCCGGCACGCCGGTCTACCGTCCACCGGATCTCGCTCCACTGCGCGTGGACGGCGATGTACCAGCAGACGCGACGCGACCGAGGCCGACTGACACACCGGGGGCGCCGAGCACACCGGGGGTGCCGAGCACGCCCGGCACGCCGGGTACCGACGTTCCACTCGGAGCGGTCATCGTCGCCGGCGTGGACCACCCGGCCGAGCTGTCCGACCGGGACGCCGTGCTGCTCGCCCACGACCTGGAGATCACCGCTGCGGCCGGATACCTCGAGCGGGGCTTGTCGGTCCTCGTCCGGTGCGAGAAGTTGCTCGTCGAGCACCTGGCCGAGGACATCGTCGGGCGGTCGGGCCGGGACGCGGTGCACGTGCGCGCCGCGGCGACCGAACAGCCCGCGGGTCCGTTCGGCATGTCCGCGGACCGGCGCACGATGTTGCTGGCCGCGTTGCAGCAGGCGGTCGCGGACGCCAAGCCGCAGGACGTCCTCGTCGTGCGCCATCTGGACCTCCTGGCCGGAGGCACCGACGCGACGCTCACCGCGGAAGCCCGCGAGCTGACCGACGTCCTCTACGACCGCAGTGACCGGGTGCTGCTCGCGTTCGTCGACCCGTCCCTGGTCGTCCCGGAGGTGCTCGCCAACCGGTTCGACGTCCGATTGGCGATCGACATCCTGCCCCGGGTGCTTCCGGCGGCCGACGGCTCGACCGTCCCGGTCGGCCGGGCGCTGATCACACGCGACGAGGCCGAGCGGTTCGCCGGTTTCGACGACGGTGGCCTCTACAAGCACGTCGCCGGTCTGAATGCCGTCCGGCTGCGCCACGCGTTGCGGTTCGCCCATCACCAGTACCGGGAGCAGGCGGATGAGGGACGGCGACCGTCGTTCGCCGACCTCCTGCACGAGCTCCGTGTCTTCAAGGCTCGGACGTCCAGCGCCTTCGAGGTCCCGACCGTCCCGTTCGACGCGATCGGCGGTTACGACGACGTGAAGACGGAGCTGATCCGGGCACTGACGATCATCAACGGCGCACCCGATCTCCCGGTACATCTCCAGCACGACCTGGTGCCCCGCGGCTTCATCTTCCACGGGCCGCCCGGTACCGGGAAGACGCTTTTCGCCAAGGCGATCGCGGCCCGGCTGGACGCCACCATTCTGGTCGTCTCCGGACCCGAGATCACCGACATGTACGTGGGGGAGAGCGAGCGGAAGATCCGCGAGCTGTTCTCCGAAGCTCGCCGCAACGCCCCCTCCGTGGTCGTGTTCGACGAATTCGACTCCATCGCGGCCAGCCGCACCGGCCGGGACGACGGGGGCAGCCGGGCCGGGAACGCGATCGTCGCCCAGCTGCTCACCGAGCTCGACGGGTTCCGTCCGGAGGTTCCGGTGCTGATCGTCGGTACCACCAACCGGATCGACCTGATCGACGAGGCGCTGCTGCGTCCCAGCCGCTTCCGGCCGATCAAGATCGACCTGCCGAACTCTCGCGCGCGCGAGGAGATCGTGAGGGTGCACGCCCAGCACTTCGACGTGCCGGTCTCGAAGAAGCTCACCGGCGCCATCGCCCGCGCCACCGAAGGCATGAACGGTGACGAGATCCGATCCATCTTTCGGGACGCTCGTGCGGATGAGCTGGTCGGTGATCCGAAACGTCCGGCCGACGCACGGCGGCTGGGCGAGCTCGTCGGTGAGCTCCGCCGTGGCAAGCAGCAACGCGACGTCGATCGCCGACAGCCACTCGGTAGTCCGGGTGAGCGCCGGGGCCGGACGACTCTGGTGCTGCCCGCGTCCGCGCTCGGGTCGCTGGGTGATCTGGCCGGACTCACCGGCCAGGGCGAGACCTCGCTGGCCGCCGAGGGGGTTGCGAGTGCCGCCGCGGCCGACGAACTGGCCGAGGCGCTCCGGCCGCTGTCCACCCAGACCACCGCAGCCCTTGGGGAGGGCGATCAGTAGTGACGACGACCACACTCGACCGCGCGACGCGCGTGCTGGCCCGCACTTACGCGACGCGACTCGACGAGGTCAAACGTGACTTCGTCGGTCGGGACGAGGCCGTGGACCTGGTAGGCCTGGCCGCCCTGTGCGGAGAGCACGTACTGCTGCTCGGGCCCCCGGGTACGGCGAAGAGCAGCCTGCTCGACCGATTCCGGCGCATGCTCAAAGCGCAGTACTTCAGCTACCTCCTGACCCGGTTCACCGAACCGGCGGAGTTGTTCGGCCCGGTCGACCTCCGGTTGCTGCGCGAGAAAGGTGTGTACCGGGTCAACACGACCGGCATGCTACCGAAGGCCGAGGTCGCGTTCCTCGACGAGGTTTTCCAGGGCAGTTCGGCCATCCTGAACACGCTGCTGACGCTCGTCAACGAGCGCACCTACCACAATGGAGCCGAGGCCGAGCCGGTCCCGCTCGTCACGCTGCTCGGGTCGTCCAACGAGATGCCGGACGATCCGCTGCTGGCCGCGTTCAGCGACCGATTCCTGTTGCGCTGCACCCTCGGCTACGTTCCGGACGACGACATCGAGGACGTCCTCGGGCTCGGCTGGACCCGCGAGAAATGGCTCACCGGTAAGGAGGCGCTCACCGACAGCGGTAACGGTGCCCTCCCGGCCGGCGCAGCGACGTTCCCGGTGACCGATCTGATCCGGCTGCGGCGTGTCCTCGGCGAGGTCGACCTGGCCCCGATCCGGCCGGCCTACGGGCGCATCGTGCGGGCGCTCCGCGCGGAGGGCGTCACGTTTTCCGACCGGCGGGCGGTCAAGGGCCAGAAGGCGTTCGCGGCGACCGCGCTGCTGGCCGGGCGGCGGGAAGCCGAGCTGTCCGACCTGGCGCCCCTCGTGCACCTCTGGGCGAGCCCGCGGGACGAGCCGACGATCCGCCGGGTCGCCGCTGACCACGACGTCCCGCTGGACAGGCTCGGTCACGTCACCCGGGACCCGGCCGAACTGCGACTCGAGCTCCGGAAACAGGTCGCCGAGCGGGAACGGATCACCACCGTCGAAGAGTTTCGCGACCTGCTGCGCCGTGGTCGTGCACTCGCCGTCGAGCTCCGCCGGGACCATCCGCAGCAGGGCGCGCTGATCGAGGACGTCCGGCGCGAACAGCGGGAAATGGTGACCGCCTACCGCGAGCTGCTAGGGGCCGAAGCAGAGAGGAGCGTCGATGTGTAATCCACGCCGCGTCCGGGTGCGGGCCAGCCGGACGATCGAGGACGCCTGGGAGCAGCAGGTGCGGCGCCAGGTCGTGCGGCGGGGCACGGCGACCGGCGAGGCACGCGTCCGCGAGTCGCTGGACGCGACGCTGGGCGGGCCGACGCTCGCCGCGCTGGCCGGCGTCCTCGGCCGGATCCCGGGCTGGGAGCAGGACGGCGACTCGTTCCGGCACGCCGTGGAGGGTGGCTATGTCGCCTACCATCCGCAGACCCGGGAAATGGAGATCGTTGCCCAGGCCAGTGCGGATGTACAGGTCACCGGGGACGCCTCCGAGGTCGTCCGGGGAACCGTGTCGGAGACCGCTGAGGTCGAAGGCGTCGGCACCTACTAC
Organism: Cryptosporangium phraense; assembly: GCF_006912135.1. Classification (NCBI taxonomy): domain Bacteria; kingdom Bacillati; phylum Actinomycetota; class Actinomycetes; order Cryptosporangiales; family Cryptosporangiaceae; genus Cryptosporangium; species Cryptosporangium phraense. The sequence continues at coordinate 67,380 of NZ_VIRS01000001.1, read as the reverse complement.
GACGACGGGTGGGGCGGACGCCGAGAGTCCGACGCACGGCGCGACGCCGAACTGGACGCCGAACGCGGCCTCGCGGCGCGGGCGCGCGAACTGCTGGACGAGGCGCGCAGGCAGGCCGATCTGGCCGAGGGCGCGCGGGTGGAGGCGGAGGCGGGCGAACGGGCGGACGCCGCGCTCGCCGAGGCGGCCCGAACCCGCGCGGAGGCGCTCAGCCGGGCCGCCGAGGCCCGCTTGGAAGCAGTCGGCGTGCAGGCCCGCAGCGTGTTCCATCGAGCGCTGGCCGAGGCGTACCGGGACGCGATCCTCGCGTATGCCCGCGCCCGCCGGGCTGAGGGCCTCCGCCTCACCGAGGCCGGCGGCGTGATCGAGATCGAGTTCGAAATGCCCGCCTGAGACGGTGTGGCCGGACGACAGGGACGTGGGGCGATGCGCGTACGGGTCACCTTCCGCTACAACGCCGAGACCGGGGAGGTCGAGGAATTCCGCGTCGACGATGTCGGCTCGTCCGGCGTCACCGGTCGCGCCGAGGACCACGACGCGCGCCACGACCGGGCGACGGCCGACGTTGCGCAGGTCGTCGAACGCAACGCTCTGATCGAGGAACTCGCGCCCGGCCCGGCCGTCGAACGGCAGGCCCACGTGCGGCCGTCGGCCGAACCGGAGACCCGACGGGAGGCCGAACGCGATGCCTGACGCCGACCTCCTGCGCCACGCTGCGGCGTGTTACCACACCGCCGGGCAACCGGCCGAGGCCGCCCGCTGCCTCGCGCTCGCGGGCGCGCACCGCCAGGCCGGCGACGAGTTCGCGGAGCTCGGGCTCGATCGGGCCGCCGCCGACCAGTACGTACTCGCCGGCGAACCGGAACTCGCCGGCTGGCGCCTCGTGCATCACGCCGGCGACCCCTCGGCGGCCCGCGCCGTGCTCGCGGCCACCGACGGTCACTCGGCCGTCCGCCGCGCCGTGGTTCTGACCCGCTGCGACGTCGCCGAGGGGGTCCGCCGCCCGCCGTTGCTCGACACCTTCCGGGCGGTGTGCGCGCTGCTCTCCGGAGCGGATGCGACCGCCGAGGCTCGGCAGGCCGAGGAGTGGGCCATAGCCCTGGCCGAGCAGACGCGACGGTACGACCAGGCGGCGCTGGTATTCGCCGCGGCCGTGCGGGGCGGCCGCTGGGGGGCCGTGGATCGCTGGGCGGAGTGGTCGCGCCGGGTGCTACGCACCGAGCTGACGCTACCGCCGCTGCCATCGGCGCCCGCGGATGCCCGGCCGCCCGAGGAGATCGATCCGATGGATGTGACGGGGCCGCTGTCGCTATGAGCGATCCATTCTCCAGGCAGGTCGAACCGATTCCCGCCGATCAGCTGCCCTCGCGGGCGTCGGGCCGGACGGCGCCCGACGACCCCTCGGATGACGGCTACGAGGTCGACGACTACCAGTTCGACGACGAGGCTCGGGCTGAGGAGCCCGGGAGCAGGGCGGCCGATCCGGTGCCGGCTCCGGTCGTTGATCTGGCCGGGCGCTTCGGGTCGGCGTCCGCGGCCTTGATCTACCTCGGGCAGGCGCGGGCCGCCGGGTATGGCTCCGACGTCCGGATCCTCCGTCCGGCGTCCGGGCCGGCCTGGTGGGTGGCGGGAACGCTACCCCTCGACCTCGGCCGGGAACTGGTCGCGGCCGTCGGAGGCCGCGCCTACGTCGAGTCCGGCGGACGGCTCTGGCCCGACACCGGCTGGGGACCGCCTCCGGCGCCGGGAGCCGCCCGCGGTGGCCTCGACTTGGGGACGTTGACCGACGCGGACCTCACCGAACTGGTGCGGGTGGCCGGCCTGCGGGCGGTGGCCTTGGGCGTTGCGCCGGCCGAAGCCATTGTCCTGCTGCGCGGGGAGCACGCCTCCGGCCTGGTGCAGCGGGCGCTCGAGCTGGGCCTGTCGGTCTCGCACCAACTCGTCCGGCTGGAGCCGCTGTTCGAGGGACCGCCGACCGGCCGCCAGGGCGCGGTCGCGCGGACGACCACGCTGACCGCGATGCGGCTGACCGCCGGAAAGGGCACGCTACCGCCGTCGTTGCTGGTGGCCCTGGCGAACGATCCGTTCGTCACCGTGTGCCGGGTCGCCGTAGGCGGCCGACTGCTGGTCGAGGCCGGCTTCGCTTCGCCTCTCCCGGACGATCAGCTGGCGGCTCTCGTCGATACGGACGCCTGGCTGCTGGCCGGCCCGGGCGCAGGGTGCGCTCGGCTCACCTGGATCGGAGAGGCGTCGGACGCTGCCGGCCTCGCGCGGCTCGCAGACGACTATCCGCTGACCCCCGCGTCCGGCTCGGACGACCCCCCGGTCCACCTCAGCGTACCGGCAGTGCGGATCGTACCGGCGCGGGCACACGGGATTCCGGTCGACGCGGTGCTGCTGGAGGGCGACGATCTCGAGACGCTGCCCGCGCTGCTGGAGGGGCATCCGCTGGCCGACATCGCGATCCTCGTTCAGGGACGTGATCGGCACCTGCTCACCGCGGCCGGAGGGCTGCTGGAACGGCTGGCGATCGGTGAGCCGCTGCGGGCGGTCGGCCCCGGTCCGCTCTACGTCCCGATCGGATACCGCTTCCGGCCTCGGATCCCAGCTGCGGCCCGGCGCCGGTTGTTCGGTCAGGACGAGCGCACCGCGGTGGTGGCGCTGCCCGAAGGCGCGGTCGCGTTCGACCTGTCGCGCCATGAGCCGGTGTGGACGCTCTGGGTCGGCCCGCTTCCGGACATTGATCCGCAACTGCCGGTGGAGGCGATCGAGACGCTGGCCGCGATCGAGGTCGAGTTGACGCCTGAACTTCCGAAACCGGCCCCGCCGAAGGAGCCGCCGACGGCCGGCCGCCGGGCCCGGGACTGGATCGCCCGGCTGGCCGGCCGGGGACAGCGGGAGGCGTCCGAGCGGCGGAGCTGGCGCGACGAGGCCTGGGACGCCGAAGTCGCGGGCAATCTGCCGGCGGCGGCCGAGCTGTTCAGCCGCCACGGAGAGCCGCTGCGCGCGGCCCACTTGTACGAGCGGGCCGCCCTCGAGGCCGACCGTTTCCGCCGCTGATGTCGGCCTCGCTGAGGCTGGTCGTGCGACCGGGCTCACTTAACGTTTCGTGAAGGCCGCAGCGCGCGAACATCGGTACTTCTGAATCGCGTACGCTGCGCACCGTGCGCGGAATCCTCCTGGCCGGCGGCACAGGTTCCCGTCTGTGGCCGATTACTCACGCTGTGTCGAAGCAGCTGATGCCCGTCTTCGACAAGCCGATGGTGTATTACCCGCTGTCAACGCTGATGTACGCGGGCGTCCGGGAAGTGCTGGTGATCACCACACCGGGGGACGCGGCGCAGTTCGAGAAGCTTCTCGGCGACGGCTCGCAGTGGGGCATGGACATCCAGTACGCGGTGCAGCCGTCTCCGGACGGGATCGCGCAGGCGTTCCTGATCGGTGAGCAGTTCATCGGCGACGAGCCGGTGGCGCTGGTGTTGGGCGACAACATCTTCCACGGTGCGGGTCTGGGCCGGCAGCTCTCGACGCACAACGGGCTGACCGGTGGCCGGGTGTTCGCCTATCCGGTGGCCAACCCCGAGGCCTACGGCGTGGTGGAGTTCGACGAGACCGGCACGGTGCTCTCGCTGGAGGAGAAACCGGAGAAGCCGAAGAGCAAGTACGTGGTGCCCGGGCTGTACTTCTACGACAACCGGGTCGTGGCGATCACCAAGGGCCTGAAGCCGAGTGCCCGGGGTGAGCTGGAGATCACGGCGGTCAACCAGGCCTACCTCGACGAGGGGGCGTTGAAGGTGACCGTGCTGGATCGGGGCACCGCGTGGCTGGACACCGGCACGTTCACGTCGCTGGTTCAGGCGGCGGAGTACGTGCGGGTGATCGAGGAGCGGCAGGGCTTCAAGATCGGCTGCGTCGAGGAAGTCGCCTGGCGGCAGGGTTACATCGACGACGCCCAGCTGCGTGCGCTGGCCGAGCCGCTGCGCAAGTCCGGCTACGGCGACTACTTGATCGAGCTCCTCGAGCACTAGGGTGCCGGAAACACCGTCAGACGAAAGGGCTTGGACGTTGGCGACCAACGAGGCACCCGGCACCGCCGGCGCGGACTACGCCGAGCGGCTGCAGCGGCTGGAGACGGCCCGCTGGAAGCAGGTGCTCAACGTCCAGGCCCCCTACCGGTGGAACCTGCGCCGGCTGCAGCTCGGCCGCACGCTCGATGTCGGCTGTGGCATCGGTCGCAACCTTTCGCACCTGCAGGACGGCAAGAATCCGCCGCCGGTCGGCGTCGACCACAACCCCACGTCGATCGAGCTCGCCCGGGCCCGCGGCTTCACCGCGTACACGGTCGACGACTTCTTCGCCTCGGACGACTTCCAGCCCGGCTCGTTCGACGCGATCCTGGCCTCGCACCTGGTCGAGCACCTGCTCGAGCCGGACGCCAAGGCCGTGGTCGAGTCGTACCTGCCCTACCTCCGCTCGGGCGGCCGCGTCGTGTTCATCACGCCGCAGGAGAAGGGCTACACGACCGACGCGACCCACATCCGGTTCAGCGGCTTCGACGAGGTCTCGGCGCTGGCCCGGGACGTGGGTCTGACCGTCGTGAAGAAGTACTCGTTCCCGTTTCCGCGGTTCGCCGGGAAGTTCTTCGCCTACAACGAGTTCGTCGTGGTGGCGCGCAAGCCCTGAGGTGACCACCAGGTCGCCGACCCCAGCACACCGATGAGTGCGGGCACCAGCAACGCCCGCACCACGGTCGCGTCCAGCAGGATGCCGATCGCCAGCGCGCTCGCGAACACCTTGAGCTCGGTCGCCGGGGCCGCGGCCAGCGACGCGAACGCCAGCGCGAGGATCAGCGCCGCGCTGGTGACCAGCCGTCCGGTGCTCCCGAGGCCGCCGACGACGGCCTCGGGCGTCGAGCCGGTGCGGTCGTACTCCTCGCGGATCCGGGCCAGCAGGAAGATCTCGTAGTCCATCGAGAGCCCGTAGAGGAACGCGAACACGATCGCCGGGATGAACTCGGTGATCGAGCCCAGGGCCGGCAGCCCGCCGAGCAGCTGCGACCCGTACCCGTACTGCCAGATCAGCACCAGCGCGCCGAGGCTCGCGGCCAGCGAGAGCAGGTTGAGCAGGACGGCCTTCACCGCGAGCACGACCGAGCCGAACGCGCGGGTCAGCACGGCGAACGTCACCAGCGCGATCAGGCCGAGCATGAGCGGGAACACGTCGTAGATCGCCGAGATCGCGTCCTTGCTCTGGGCCGCTGGCCCGCCGACCTGGGCAGACTCGGGCACCGCGTCACGGACCCGCCGGAGGGTCTCGGCCCCGGCGTCGGTGCTCGGCTCGTCGGCCGGGAGCACCTCGAGCAGGCCGGGCTCGGACGTCACCACCGCGACGACGCCCGGGATCTCGCGCAGCGCGTCCGCCGCGGAATCCCCCGCGAGTACCTCGATCGGGGCGAGGACGCCCGTGGGCACCCCGGCCGTCCGCAGGGCCTGCAGGCCCGCGGCCGCCGGGCCGGTCGCGGTCGACGACTCGGTACCGGGGTCGCCGAGCCGGAGCCCGCTCGCCGCACCGGCCAGCGCGAGCAGTACCACCAGGCCCGCCGCGGCGGCCGCCCACCGGTGGCGCAGGACGAGCCGGGCCCAGCCGCTCCAGCGCCGGTCGGCGTTCCGGCCGACCGGCCGGTGCGGCCAGTCCAGCCGGGGACCGGCGGTGGCCAGCAGCACCGGCAGCAACGTCAGCACGAGCAGCACGCTCACCAGCGGGATGAGGATCCCTCCGAGCCCGATGCTGCGCAGCACCGGCACCGGGACGAGCACCATCGCGACCAGCCCGATCGCCACGCTGACGCCGCTGACCAGCACTGACCGGCCTGCCGTCAGCATCGCCCGGCGCACCGCGCCGACGTTGTCGGTCGAGGCCCGCTCCTCCCGCCAGCGGGTGACGATCAGCAGCGCGTAGTCGATCGAGACGCCCAGGCCGATCAGTGCGACGACGAACTGGACGACGGTGTTGACCTCGGTCAGCTCGGCCAGCCCGCGCAGCAGCAGGAACGAGCCGAGGATCGCGATACCGGCGAGCAGCACCGGCAGCGCGGCCAGCGACGAACCGAACACGAACGCCAGCACGACCAGCGCGCCGACCGCGCCGATCAGGACCTCGGTGAGGATGCTGAGCCCCTGCCGGCCGCCGCCCGAGTCGGTGAGTTGCGCCAGCCCGGTGACCTGCACGGACGAACCGGCCGGCAGCGCGGCCCGGACCACGCCGACCGGCACGGCACGCCGGTCGGACGCCCAGACCAGCCCGTAGGTCACCCGTCCGGAGTCGGCGAGCAGCGCGGGGTCCCGGGTGTCGGCATAGGAGACCGCCCGGCCGCGGACCGCGTCCGCGGCGGCCGCGAAGGCCCGTCCCAGGGCCGGGTCGTCGGCCGTCGAGCCGGGCGGCAGCCGGACGACCACCACCTGCGGGGTGACCGCCCCGCCGCTGCCGTACCGGTCCACGATCCGCTGGTTCGCCTCGTAGCCGGGTTGCCCGGGCTGGCTGAAGTCGGCGGTGAGCGCCTTCGAGAGGCCGGGCGTGACCAGCACCCCGGCGACGGCCACCAGCAGCCACGACAGGCAGACCACGAGCTTGTGCCGGAGCACGAAGTCGGTGAGTGTTCGCATGTACGCCAGCTCACCGGGCGCGGCTGCGGCCGCCCTGGGACCGCGCCGGGAAAACCCTGGGAGTCCACCGGCCCGGCCGTCGGATTCCCAGGTTTTCCCCAGCCTTCGCGTGCTCCCGGCCGCCAGGATGGAGGGATGACCAACGAGGTGTCCCGCGTCCTGGTCGTCGACGACGAGACCGCGCTGGCCGAGCTCGTCGCGATGGCCTTGCGCTACGAGGGCTACCGCACCGCGGTCACCGGTTCCGTGCGCGGTGCGCTGACCGAGGTCGGTCGCTTCCGCCCCGACCTCATCGTGCTCGACGTCGTCCTTCCCGACGGTTCCGGTGTGGACGCCTGCGCGCGGCTGCGTCGCGGCGGGACGACCGCTCCGGTGATCTTCCTGACCGCCCGCTACGACGTCCGCGACCGGATCGCCGGGCTCGACTCCGGCGGCGACGACTACCTCACCAAGCCGTTCAGCCTGGACGAGCTGGTCGCCCGGGTCCGGGCCGTGCTGCGCCGGAGCGGGCCGTCGTCGCGGACGCTCCTGGCCTGCGGAGACCTGGAGATCGACGAGGACGCCTACGAGGTGCGCCGCGGTGGCGTCCCGGTGACGCTCACGCCGACCGAGTTCCGGCTGCTGCGGTACCTGGCCGCGAACGCCGGCCGGGTGCTGAGCAAGGCCCAGATCCTCGACCACGTCTGGGGCGGGGACTTCGGGGCCAGCGACAACACGGTCCAGACGTACGTCAGCTATCTGCGCCGCAAGCTCGACCCGCTCGGTCCGCCGCTGCTGCACACGGTCGCGCGGGTGGGATACGCAATGCGGCCCCCACCGTGATGCTGCGGACCCGGGTCGCGCTGACCACGGTGGCGCTGCTCGCGGTGGGCCTGCTGGGGACCGCGATGGTGAGCGCATGGTCGATCCACTCGGTGGCGAACCAGCGCACCCAGTCGAACCTGGCGTCGGCGGCGGCCCAGGCGGGCGCGGTGCTGACGCTGGTGGACACGGGGCCGGGGGCCGACCCCGCTCCGATCGAGGCGACGTTGGGGGCGGTGCTCAGCCGGAACGAGCACCTGTCGTTCGGGGCCGTCGTCGATGCCCGGGGCCGCACGCTGGCGACGTCCGGCGCGGTCCCGGAGGCGGCGCTGACCCGGGCCGGAGCCGTGCGGACGGCCGACGGGCGCGCGCTGCCCGCGGACACCGTCCGCTCCTATCCGTACCGGTCGGGGCCGAGCCGGGTCCCGGCCGGGGACGAGCGGACGCTGGTGCGCGTCCTGCGCGTGTCCGGCGGTGCCACGCTGGTCGTCGGCTCGCGGACCGGGGCGACCGACGCGCTGGTTCGGACCGTCCTCACGACGATCCTGAGCGTGCCGATCGTCGCGCTGGTCGCGACCGGCCTGGCCAGCTGGTGGCTGGTCCGCCGCGGCCTGCGGCCACTGGCCCGGATCGCCGACTCGGCCGACGGCGTCAGCCTGGAGGACGTCGGTCAGCGGATCGCCGTGCCGGAGGGGTTCGGCGAGGGGCGTCAGGTCGCGCAGGCGCTGAACCGGATGCTGGATCGGATCGGGACCGCGCTGCGCGAGCGGGACGCGTCCGAGGAGCGCCTGCGCCGGTTCGTCGACGACGCCTCGCACGAACTGCGCACGCCGATCGCGACGATCCGCGGCTACGCCGAGCTGTTCCGTCGGGGCGTGCCGGCCGAGGATCTGGCCCTGGTCATCGGCCGGATCGAGTCCGAGGCGCAGCGGATGGGGCTCCTGGTGGACGACCTGCTGGCGCTGGCCGCTCTGGACCGCGACCACGCCCCGGTGATCGCGCCGGTCGACCTGGTCGCGGTGGCGACCGACGCGGCCGCGGCGGCGGCCGTGGCCGGGGCGTCCGGGCTGACCGTGCACGCCCCGGACCCGGTGACCGTGTCGGCCGATCCGGTCGGCGTGCGCCGCATCCTCGACAACCTGCTGGCGAACGCGGCCCGGCACACCCCGCCCGGCACGCCGGCCGAGGTGCGGGTGTCGGTCGAGGACTCCGGCGACGTCCTGCTGGCGGTCGTCGACTCCGGGCCCGGCCTGCCGGATCCGGACCGGGTGTTCGAGCGCTTCTACCGGGGCGGGACCCGCAGCCCGGGCCCGAGCTCCGGTGCCGGGCTGGGACTGGCCATCGTGGCCGCGATCGCGGCCGCTCACGGGTGGTCGGTCGTGGCTCGGAACATGCCCATCGGTGGTGCCCTGGTAGGCGTAAAGATCGAAGGGGAAGGGGTGCAGGACCGCCGGCGGACGCCCGACGGGGGCGGGAAACGGAACGACGGCGGGGACAGTACGGTGGCCGCGTGAAGATTCGACCGCTGAGCATCGACGGTGCTTTCGAGATCACCCCGGTCCTGCACGGCGACCCCCGCGGGTTGTTCACCGAGTGGTACCGGTTCGACCATCTCGCGGAAGCGGTCGGTCATCCGCTCCGGCTCGCGCAGGGGAACCTGTCGGTCTCCGCGCGCGGGGTCGTGCGGGGGATCCACTTCGCCGACGTGCCGCCGAGCCAGGCGAAGTACGTCACCTGCGTCCGCGGCGCGGTCGTCGACGTCATCGTCGACCTGCGGGTGGGTTCGCCGACGTTCGGGCAGCACGAGACCGTCACGCTCGACGAGGGTGACCGGCGCGCGGTGTACGTGGCCGAAGGCCTCGGGCACGGGTTCTGCGCGCTGAGCGACGACGCGACGCTGACCTACCTCTGCTCGGAGACGTTCGCGCCGACCCGGGAGCACGCGATCCATCCCCTGGACCCCGATCTCGCCATCGACTGGCCGGCCGACGAGCCGCAGCTGTCGGCCAAGGACGCGGCCGCGCCGTCGCTGGCCGAGGTGCGCGCGGCCGGCGGGCTTCCCGACTACGAAGAGTGCCAGCGCTACTACGCGTCGCTGAATCGCGCCTAAAACGAAACGGAGAGCGACCGCCGTACGGGGCAAATCGACCACGCGTCCCGTTGCCGGGTGCGAGTGGGAAACCCCCGCTAATGTTCAATCATGGAGCGGCGGATCTTCGGTCTCGAGACCGAGTACGGAGTCACGTGCACGTTCCGGGGCCAGCGGCGTCTCTCGCCCGACGAGGTGGCGCGGTACTTGTTCCGGCGTGTTGTCTCGTGGGGTCGGTCGAGCAACGTCTTCCTGCGTAACGGCGCCCGGCTCTACCTGGATGTGGGGTCCCACCCCGAGTACGCCACGCCGGAGTGCGATTCGGTCGCTGACCTGGTCACCCACGACCGGGCCGGCGAGCGGATCCTCGAAGGCCTGCTGGTCGACGCCGAGCGTCGGCTGCGCGACGAGGGCATTGCCGGCGACATCTACCTGTTCAAGAACAACACCGACTCGGCCGGCAACTCGTACGGGTGCCACGAGAACTACCTGGTCTCGCGGCACGGGGAGTTCGCGCGGCTGGCCGACGTCCTGATCCCGTTCCTGGTCACCCGGCAGCTGATCTGCGGCGCGGGCAAGGTGCTGCAGACGCCCCGGGGTGCGGTCTACTGCCTGTCCCAGCGGGCCGAGCACATCTGGGAGGGCGTCTCGTCGGCGACCACCCGGTCGCGCCCGATCATCAACACCCGCGACGAGCCGCACGCGGACGCCGAGCGGTTCCGTCGTCTGCACGTCATCGTCGGCGACTCGAACATGAACGAGGTCACGACGCTGCTGAAGGTCGGCGCGGCCGACATCGTGCTGCGGATGATCGAGGCCGGCGTCACGATGAAGGACCTGACGCTGGAGAACCCGATCCGGGCGATCCGCGAGGTCTCGCACGACATCACCGGCCGCCGCACGGTCCGGCTGGCGAACGGCAAGGAGATCAGCGCGCTCGACATCCAGATGGAGTACCACTCCAAGGCGTCGGAGTTCGTCGAGCGCTACGGCGGCGGCCCGGCCGCGCGCCGGATCATCGACCTCTGGGGCCGGGTGCTCAAGGCCGTCGAGGGCGACGATCTGGGCTCGGTCGAGCGGGAGATCGACTGGGTGACGAAGCTGAAGCTGATCGAGCGGTACTCGGAGCGGCACGAGCTGTCGCTGTCGAGCCCGCGGGTGGCCCAGCTCGACCTGGCCTATCACGACATCCGTCGAGGTCGCGGCGTGTTCGCGGTGATGGAGAAGCGCGGCGCGGTCGAGCGGGTCACGCGCGATCTCGACGTGTTCGCGGCCAAGTCGGTGCCGCCGCAGACGACCCGCGCGCGCCTGCGCGGGGAGTTCATCCGGCGGGCCCAGGAGCGGCGGCGGGACTTCACGGTGGACTGGGTGCACCTGAAGCTCAACGACCAGGCGCAGCGGACCGTGCTGTGCAAGGACCCGTTCCGGGCCGTGGACGAGCGGGTCGATCGCCTGATCGCGTCGATGTAGGAGCGGTCACCAGTTCAGGATGTCGGTCGTGGTCGGCTGCAGTGAGCCGACCACGATCGCGCTGACCGGGAAGCCCTTCTTCTCGGCGGAGGAGAAGCCGGCCAGCTCGGCCGGGATCGACGTGGAGCCGGGTGCGCCCACGCGGAAGCCGTCGCCGGTCCGGCAGCCGGTCGCGGTCGGCGGGCAGCCGCGCCACTGAATCCCCGCGAACGCGGTTCGCCGTGGCTTCAGGAGCATGCCGACCGGTTTGTGCGGACGGTTGACCTTCGTGGCGGGCACGCTGAGCGCGGTGCCCTTGCTGGTCAGACCGACGACGGGCCAGCCGCTGAGTGCGCACTCCCGGCTGCCGAGGTTGGTCAGAATGACGAGCCCGACGCCGGGGCCCGTCTTGCCGGTGCCGAGCTGTCGGATGACCCGGGCGGACAGCTGCGCGGTCTTGCACGGTGCCGTGTCGCCCGGAGGGGGCGGGGGAGCCTGGGTGGCGGGTTGGAGCGGCGGCTTCGTGCCCGGCTCCGGTGGGGCGACGCTGAGCGGCTCGACGGGCTGGTTGGAGCCGACTTCGTCGGACTGGTCGTCCTGGGAAGCGTAGGGTGTCCCGGGTCCAGCGGGCGTCCCGACGGTAGGGGTTTGTGGCCCGCTGCCGCTGCTACAGCCGGCGAGCAAGACCACGCTCAGGCATGCCCCGACGAGGCTCCGCTGCATTGTGCTCTCCTAACTGCCGGTCAGGACCAGTTGAGGATGTTCGATGTTCCAGACTGGATCGTGCCGACCTGCAGGGCGCTGATGGCGAGCTCGGGCGACTCGCCGGACGGCACGCCGATGAGTGTCGTTTCGGAGATGTGGTCACCGGGTGGCCCGAGATGGAGACGAGCTCGGGTCACGCAGGCGTCGCCGGACTTGGTACAGGCCGACCAACGGAGGGCCGCATACGCGGATTCGCCGTCCGCGAGGCTCACGCGGACCGGAGGTGCGGGCTGGGGAACCTCACGGGGTATCACCTTGCCGTCACCTGCGACCGAGGTATTGGGCCAGCCCGACAAAACGCACGCGGTTGAGGAATCGTTCGTGAGCGTCACGAGGGCGTAGACCGGACCTCCGACCGCGTCGGGCGGTTGACGAATCACTCGGATACGTAGCTGCCCGGCTGAACACGTACCCCCAGGCCCGTTGGTGGCCTGGACGTCGTGACTCCCGCCCTGGGCGGTGGCCGGCTCCGGGCGCAGAGCGCCGCCGGCCGGCGTCCCGTCCCGGTCGGAGCTGCAGCCGGCGGCGAGCATCACCGCGACGAGCGCTATCAACTGGACACGCATCAAAGACGCGATCGCGACAAGAGCGGACATAGTGCAGTAAGGATGCCTTGGCCTCAAGGGCCGACGATCCAGGCGCGCCGGGATGTGTCGGGATGCGGCACCTGAACGCGACGAGCTTTCTCGATACCCCTTCATGACGTTTTAATACGTTATGTTGCAATTAGGTAGCTGTACAAACCGGGGGCACTGATCCGCGTCGTCCTGCCGGACACCCGCTCCCACAGACTCAGCACGTCTGATGAAGGAGACCCATGTTCCAGGCCCCATCCAAGGTCGCGCGGCTGGCAGCTGCGACGGCTGCGTTGCTCGGCGCCGGAGGCGGCGCGTTCGCGCTGGCGCCGGCGGCATCCGCTGATACCAGCACGCTGATCACGATCACCTCGATGAGCACGCAGAAGGGTTCGACGGCCGGCGGCACATATGTCGTCATCACTGGTAGCGGGTTCAACAGCGTCGCCGACACCGACCTCGACGGCTTCGCGGATTTGAGCGCCGTGTATTTCGGCACGACCGGCGCCGGCAACTCGGCCACCACGAACAACGCGACGGTGGTGACGGTCGTGGACGACACGCTCTTGCTGGCCAAGGCTCCTGCGGTGGCGGCCGGCAAGGTTGACGTGACGATCAAGGACTCGGCCGGCAATACGACAGCGAACACCGCGAAGGACGACTTCACGTTCATCGACCCGGTCAGCGTCACGAGCATCACCAGTGCGTCGGGCGTCGTCGGTGACAGCACCGCCAACACACCCGTGTTTGCGCTGTTCAATCCGCTCGGCGGCAGCACGGTCACGCTCGGGTTCTCGACTCCAGCGCTTACTCAACCTGCGGCGACCAAGCTCACCGTCACCTTCGCCGGCGCGAACGGAGCAGTCCTCACGACAACCGGGTCGTACACCTGGACAGCGGGAACCGCTGCGAGCGGCAACAACGCCGCGACGCCCAGCACCGGCACACTCAAGGTCACGGCTCCCGCTGGAACGCCAGGCGCGAACGCGGTGAAGGTCGTCATCTACAACGACGGAGTGGCTGGTACGGGCAACTCGCTCGACTCCAAGTACGCCGCCGTCATCAGCTCGTTGAGCCGGACAACTGCGCCGCTGTCGGGTGTGAGCGGAAGCCTGTCCACCACTCCGCCGACACCGGCGCTGACGGTCTACGGCAAGGGACTGCAGGGCGTCACCCAGCTGACGGTCAGTGGCGCGTCCAACGCGAGCCTCACTTGCGCGGGTGTGACCGGAAAGCTCGATACGCAGTTGAACTGCGCGTCGATTCCGGCGGTCACCACTGCGGGCGCGTACTCCCTGACATTCACCCCGACGACCTCGACCATTCCGGTCGCCGTCGTGGGCCCGAGTGGAAGTGGGACGACCGCGACGACGGGTAACACGCTGACGTACGTCACAGCCTGATCTCCGACTGACGCGGCCCGGGCTCCCGGAAGACGAGCCCGGGCCGCCAGCGCCTACCGCAGGGAGGCGGCGTGGCGGCCGGCGGCGGCCGCCGAGAGAAAGTAGAGCGGGTCCTCGTCAAGCGAGCGGCCCATCGTGGAGAGCCTGACCGGCGAAGCTCGTAGGGCTTCGTCGAGCCCACCGACAGGCACTTCCACTATCCGGTGCCGCTGCGGCAGCTGTGCTAGCTGACCGCCGATCCGCTCCGCCAGATTCTGCGGTATCGGCGTGGGTACCGGCAGGTCGGCGCCCGCCAAAGCCACCTTCCCGTAAGCCGTCAACGAATGATGCGACACCCCCACATGCCGCTCCCGCGCATCCCCCGACGAAATCCGCAACGACCCCACCGCCCGGCCGCCCAGCACGGAAACGGCGTTCACCGCTTCCCCCGCGGCCACGCCCGAGAACCCCCACGGCGTTCCCGTCCCGAGGTTTCCCGGTCCCTGGGACACCACCGCCACGTCCGCGTCCAGCACGTGCCGTGCGGCCAGTAGTCCGGTGTGCAGCGTGACCGCCTCCAGGTCGCCGCCGAACGCCTGACCCACGGTGACCGTCCCGGCCAGCAGGCCCGACAGGGCGGCCACCGACCGGGAGAACCACAGCGGCAGCGCTCCGCCGTCGGTCATCACGTAGACCACCCGTGCGGCCGGGCTTGCGTCCAGCACCCCCGCCAGCACGGCGGGCAGCGCCGAGTGCAGGTCGGCGACCACGACCGGCATGCCGTCGAGCGACGACGCCGCCGCCAGCACTTCGTGGTGCGGCGAGTCCTGCTCGTCCACGCCCAGAACCGTGACCTGCTGCGGCGTGTACCGGGCCTTCACCATGTGCCCCGGTCCGGCCAGAACCTCTGGATCCGGCGGCAACCGTGACGGCAGCGCTACGACCAGCGCGTACCCGCCGGTCCCCAAGCCCATCGCCAGCGCCGTCGTGTTCAGCAGCACGTCGTCCCCGGCGACCGGCTCACCGACCAGGGCCGGGTACGCCAGCGCGCGCAGGGAGGAGCCCTCCACCGCTACCGACAGCTCCACCGCGCCGGCCCACGACCGTCCGACCGACTCCACGACTCCCCGCCGCCAGCGAATCACCCGGCCCACCGTAGTGCTCCGCCCCGCGGCGCTGCGCGCCCCGCCACGCCACGGCCCGCCCCGCGGCGCTGCGCGGCCCCGCCCCGCCCCGCCACGGCCCGCCACGTCCCCGCGCGGAGCGCCCCGCCAAGGCACGACACTGTCAACAGGCACCCCGGCTGCGCCACGCTGGTCGCAGAAGTGAAGTAGCGTCGGCTGGTGTGTCCCGTCGACGCACCGAACGCCTGGTCAACCTGCTGCTCTGTCTGCTCTCCACCCGCCGGTACCTCACCGCGGCGCAGATCGCGGCCATCGTGCCCGGGTACGAGCATGATGAGAACGACCCGAAATCGCACGAAGCGTTCCAGCGAATGTTCGAGCGCGACAAAGGTGAGCTCCGCGACCTCGGCGTCCCGTTGGAGACCGGCACGAACAGCGTGTTCGACAGCGAACCGGGCTACCGCGTCACCCGCGGTGACTATGCGCTCCCCGAGGTCCACCTCGACCCGGAGGAGGCCGCCGCCGTCGGCATCGCAGCCCGCCTCTGGCACCACGCCGAGCTCAGCAACGCGGCCAGCTCCGGCCTCACCAAGCTGCGCGCCGGGGGAGTCGACCTCGCCGACGGCCCGCCGCTCGGCATCGAGCCGGTGGTCAGCGCCGATCCCGCGCTCACCCCGATGCTCGCGGCGATCGACGTCCGCCGCGCGGTGAAGTTCGGCTACCGCACGCCCCGCGACGACCAGCCCCGTCAGCGACGCCTGCAGCCCTGGGGCGTGGTGTCCTGGCGCGGCCGCTGGTACGTCATCGGCCACGACCTCGACCGGAACGCGACCCGCTGCTTCCGGCTCTCCCGCGTCGTCGGCACGGTCTCCGCGGTCGGCCCGCTCGGCGCGTACGCGCCTCCGGAGGGCCTCGACCTGGTCGCGCAGGTCGCCGCGTTCGACCCGGAGCCGACCGACCAGAAGTCCGCCCGCGTCCGCGTGCGGGTCGGCGCGGCCGCCGGCCTGCGTCGCTGGGCCGACGCGGTCCGGCCCGAGGAAGAAGAGACCCCCGAACTGCTCGAGGCGGACGTGACGGGAGCCGGCGCCGTAACCCTGCTCGACGATCCGGGCGCGCCGGAGGCGGTCGTCCCGCCGGCCGCGGAACCCGACCCCGATGCCGACGAGTGCGGCGAACCGGCCCCCGACGCCAAGGCGGCCTGGGACATCGTGACGCTGAGCTACTCCGACCCGGAAGCCCTGGCCGCCCGCCTGGCCGGCTACGGCTCCGCGGTCGTCGTGCAAGATCCCCCGGACGTCCGCGACGCGGTCATCCGCCACCTGACCAGGATGGCGGCGGGCATCCCGGCCCCCCGCCCGGGCGAGGCCTCGACTCTGGAGACCCGCGCCGTGGGAGGCTCCCGATGAGCGGCGCGGGCACCGAACGGCTGGCCCGCCTGCTGGCGCTGGTCCCGTACCTGCAGGCCCGCCCCGGGGCGCTGATCTCCGAGGTCGCCGAGGACCACGGCGTCACCGAGCGGCAACTCCGCGACGACCTCCAGCTGCTGTTCGTCTGCGGCCTCCCCGGCTACGGCCCCGGCGACCTGATCGACATGTCGCTGGACGACGACACGGTCACGCTGACCTACCACGCCGAGCTCGACCGGCCCCTCCGTCTCACCGCCGACGAGGCCCTGGCGCTGATCGTCGCCTTGAGAGCACTGGCCGAGACCCCGGGCGTCGACGGCGCCGCCGTCGGCCGGGCCCTGGCCAAGGTGGAGGGCGCGGCCGGCGAGGCCGGTCGCTCGGCCAAGCAGGTCGCGGTCACCGGCGGATACGAAGACACCGGGGTCGCCGCACAGGTGCGCGGCGCGCTCGAGCGCGGCCGCGCGCTGAAGATCGTCTACTACACGGCCGGGCGCGACGCGACGAGTGAGCGGGTCATCGACCCGATGCGCCTGCTCGTCGTCGACGGACGCGCCTACGTGGAGGCGTGGTGCCGCCGGGCCGAGGCGGTCCGGATGTTCCGCATCGACCGGATCGACGCGCTGGAGGAGCTGCCCGAGCCGTCGGTACCGGCCCGGGGAATGAGCCCCGAGAGCGGGTTCCGCCACGGCGCGGTCTTCGCGCCGGCCCCTGATTCGCCGCTGATCACGCTGCGCGTCGGCCTGGGCAGCCGCTGGATCACCGAGTACTACCCGTGCGACGAC
Source organism: Cryptosporangium phraense (assembly GCF_006912135.1). Lineage (NCBI taxonomy): Bacteria > Bacillati > Actinomycetota > Actinomycetes > Cryptosporangiales > Cryptosporangiaceae > Cryptosporangium > Cryptosporangium phraense. The sequence goes on along the minus strand of NZ_VIRS01000001.1, from coordinate 50,345 downwards.
GTCCGGGCCGAGCCGGGCGGCACCTGGCTGGTGACGCTGCGGGCCAGCGACCTGGAGTGGGCCCGCCGGCTCGCGATGGGCCTGGGCGAGGACGCCGAGGTCGTCAGCCCGCCCGAGCTGGCCGAACTGGTCCGCTCCGAGGCGCGGGCCGCCCTGGCCGCGTACTAGTCCGGCCCTGCACCCCCCACCCTCCGGCCCTGCACCCCCCACCCTCCGGCCCTGCACCCCCCACCCGCCCGCCCGGACCGGAAAGCTAACCTCCTCCCGTGACCCTTGCGAGCTGGATCGTCCTGGCCCTGGTCGTGCTCGGCGTCGTGCTGCTCGTGCTGATCGCGCTGCCGCTGCTGCCCAAGCTGGGCCGGCTGAAGCGCGCCGCCGACGTCGCCAAGGGCAAGGCGGCGGAGGCGCAGGCGCTGCAGGCCGAACTCGAGCGGCTGCAGGGACAGGTCCTCGACGTGCAGACCAAGATCGAGACGCTACGCCCGGCGCGCTAAATGTCTACAACGCGTCGAAATAGCCACCTCCCAGCGTAGGGGCGGTTCCCGGGGCTCATTCTCAGGGCCTATCCTTCGAACCGCAGGGCCGGTGAGACGTAGGATGAACCGGTATCCGATTCGAGAGGTGTCGTCATGGGTGCTCTCAAGCCCTGGCATATCGCAGTGCTCGTCGTCGTGCTGCTCTTGCTGTTCGGGGCCAAGCGTCTCCCGGACGCGGCGCGTGGCCTGGGCCGCTCGCTGCGGATCTTCAAGGCCGAGACCGAAGGTCTCATGAAGGACGACGTCAAGGGCAAGGCCGAAGCGAAGCACGAGCGTGCGCCGCTGGCCGATGACCGCGGCGATCCGGCCGACCAGTTCGGCGAGCGGACCAACCCGGTCGTCGAATCCCGGGTGGTCGACTCGCGAAGCGAGACCCGCGACCAGCGGTGAGCCCAGCGCTTCGCCTCCGACGACGTACGCCCAAGCGGCCGGTGTCGTCGGACGGCTCGATGACGCTCATGGAGCACATCCGTGAGTTGCGTGACCGCCTGTTCAAGGCGTGCGTGGGCATCGTCCTCGGTCTGTGCGTCGGGCTGTACTTCTCCGAGCCGGTCCAGAAGTTCCTGACCGACCCGTACTGCAGCCGATTCGTCGACCAGAAGTGCCAGCTCAACGCGCAGACGCCGCTCGAGCCGATCATCGTCAAGCTGAAGATCGCGCTGTACATCGGCCTGATCATCTCGTCGCCGATCTGGCTGTTCCAGCTCTGGGCGTTCGTCGCACCGGGCCTGCACCGGCGGGAGCGCCGGTGGGCCTACGGGTTCATCGCGTTCGCGGTGCCGCTGTTCGTCGGCGGCGCCATCCTCGCGCACTTCGTCATCAACAAGGGCATCCACTTCCTGTTGCCCACGAACGGCGACTATCAGTTCACCACCGACATCGCCGGCTACATCGACTTCGTCACCGGCATGCTGCTGATCTTCGGCGTCGGGTTCGAGTTCCCGCTGCTGGTGTTCATGCTGAACCTGGCCGGGGTGGCGAGCGCGCGCCGGCTGCTCGGCTGGTGGCGGGCCGCGGTGTTCCTGACGTTCGCGTTCACCGCGGTCGTCACGCCGACGCCGGACCCGTTCGGCATGACCGCGCTCGGCGGCTGCATGACCCTGCTCTACTTCGGCGCGGTCGGCGCCGCGTTCCTCAACGAGCGTCGCAAGGCCCGGGCCCTCGCGCGGAGCGGCTACGGCAGCCTGTCCGACGACGAGGCGTCCGAGATCGAGCCGGCGCTCGACCCGGTCGAACGCAGCGGTCCGGTCGAACCCAGCGAGGCTCCGCGTCCGACGCGTCGCGAAGACCTCTGAGTCGTCCCGCCGACGGCCCCGCGTGCTCCGCGCGCGGGGCCGTTCGCTGTTCCGGCGCCCGCGCCCGGAGTACGCTGCGCCGATGCACGCTGACCGGCCCGCCCTCGGTGACCTGGCCGGCCGCGTCGGGGTGCTGGCCCACCCGTCCGCGGGCCGCGGCCGCGTCGGCCGCCATCTGGCCGAGGTCCTCGCCGCGCTCGGCCCCGCCGACCCGCTGGTCCTGTCCGCGGCGACGGCCACGGACGTGCTCGCCGCCGCTCACGACGCGGTTCGGTCCGACGTCGCCGGGCTGGTCGCCGTGGGCGGGGACGGAACCGCGCACCTGGCGATCCAGGCCGTCGCGGGCACCGGGGTGCCGCTCGGGCTGGTGCCGCTGGGCACGGGCAACGACCTGGCCGACGCGGTGGGGGTCCCGTCCGCCCCGGCCGAGGCGGCCCGCGCGATCGTCGCCGACCTGGCCGAGGCCCGCACCACCCCGATCGACGCGGTCCGGGTGACCGGAGCGAAATCCGGCGGGGAAGCGCACTGGTACGCGGCGATCCTGTCGGTCGGCTTCGACTCCGCGGTCAACGCGCGGGCCAACCGGATGCGCTGGCCCCGCGGCCCGCGCCGCTACGACCTGGCGATCCTCGCCGAATTGGCCCGCCTCCGCACGTACTCGCTCAGCCTCCGGCTCGACGGCACCCCGGTCGAGACCCCGGCGCTGCTCGCCGCGTTCGGCAACACCCGCTCGTACGGCGGCGGCATGCGCATGTGCCCGGACGCCGACCCCACCGACGGCCTGCTCGACGTCACGGTCGTCAGCCCGGTCTCCCGCCTGGAGCTGATCCGCGTCAAACCGCGCCTCTACGACGGTTCCCACGTGACGCACCCCTCCGCCCGTACCTACCGCGCCGCCACGATCGAGGTGGACGCTCCGGGAGCGGCCGTTTTCGCCGACGGGGAGCCGTTCCTGACGCTCCCGCTGACGCTGACCGTGGTACCGCGGGCGCTCCGGCTGCTCGGGGCGCGGCTACCGGGCTGACTCTCGACCTCAGGCTGAGACCGCTCAGGTCGGGTCCGTGCGTGCCGATGAGGTATTCGTGCTCCGTCGCCTGCTGGTCGTCCTCGTCGTCCTCGGTGTTGCCCTCGGGGCCGCGTCGCCCGCGCGGGCGAACCCGTACTGGCGGGTGAGCGTCACCGTGGCGCCGGGCAAGGCGTCGTGCACGCTGACCTGGATCCGGGACTACTACGACGGGCCGGTGAACGGATACACGGTCTGGGTGGTGCCGCAGAACGTCCTGATCAATGCCCCGCAGACGTATCGGAAGATCCCGGTGACGCCGCAGTCGCCCGGGACCACGAAGACCGTGAAGGTCGGTGCGCTGACCAAGGGCGCGCCGTACGTGTTCTGGCTCGAGGCGTCGTTCCCGAGCTACTTCCGGAACGGTCCGATCACCATGCAGGTCGCTACGACCCGGGTGTGCGTGCCGACCTAAGCTCTGGGGCGTGCTGGCCGATGTGGTGTCCTCGCTCCGCTGCCCGCACTGCGACACCGCTGCCGACGTCCCGGTGGCCCTGACCGACGACGGCCGGGTCCTGCGCTGCGCGGCCGGCCACACGTTCGACGTCGCTCGGCAGGGTTACGTCAGCCTGCTGACCGGCCAGGCGCCGGCCGTGCCCGGGGATACCGCGGCGATGGTCGCGGCCCGGGAGTCGTTCCTCGGCGGCGGCCATTTCGCGCCGATCGCCCAGGCGGTCGCCGCGAGGGCCGCCGCGACAACCGCCCCCGGCCCGGCCGCGGCCGGGCCGAGCGCGGGCGGGCCGAGCGCGGGCGGGCCGGGTGTCGGCGGGCCGGGTGTCGGCGGGCCGGGTGCCGGCCTGGGCGGGCGGGAGGGCCTCGGGCTGCTCGATCTCGGCGCGGGTACCGGCTACTACCTGGCGGCCGCGCTGGAGGCCGTGCCCGGCGCCGTGGGGATCGCGGCCGACATCTCGGGGTACGCGTTGCGCCGGGCGGCCCGGGCGCATCCGCGGATCGGGGCCGTCCGATGCGACGCCTGGCGTCCGCTGCCGGTGAGAACGGGCGCGGTGGACGTCGTCCTCAACGTCTTCGCCCCGCGCAACGGCGGCGAGCTCTCCCGCGTCCTCAGGCCCGGAGGGGTGGTCCTGACCGTCGCGCCGACCGACCGGCACCTGCGGGAGCTCGCGAGCGCGGTGGGCGCGGTGTCGGTCGACCCGCGGAAGTCCGACCGGGTGGATGCGGCCCTCGGGCCGTACCTGACCGCGGCGGGCAGCGAGACGATCGAGACGACGGTGCGGCTGGACCACGCGGCCGCGGTGACCGCGGTCGCGATGGGGCCGTCGGCCTGGCACGTCGAGCCGGACGAGCTGGCGGCGCGCATCGGGGCGCTGCCCGCGCCGATCGAGGTGACCGTGTCGGTCACGCTCAGCGTGTACGAGAGGGCGGTATGAGCGGGTATCTGGAGGAGCTGTTCTCGCTGCGCGGGCGGGTCGCGCTGGTGACCGGCGGGAGCTCGGGCATCGGCCGGACGATGGCGTCGGCGCTGGGCCGGTCCGGAGCGCGGGTCGTGGTCGTGGCGCGACGGCAGGACGCGCTGGCCGAGACCGTCGCCGAGCTGACCGCCCAGGGCGTCGAGGCCGTCGCGGTGAGCGCGGACCTCGGCCGGCGGCACGACGTGTGGCGTGCGGCCGCGGAGGCCGTCGACGCGTTCGGCGAGCCCGACATCCTGGTGACCGCGGCCGCGGTGAACCACCGGCCGCCGATGGACGCGCTCACGCTCGAGGAGTGGGACGCGACGCTCGAGCTCAACCTGACCGCGCCGTTCCTGCTCGGGCAGCGCTTCGGGACCGCCATGGCCGACCGCGGCTGGGGCCGGATCATCCACGTGGCGTCCCAGCAGGCCGTGCGGGCGTACCTGAACAGCGGCGCCTACGGAGCCTCGAAGGGCGGAGTCGTGGCGCTGACCCGCTCCCAGGCCGAGGCCTGGTCGTCCCGAGGGGTGACCTGCAACGCGGTCGCCCCGGGGGTGGTCCGCACGCCGCTGACCGCGCCGGTCTTCGCCGACGAGGAGAAGGCCGCGGCGATGGCGGCGCGCACGATGATCGGCCGTAACGGAGAGCCCGAGGACTACGCGGGCGTGGCCGTCTTCCTGGCGAGCGAAGCCGCCGCCTACGTGACCGGTCAGACGGTCTTCGTAGACGGCGGCTTCTCGGTGCATTGAAGAGCGGCGGGCCCGGTCGGACCCGCCGCTTCGTCACCTACCGGCGTCAGCCGAGATCGCTGTAGGTGAAGGTCGCGCCGCTGGTGATGCCGTAGGCAGCGCTGTTGTCCGGCGTGAACGTCACCGACACCGGCCCGGCCGCGTGCCCGGGGACGTCCTGGCAGGTGACCTGAGTGTCTTCCTTACCGGTGACGTTGGTGCAGGTGGCCGAGTTGCCCGTGCCGAACAGCCACCCGGTGGCGTTCTTCAGGCCGGCGCCGGTGATCGACAGCGCCGGCTTGCCGCTGGCGCCGGTGATGCCCGAGGTCGGCCCCGTGATGACGCTGAGCTTCGTGATGACCGCGACGTACTTCGCGTTCGTGTCCGCGGTTCCGGCCACACCGTCGCTGTAGAGGACCACCGACACCGTTCCGCCGGTACCGGTCGGTGTGCCCGCCGGGGCGGTGATCGAGAGCGTGTCCGCCGCCGAGTAGGCGACCTTCGCGACCGCACCGTTCACGGTTGCCGTGATCTTCTTGCTCGTGACGTCCGACGACTGCCCGACCGAACCGGAGGGAGCCACGGTGGCCGTGAAGGTCGTGCCACCGGCGGCGCTCAGCTTCACCGTGTTGGCGACCGTCGGAGTGAGCGGCTGGATGTAGGTGAAGTTGTCGGTCGCGGTGTCCGCGCTGCCGCCGTTCGCGTTCGTCACCTGGACCTGCACGTTGGTGCCGGTGCCGGCCGGCGCCTTCGCGGCGATCTGGGTGTCGGACAGCACGATGATGCTCATCGCGTTGTTGCCGCCGAACGTGACGTCGCCGTCCGAGGTGGTCTCCGAGACGCCGGTGAACCCGGTGCCGGTGATCAGCACGTTCGTGCCGCCCGCGGTGCTGCCTTTCACGACGCTGAGTGATTTGACGGTGGGCAGATCGGCCGCCTGCGCGACTCCGGCCAGCCCGACCAGACTTCCGACGACGGTGGTGGCGACGACGAACGTCGCTGCGGTCCGGGTGCGGCCGCGGTAACTCTCCAGCATGTGTTCTCCATGCGACGGCGGGGACGGAGCCCCGGATCCAGACGGCGCCTACACGCCGCCGAACGCTCGTCGCCAGACAAACATACCGAAAGACTAATAACAACACTAAACGGTCAAATGGCCTGATGCGGCCGGGTCAGAGGTTCGTGTACGTGTAGATGGAGCCCGCGGTGAGGCCGGCGGTCGTGCCGTCGGTGAACGTCGGGAGGACCGGGACCGCGCCCGCCGGGCCGGCCGGGATGTTCACGCACGTCCACGTCGTCGACTCCTTGCCGGCGGCCGCGGTGCACGTCCCCGGGGTCTTGCCGAACGTGAAGCCGGTCGCCGTGGCCAGGCCGACGCCGGTGATCGTCAGCGCCGGCTTGGCCGTCGAGCCGGTCGTGCCGGCGAGCTTTCCGCTGGTCACCGACAGCTTGGTGACGACCGCGTCGTAGCGGGCGTGGGTGCTGTCGGCCGGTCCGGCGACCCCGTTGTTGTAGACGACGATCGGGAGCTTGGCGCCGGTCTTCGTCGGCAGTCCGGCCGGGGCGGTCAGGTCGACGTGGGTGGCATCGACCCAGGTGAGCGGGGCGGTCGTGCCGTCGACGGTGGCGGTGATCTTCTTGGCCGCGAACGTGCTCTGGGAGGTGCCGAGGTCGAGGTTCTTGCCGGAGAGCGTCAGGCGGACGACCGTGCCGCCGGCCGCGGACAGCTCGGTCCTGTCCGGGACGGCGACCGTGATCGGGTCGAGGTAGGTGAAGTCGTCGCCGGTGGTGTCGGGGCTGGTGTATGTGCCGTCGGTGACCGAGACCTGCACCTTCGTGCCGGTGCCGGCCGGGGCGGTGGCCGCGATCTGGGTGTCGGAGAGGACGAGGAACGTGGTGGCGGGGGTCGTGCCGAACAGCACCGACGACTTCTTCGTGGCGTCGACGCGGCTGAAGCCCTTGCCGGTGAGGACGACCGTGGTGCCGCCCGCGGTGCTGCCGTAGGCGCTGCTCAGAGACGCGACCGAGATGACGACCGGGCCGGTGGGGGTGGGCTTGGGCGTGGTCGACGCTTTCGGGGTCGCCTTGGCGCGTGCTTTTGCCCTCGGTTTGGGGGCACGCTTGGCCGCCGCGGGAGGCGTCCTCTTGGTCGTCGGGCCGGAATTGGCCAGCGCGGGGGTCGCGGCGGCGAGCGTGCCGATTCCGAGCGCGCTCGCGCACAGGAGAGCGGCGGCCGCGGCGGCCGCGCGGGTGTCGAGCTTCACGAGTCGTCTCCTCCGTGAGACCAAGGCGGTACCGGAGAAGACATCGGCACGCCGCGGCAGCGCCTGAGCCCCCCACGGCCCCGGTCGCCGGCGGCGGCGCCGCCCTGCCGCACCGCCCTGCCGCACCGCCCTGCCGCACCGCCCTGCCGCACCGCCGCCCTTCGGACCGGCCGCCGGCGGTGCAGGCCGCGCGCGGCCTCGCTTCGGTCAGAGGCCGGCCAGGGCCAGGACCGCGGCCAGGCCGTGTACCTCGCCGGGCGGGCTCGCCGGCAGCACCAGAGCTTGGATCCCGCTCTCGGCCGCGCCGGCGTCCGCGAGCGTGTCGCCGACCATCAGCGCCCGCTCCGGCTCGACCCCGACCGCCTCGCACGCGGCCGCGAAGATCTTCGGGCTCGGCTTCATCGCGTCGACCTCGTACGAGAACACGAACGCGTCCACCCACTGCGTCAGCCCGTGGTGGTCGAACGTCGGCCGCAGGTCGTGGGCGATGTTGCTGACCACGGCCACCTTGATTCCGTGCGCGTGCAGCGTCTCCAGGACGTGGGGAGCGTCCGGATACGGCACCCAGGCCTCCGGCGGGAACATCGCGTCGTACAGCGCCTCGGCCAGCCGCGGATCGGGCAGGTCGGCGCGGGCCATCAGCGCGACGTAGGCCTCCCGGTGCTGCTCGGGAGTGAGATCGCGGGCCGCGTAGAGCTCGGCCAACGCACCGGAGAGCCCGGTCGGCGCCGGGCCACCCGGACGTCCGGACCGGATCAGCCGCTCGATCATCTCGCCGGATTCGGCGTCGGTGAACTGCAGACCGAGGGGAGTGGCCGCCCGGACGAGCCAGTCGGCGGCCGGTTCGACCGACAGCAACGTGCCGGAAAAATCGAAGAAGACGGCGTCAATAGGACGGAGCTGTCGGGCATCGGACACGGTCCTCACGCTAACGCACCGCGCGAACCACAGGCCTCCGTGGTGATCCCGCGCAAAAACCTATCGAGCTGGTAGGTATTGCGTCCGGCCCGCGTGAAACAGGGCCGCTATTCGGAAATAACAATGTAATGGTATTACTTTGGTGGCGACCGTCCGTGACGGTTGCACCGTTTTCTGTTGCGACGAAAGCCCAGGTGACCGGCCAGTAGTTGACCGAACGGCGGTTTTGTTTCGACGAACGGACGTGGTCGGCCTAGTACTCGCTGTTACCTCGGCATCGTAGTGGTGGTCACTCCCGGATTTTGTGGTTCATGATCGCTTCGGGCACCGCTTCGCTTGCGGGGACCGATAGCGTGAGACTTGAACGGGCCTGTATTGTCTTTTCGCAACGGGCCAAAGCAATTTGAAACTTTCCGTTAACCAGAGGCTTTTTCGAAAGCTCCGCGTCGATTGTGAGGCGGTCGGACAGGTCTGTGCGGCGTCGGTACGCCGCCTGGGACCGCCGTATGTCCCCACAGCCAGACGGTCACGAACAGCGAGGATGGGGGGCAGTCCATGCTCAGTCGCGCCGAGATCATCGAGGAAATACTGACGCTGGCGCCGGCAGGCGAGTTCGGTGCCGACCCGGAGGCCGTGCGCGCCCGCTTATGGGAGCTGACGAGCACCCTGATCAGCTCGTACAACAACGACGAGCCGATCACGGTCGATCCCATGGACATCTACCGGCAGCGCGCGGTACCGCTGGAGGAGGCCCGCCTGGCCGACTTCCTGCGCGGCCGGCGCGTGCTGGTCACCGGCGCCGCGGGCGCGGTCGGGTCCGAGGTCGTCGAGGCGCTGGCCAACCGGCTGCCGACCGGCGCGATCCTGGCGCTCGACCTCAAGGAGTCGCCGGTTCCGGCCGGCGCCGAGGGCCGCGTGATCCCGGTCGTCTGCGACATCCGGGACGTCGAGGCCACCGGCAAGGTGTTCGCCGAGTTCAACCCGGAGATCGTCTACCACCTGGCCGCGCAGCGCGAGCCGGGCCTGGCCGAGTTCGAGACCGCGTTCACGATCACGACGAACATCTCCGGCACCCGCAACATCGTCACGCTGTGCGAGCAGTTCGGCGTCGAGATCTTCGTCCACGCGTCCACCGGCAAGGCCGCGCGCTACTACACGCCGGACGTCTACGCGGGTAGCAAGAAGGTCGCCGAGTACATGATCGCCGAGCTCGCGCCGGCGATGACGACCAAGGTCGGCATGGTGCGGTTCACGCACATCGCCGAGAACAGCATCGTGTTCGACGACTTCCGCCGGAAGGTCGGCAACGGGGTCCTCAACATTCACGAGCCGTACCGGCTGATGTACGTCCAGAGCATGGTCGAGGCCGTCGCGCTGGTGCTCAACACGACGCTCTACGTCGACGACGGCGAGGCGACGCTGGTCACGGTCGGTGACCTGGGCTGGCCGCTCGACATCCTCCGCCTCGCGCTGCACACGATCGCGATCAGCGGCCAGGAGGTTCCGCTCTGCTTCATGGGTCTCCCGGCCGGCTACGAGAAGCACACGTTCCTCGGGCAGCTCGACTGGTCGGCCCCGTGGAAGACGCACCCGATGCTCAACGCGCTCGAGTCCGAGGGCGCGCACCTCACCGACGACGAGGGCATGATGATCTCCCGCCCGTCGCGTCCGGCGGCGTCGGTGCTCGCCGAGGTCGACCGGCTCTGTTCGGACGTCGAGGCGTCCGACGTCGAGGACCGCGACACCCACAAGCGGCGGCTGGCCGAGTTCCTGCAGTGGGGTTGCAAGGCGACGTTCGAGAGCTCGGACGCCGTGCAGCGGATGCGCATGCTGATGTGGGGCTGCGACCCCGAGGTGCTCGCGCGGGAAGGCGCCACGGTCGGCGAATTGGGCCCGGTGGTCCCGATGCTGATCGATTCTTTGCAGGGTGTGCAATTCGGCCCGGAATTCGCCACGCTGAACGCCGACCGCGTCAGCCGGACGCTGCGCAGCTTGGCCGAGGAGCCGGAATTGAAGCCGATGGTCGACGCGATCAACCCGGCGCCGAATCCGGTCGCGGCCACCGCCTGAGTGACATTTCCGAATCCCCGGGTGCGGCTGCGGCCACACCCGGGGATTCGCGCTTTCCGCGACCAATTCTTTCGCTTGCCAGGAATCGTTGGTGAATCGCCGGTAACGGCCCGAAGTGTCGGAATACGGCTCAGTACCAAGCTGCTCACCGGGGGTGACGTCGTAACGCCGCCCGCGCGCCGCGTGAATCGATCGCGCACTCGCGTAGCCTGGGCGGTATGAGCTCCCCCGCCGAGCAGTACGCGGCGGCTCGTCGGAGGGCCTCCTACCCGGCCTACACCGACTTCACCGCGCAGCTGTCGTTCGACCTCGATGATTTCCAGCGGGAGGCCTGCCAGGCACTCGAAGACGGTGGAGGGGTGCTGGTCTGCGCCCCGACCGGGGCCGGCAAGACCGTCGTCGGCGAGTTCGCGGTCCACCTGGCGCTGCGTCACGGCACCAAGTGCTTCTACACGACGCCGATCAAGGCGCTGTCCAACCAGAAGTACAACGACCTGGTCGCCCGGTACGGCGCCGAGCAGGTCGGCCTCCTCACCGGTGACAACGCGATCAACGGCGACGCGCCCGTGGTCGTGATGACCACCGAGGTCCTGCGGAACATGCTGTACGCCGGTTCCGCCGCGCTGACCAACCTCGCGTTCGTCGTCATGGACGAGGTGCACTACCTGGCCGACCGGTTCCGCGGTGCGGTCTGGGAGGAGGTGATCATCCACCTCCCCGAGTCGGTCGCGCTGGTCTCGCTGTCGGCGACGGTCAGCAACGCCGAGGAGTTCGCGGAGTGGCTGGTCACGGTCCGCGGTGACACCGCCGTCGTGGTGTCCGAGCACCGCCCGGTGCCGCTCTGGCAGCACATGCTGGTCGGCCGCCGGATGTTCGACCTGTTCACCGAGAAGTCGACCGCCGAGGCGACCCAGAAGGACGTCGACCCCGACCTGACCCGGTTCGTCCGGGACCAGCTCCGCCGGGTCCAGTACACCCGCAGCGGCCGGCCGATCCGGGCCAAGAACCTGGTGCCGTTCCGGTCCGACGTCATTGAGCGCCTGGACGCCGAGGGCCTGCTCCCGGCGATCACGTTCGTGTTCAGCCGGGCCGGCTGCGACGCGGCCGTCCAGCAGTGCATGGCCGCGGGCCTGCGCCTGACCACGCCGGACGAGCGGGCCGAGATCCGGCGCATCGCCGAGGAGCGCACCAAGGACCTCGCGGCCGAAGACCTGCAGGTGCTCGGCTACTGGGAGTGGCTCGACGGGCTGCAGCGCGGGCTGGCCGCCCACCACGCCGGCCTGCTGCCGGTCTACAAGGAGGTCGTCGAGGAGCTGTTCGTCCGCGGGCTGGTCAAGGCGGTGTTCGCCACCGAGACGCTGGCGCTGGGCATCAACATGCCGGCCCGGTCCGTCGTCCTCGAACGTCTGGTCAAGTTCAACGGCGAGACGCACGTCGACCTGACCGCGGGGGAGTACACGCAGCTCACCGGACGCGCCGGACGGCGCGGTATCGACGTCGAGGGCCACGCGGTCGTGGTCTGGTCGCCCGAGATCGACCCCCGGCACGTGGCCGGCCTGGCCTCGACCCGCACGTATCCGCTGCGGTCCAGCTTCCGGCCGTCCTACAACATGGCGGTCAACCTGGTCGGGTCGGTCGGGCGCGAACGCGCCCGCGAGCTGCTGGAGACGTCGTTCGCGCAGTTCCAGGCCGACCGGGCGGTGGTCGGCCTGGCCAAGCAGGCCCAGCGGCAGCACGACGCGCTCGACGCCTACCAGGAGTCGATGACCTGCCACCTCGGTGACTTCGCCGAGTACGCGGCGCTCCGGCGGCAGATCAAGGAGCGCGAGAACTCGCTGGCCAAGCAGGGTGCGGCCCAGCGCCGGGCGGCCGCGGCCGACTCGCTGGAGAAGCTGCGGATCGGCGACGTCGTGATGGTGCCGACCGGCCGTCGCGCGGGCCTGGCCGTCGTCCTCGACCCCGGGACGCAGCCGCTCGGCGAGGCGCGGCCGCTCGTCCTCACCGCGGACCGGTGGGCCGGACGCCTGTCGCTGGCCGATTTCACGCAGGAGATCGACGTCCTGACCCGGATGCGGGTGCCGAAGCACTTCAATCACCGGTCGCCGCAGGCGCGCCGGGACCTCGCGTCCGCTCTGCGGACGGCCGGGGCCGACGTGGCCGCGGTCAAGCGGCGGAAGGGCCGCGCGGCCGCGGCCGACGACGACGTGCTGGCCGAGCTGCGCGCCGCGCTGCGCAGGCACCCGTGCCACGGCTGCAACGACCGCGAGGACCACGCCCGCTGGGCCGAGCGGTTCGACCGGCTCTCGCGGGAGACGCACCAGCTCGAGCAGCGCGTCCACAACCGCACGAACTCCCTCGCGCGGACGTTCGACCAGGTCTGCGGCCTGCTGGAGAGCCGGGGCTACCTCGACGGCGAGCGGGTCACCGACGCCGGTCGCGGGCTGGCCCGGATCTGGTCGGAGTCCGACCTGCTGGTCGCCGAGTGCCTGCGCGCCGGGGTCTGGGAGGGCCTGTCGGCGCCCGAGCTGGCCGGCGCGGTGTCCGCGCTGGTGTACGAGGCGCGGCGGGCCGACGAGAGCCCGGCGCCGGTGCCGAACGGGCCGCTCCGGGACACGCTGGCGGTGATCGGCCGGCTCGCCTCCGAGCTGCACGCCGAGGAGAGCCAGCGTGGGTTGTCGCTGACCCGCGAGCCCGACTACGGGTTCGTGTGGCCGGCGTTCCGATGGGCGCGCGGCGAGGCGCTGGAGCGGGTGCTCACGTCGGTGGCCGGTATCGAGGGCGAGATGCCGGCCGGGGACTTCGTCCGCTGGTGCCGGCAGGTCCTCGACCTGCTCGACCAGATCGCCGGCGCGGCCTCGGCCGAGAGCGGACTCCGCAAGACCGCCCGCGAGGCGATCGAAGCCACTCGCCGAGGCATCGTCGCGTATACGGCTGTCGCTTAACGCCCTGTGTGATTAGATCTCCGGCATACCGGGCGTTCTAGTCAGTTATCTGGGCAAGTGGGGGCTGAGTGCCGCACGATGGGCAGTACGACCGGGGGTTCCTCACCGACGATGCCGGTGGCGTTCCCAGCGCTCGGTCCGCGGCCGACGGTGTGGACCCGGCCGCGGACCACGCGGCCTTCCAGGCCGCGTTCGGTGCCCGCGGCGGCGGTCCGGCCGCCGGTGACTTCATCGACGACTTCGTCGATCTCGTCGGGCATCACCTACGGACGCCGCTGACCGCGATCCGGACGTTGCTCGAGCTGCTGGCCGACGACAGCGCGGGCGGGCTCGACGCGGCGACGGCCCAGCGGCTGGTCGGCGCGGTCAAGTCCAACTCCGACCGGATGCTGCGCGTCATCGACACGCTGTTCCTGCTGGCCCGGGCCCGGCAGTCGAACACCGATCACGTGCCGGTGGACCTGGCCGCGGTCGTCGACCGGGTCGGGACCGCGGTCGCGCCGGCCGCGAACGGCAGCGGGGTCGCGGTGACGGTCGAGGCGACGCATCCGGTCTGGACGGTGGGGGACCCGGTGCTGCTGGAACAGGCGATCGAGCACCTGGCCGGCAACGCGCTGCGGTTCACCGACCGCGGCGGCCGGCTGAGCCTGCGGGCCCTGGCCGGACCCGAGCCGGTCGTCGAGGTGCAGGACACCGGCATCGGCATCGCGCCCGAGCTCCAGCCCGGGCTGCTGCGCCCGCTGCGTCTGGTGGCCGGCGTCGACGGCGGCTCGGCCGAAGGCGAGGGGGAAACCCACCTCGGGTTGGGCACGATCAGCGCGATCGCCCAGGCGCACCACGGCGACCTCGACGTGAGGTCGTCGCCGGGTACGGGCACCACGTTCCGCCTGAGGTTGCCGGCGCTGAACTGAGCGGTCAGCCGGCCAGGGCCTTCTCGAGGCGGCCGACCGCGCTCTCCAGGCCCCAGCGCTCGGCCAGCGCCGCGACCCGCTCGGGGTCGACCGGCGCGTCCGGCAGCTCGTCGATCACCTCGGGAATCGGCGCTTCCCGGGCCACCTTCACGACGTCCGGGGCGACCGCGAGGTACTCCCGGGCCGCGTCCAGTTTGCGCCAGTGCGTGGCCGGGAGCGCTTGTGCCTTGGCGTCCACCGCGGCCATCAGGCCGGCCAGGTCGCCCCAGCGTCCGAGCAGGCCGGCCGCGGTCTTCTCGCCGATCCCGGCGACGCCGGGCAGCCCGTCGCTGGGGTCGCCGCGCAGCGTGGCGAAGTCGGCGTACTGGCTCGGCTCGATGCCGTACTTCGCGCGCACGGCCGGGGCGTCCAGTTCCTCCAGCTTCGCGACCCCGCGTCCGGTGTAGAGCACGCGGACGCCGCGGTCGTCGTCGACCAGCTGGAACAGGTCGCGGTCGCCGGTCACCACGTCGACCGGGCCGGGGCCGCGGGTGGCCAGCGTCCCGATCACGTCGTCGGCCTCGTAGTGCGGCGCGCCCGCGGTCGCGATGCCGACCGCGGCCAGCACCTCGAGCAGCACCGGGACCTGCGGCGCGAGCTGGTCGGGAACCTCCTCGACGGTCGGGTCGCCGCCGACCTCGGCCAGCCGGTGCTCCTTGTACGACGGCACCAGCGCGACCCGCCAGGCCGGCCGCCAGTCCTCGTCGAGGCACGCGACCAGCCGCGCCGGCTGGTACCGGGTGACCAGGGTCGAGACCATGTCGAGGAAGCCACGCACGGCGTTGATCGGCGTCCCGTCCGGCGCGGTGATCGACGTCGGTACGCCGTAGAACGCGCGGAAGTACAGGCTGGCCGCGTCCAGGAGCATGAGTGAACCCACGGCGTCAGACTGCCAGATTCGAGTGATTCGAGTCGCGTCTGAGAAACACCGAGCGGGGTAGATACGTTTTCCTGACGACGACCTGGGGAGGCAGTCGTGGCGGACGAACTGGCCATTTCGGATGTAAAAGACGAGAGTCGCTACGAGGCGACGCTCGACGGCGTCGTCGCGGGCGTGGTCGAGTACCAGCTCGACGGCGACGTCATCATGTTCACGCACACCGGCGTGCCGTCGGAGTTCGAGGGGCGGGGCATCGCGTCGCAGCTGGCCCGGTACGTGCTCGACGACGCACGCAGCCGCGGCCTGGACGTGCTGCCGCGTTGCCCGTACATCGCGGGCTGGATCGCGAGGCACCTCGAGTACCTCGACCTGGTGCCGCCGGCCTCCCGAGTGAGGTACAAGCTGCCCGCCGAGGCCTGACCGACCTGCCCGCAGAGGCTCAACCGACCATCTAGCCTGGCGGCATGTCTGAATCGCTCTACCCGTCCGGCCGGCTGCGGATGGCCCAGCGGGCCACCGCGGCCGCCGGCCTGGACGCGCTCCTGCTCACGCCCGGTGCCGACCTCCGCTACCTCACCGGCTACGACGCCCATGCGCTCGAGCGGCTGACCTGCCTGGTCCTGCCGGCGACCGGCGACCCGGTCCTGGTCGTCCCGGCGCTGGAGGAGGCGGCCGCCAAGGCGTCCCCGGCCGGGGGCATCGACCTGGAGATCCGCGCGTTCCCCGAGGGCGACGACGCGTACGCGCTGATCCGTGGCCTGCTGGGCGCCGGTCCGCGGCGGCTCGGGCTGGCCGACCGGATGTGGGCCGAGCAGGTGCTGGCGTTCCGGGGCACGTTCCCGGACGCGGAGCAGGTGCTGGCCGGTGGGGTGCTGCGTCCGCTGCGGGTGCGGAAGTCGGCCGCCGAGGTCGAGGCGCTGCGCCGGGCCGGTGCGGCGATCGACCGCGTGCACGCGCGGATGGGCGAGTGGCTGATCGCCGGGCGCACCGAGGCCGCGGTGGGCCGCGACATCGCCGACGCGATCCTCGAGGAGGGCCACGCGCAGGTCTCGTTCGTCATCGTCGGCTCCGGTCCGAACGGCGCCAGCCCGCACCACGCGGTGTCCGGCCGGGTCATCGAGGACGGTGACCCGGTCGTCGTCGACATCGGCGGCATCACCGCCGAGGGCTACTGCTCCGACTCGACCCGCACCTACGTCGTCGGTGACCCGCCCGAGGGCTTCGCGACCGCGTACGCGGTCCTCTTCGAGGCCCAGGAGGCGGGGGTGGCCGCGGTCCGTCCGGGTGTCACCGCCGCCTCGGTCGACGCCGCCTGCCGGGACGTCCTGACCGCGGCCGGTTACGGCGATGCGTTCATTCACCGGACGGGGCACGGCATCGGGCTGGAGGAGCACGAGGAGCCGTGGATCATCGGCGGCAACGAGACCGTGCTGGAGCCGGGCATGGCGTTCAGCGTCGAGCCGGGGTTCTACCTGTCCGGGCGGTACGGGGCCCGGATCGAGGACATCGTGGTGTGCGGCGAGGACGGCCCGGACCGCTTGAACGTGACGCCGAGAACGCTCACGTTGCTGTGAGCCCGTGATCCCGGGCGTACAGCGCCGCCTGGGTGCGGTCGCGCACACCGAGGCGGCCCAGAATTGCCGAGACGTGGTTCTTCACGGTGCCCTCGCTGACCACGAGCGCGGTCGCGATCTCCCGGTTGGTCGCGCCCCGGGCGAGCAGCCGGAGGACGTCGACCTCGCGCGAGGTCAGCCCGGCCGACCCCGCCCGCGCCCCCGGAACGACCCCAGCCCCGCCCCGCGCCTCCAGCGCGTTCAGCAGCCGCGCAGTCGCCGCCGGGTCGAACTGATCGACACCGGCGTGCGCCATCCGCACCGCGCGTGCCAACTCCGCGGCCGGCAGGTCCTTGAGCAGGTAACCGCTGGCACCGGCCCGCAGCGCCCGGACCACGTACTCCTCGTCGTCGAACGTCGTCAGCATGAGGATCTTGCAGTTCGGCGCGCGTCGCCGGACGGCCGCGGCGGCCTCCAGTCCGTCGGCCGACGGCATCCGGACGTCCATCAGCACGACGTCCGGCTGGCGGGCCACGGCCTCGGCCACCGCCTCCCGCCCGTCGGCGGCCGTGCCGACCACCGCGATCCCGTCCTCCAGCGCCAGCAACGACGCCACGCCCTCCCGCACCAGCCGCTGGTCGTCGACCACCAGCACCCGGATCGTGCTCACCGCGCCGGAACCCGGGCCTCGGCCGCCGCCGGGAACCGCGCGGTCAGCGTGGTGCCCCGGCCCGGCGGCCCGTCGAGCACGAGCGTCCCGCCGAGCGCGGCCACCCGCTCCCGCATGCCCGCGAGACCGAACCCGCTCACCCGGTCGAGCGACTCCGGCAGCCCGATCCCGTCGTCCGCGACGACCACTTCGACCCCGCCCGCCCGCGGAGCGTCCGGATCGAAGTGGACGGTCACCGTCACCCGGCGGGCACCCGCGTGCCGGACCGCGTTGGTCAGTCCCTCCTGGGCGACGCGGTAGACCGCGTCCCGGACCTCGGCCCCGCCGAGGCCCTCTTCACCGCTCACGGCGGACGTCACGGACATGGACGCCGTCCGCAGACGCGCGGCCAGGGCGGCGAGCCGGGTCCGGAGCGACAGCGGGTCGGCGCGCAGGGCCGAAACCGAGCGGCGGACCTCGGCCAGGGCCTCGCGGGCGGAGCCGTGGGCGTCGGAGACGGCCCGGGCGGCGACGTCGGCATCGCGGGTGCGGTAGGCGGTGGCCTTCTCGAGCTGGATCGCGATCGCGGTGAGGTGGTGGCCGAGGCTGTCGTGGATGTCGCGGGCGACCCGGTTGCGCTCGTCGGCCGCGGCCAGCGCGGCGACCTCGTCCAGCAGCCGCTCGGCCCGCGCGCGCTGGGCGTCGGCGGTCACCGCGACCGCCGCCATCGCCACCGCGAGCACCAGCCCGACGAGGAACATGACCAGGTCACCGACGGCCTCCCGATCCGTCGGCCGGGTGAGCGTCCAGAGCACGAGTACCGAGCCGTAGGCGAGCGCGGTGAGGGAGCCGGCCCGGCGGCCGAGCGTGAGGTAGACCGCGAACGGGACCAGCAGGAACAGGATCCGGGCCAGGCCGGAGCCGTCCGCGGCCGCGACCGCGTGGATGAGCAGCGCCCGGGCCACCAGGCCCGGGACGGTCCCGCGGTCGATCCGCTCCACGACGAGCAGCGCGAGCAGACCGACGACGAAGCAGGTCAGCCGCCAGGCCGGGCCGTGGGCGAGGCCGGCGACGGCGAAGTAGAGCCCGCCCACCAGGACGGTCACGTAGAGAGCGGACGCCACGCCGGCCAAGGGACGGGTGAACACGCCCTCACGCTAACCGCCGGGCCGACGCCGTCGAAATAGGCCGTTCGGCATAGGCCGGACGGCAGGGGAGGGGGTGCCGGGCGGCGCGCAGAGGGGTCTCCCGGCACTCCTGCCGGGGCGGGTGCGCTCCCTACGGTCGAGCCCTCTTCCTCATCAACGGAGGCGTCCGATGACCGACTCTGCGCTGTTTCGCCTGGCCGGCCTGGCCGGCCTGCTGACCGGGGTGCTGCTGCTGTTCAACGACCTCCGGCGCGAGGACCTCGTCCCGGAGAACGCGCTGACCGAGAGCATCGCGCCGATCCCGGCCCTGCTCGCGCTGTTCACGCTGACCGGGCTCTACCTGTACCGGCGCCGGCGGGTGCTCGCGCTGGTCGGCTACGCGCTGAACTTCGCCGGGATCGCCGGGCTGCTGGTCCTGGAGTTCCTCGCGCACTTCGTGTTCGCCGGGCTGACGACGGCCGAGCGCGAGGACCTGGTCGCGGGCCGGACGTCGGTGGCGTTCCTGGTGATCGCCGGCGTGTTCGCGGCCGGGGTCGTGCTGTTCGCGGTGACCTCCTGGGCGGTGTATCCACGCTGGGCGGTGGTGCTCTACGCGGTCGGGTTCCTGCTCGCCGCGGGCCGTGGGGCGGTGCCGGATCCGGTGGTGTCGCTCGGCTTCCTGCTCGGGTCGGTCGGGGTCCTCGGCCTGTCCTGGGTCCTGTGGACCGGCGGTCCGGTGGACCGGCCCGTCGGAGCGACTCTCCGTAGCCGGGCAGAATGACCCGTATGGCGACGCTCTACCGCAACGGTGAGATCTACAGCCCCGCCGATCCCTTCGCGACCGCGCTGCTGGTGGACGGTGACCGGGTGCTGTTCGTCGGCTCCGACGACGCCGCCGACGCGGCCGCGTTCGGGGCCGGCGAGGTCGTCGATCTCGAGGGCGCGCTGGTCGTCCCGGGGTTCGTGGACGCTCACGTGCACGCGACCCAGACCGGCCTGACGCTGGTCGGGCTCGACCTGTCCGGGCTGCCGACGCTGGCCGCGGCCCTGGACGCGGTCGAGCGCTTCGCGGCCTCGCGCCCCGGCCCCGTGCTCGGCCACGGCTGGGACGAGACGGCCTGGCCGGAGGGCCGGGCGCCGTCGGTCGAGGAGCTGGCCCGGGCGGCCGGAGCCGACCGGCTGGTCTATCTCTCCCGGGTCGACGTGCACTCGGCGGTCGCGTCGGCCGCGCTGCGGGCCGCGGTGCCCGACCTGGCCGGGATGGCCGGTCACGACCCCGACGGCCCGCTGAAGCGGGACGCCCACCACGCGGTGCGCACGGTCGCGCTCGGAGCGATCTCGGCCGGTCAGCGGGGTGAGGCCCAGCGGGCGACCCGGGCGCACGCGGCCGCCCGGGGCATCGTCGCGCTGCACGAGTGCGGCGGGCCCGACATCGGTGGCGAGGACGACTTCACCGGCCTGCTCGCGCTCGCCGCGGCCGAGCCGGGCCCGGACGTCTTCGGGTACTGGGGCGAGTGGCGCTCGGCGGCGAAGGCGCGCGAACTCGGCGCGGTCGGCGCCGGTGGCGACCTGTTCATCGACGGGGCCCTGGGCTCGCACACCGCGGCCCTGTCGGCCCCCTACGCGGACGCCGACACCCGCGGCCACCTCTACCTCGACGCCGATCAGATCGCCGAGCACGTCGTCGACTGCGTCCGGCACGACACCCAGGCCGGGTTCCATGCGATCGGCGACGCGGCCCTGACCGCGCTGGCCGACGGGCTGGCCGGCGCGGCCGACGTCGTCGGGCTCGATCGGGTGCGGGTCGGGCGGCACCGCGTCGAGCACGCTGCGATGCTCGACGGCGGGCTGATCAAGGCGCTGGTCAACCACGGTGTGGTGGCGAGCGTGCAACCGGCCTTCGACGCGCTCTGGGGCGGTCCGTCGGGGATGTACGAGCGCCGGCTCGGCCCGGCCCGGGCCGCCGGGCTGAACCCGTTCAACGCGCTGGCCGGGGTCGGGGTGCCGCTGGCGTTCGGATCGGACGCCCCGGTGACGCCGCTCGACCCGTGGGGCACCGTGCGGGCGGCGGCGTTCCCGCACGACCCTGGGCACGCGATCAGCGTCCGGGCCGCGTTCGCGGCCCACACCCGCGGTGGGTGGCGGGCCCTCGGCCGCGACGACGGCGGGATGCTGGTGCCGGGCGCGGTGGCGTCGTTCGCGGTCTGGGACGTCGAGGAGCTGGTCATCCAGGCCCCGGACGACCGGGTGGCGCGCTGGAGCACCGATCCGCGGGCCGGCGTGCACGGCCTGCCCGCGCTGAGCGGGGGAGCGACGCCGCCGCGGTGTCTGCGCACCGTCGTGCGCGGCGAGACCGTGTACGTGGCGTGACACGCCGACGAGGACGACACGCCGGGACTTCTGCCCCGCCCGAGCGGCTCGGTTGACCAGGGACGATGTCCGCTCTGTACCGATTCGTCCCTATTGACAGGAGACGGATGGCAATTACGGTGAACCGGTAACTTCCGCGGGCACCGGACGGCGACGGAACGTGCCCTCGCGCGCTGGGCAAACGCGGTGGCGCCACCGCAGGGGCCAGGTCCAGCACTCGAGGGGTGGCGGGACGACGACGGTCGCGTCCGGCGCCAGGTCGTGGTGATGGAGGTTCGGAAGGATCAGTAGACAACGTCTCGCGCGGTGGCAGCCAGCCGGTGCGCAGTCGGTCCGAAGGTCCTCCCACCCTCCTCCTGCACCGGTCGGGGAGTTTCACTGCACAGGGGCCGCGGCGTGCACGCCGCGGCCCCTGTGACGTTCCCGGCGCCTACCACAGGGAGTTCTTCGGTCTCGGTCCGGCCACCGTGCCGCAGTGCGCCGGGGGAGTGGGCACAATCGTTCTCGGACACGACCCCCTCCCGGGTCGGGAGGGAGGATCGGTGCTGCGCGAGAAGGACGGCGGGGCCGTCGCTGCTCCTCCGCCCGAAGCGGAAGACGCTCCCGAGGTGCGCCAGGGACGGCGCTGGAAGAGTCGGCCGCCGGGTGAGCCTCCGTTGCCGGGCTGGATCGCCGCGCTGCTCGCGGTCGCGTCGGGCGCGCTGCTCGTGCCCGCGTTCCCGCCGTACGACCAGTGGTGGCTCGCCCCGATCTCGGTCGCGTTGCTGGCTGCCGCGGCGCACCGTCAGCGGGCGCGCCGGGGGGCCTGGCTGGGGCTGCTGCACGGCGCGGTGTTCTTCGGGATTCTGCTGCAGTGGGTCGGCATCTACGTCGGCGCGCCGTTCGCCTACCTGCTGGCCGGGGTCGAGGCGGTGTACCTGGCCGGATTCGGCGCGCTGCTGGCCGCGTCGTCGCGGGTGATCGACCGCTGGCGGTGGACCTGGCCGCTCGTGGTCGGGGCCGCGTGGGTCACGCAGGAGGCGGTGCGGTCGCGCTGGCCGTTCGGCGGGTTCCCGTGGGGACGGCTCGCGTTTGCCGAGACCGACGGCCCGCTGCTCAAGCTCGCCGTGCTCGGCGGGGCTCCGCTGGTGACGTTCGCCACGGCCGCCGTCGGCGGCCTCCTGGCCGCCGCGGCGTGGCGACGGTGGCCCCGCGCGGGCGCGGCGGGTCCGGCGGCCGCGGCGGGTCCGGTCGCCGTCCGGTCCGTGGCCTGGCTGGCCGCGGCCGGGCTCGTGCTGCTCGCGGCCTGGTTCGTGCCCTCGCCGACCGCGAGCGGGAGGACGATCACGGTCGCGGTGATCCAGGGCAACGTGCCGCGGCTCGGGCTCGAGTTCAACGCCCAGCGCCGCGCCGTGCTCGACAACCACGTCTCGCGCACTTTCGCCCTCGCCCAGGACGTCGCGGCCGGCCGCCGTCCGCAGCCCGACATCGTCATCTGGCCCGAGAACGCCTCCGACATCGACCCGCTCCTCAACGACGACGCCTACAGCGAGATCAGCGAGGCGGTCGCCGCCATCAAGGCCCCGATCCTGGTCGGCGCCGTCCTCCAGGGCCCCGGCGACTACCTCACCAACGCCGGCCTGGTCTGGGAGGCCGGCAAGGGCCCGACCGACCGGTATGCCAAGCGCCACCCGGTCCCGTTCGGCGAGTACGTCCCGCTGCGCTCGATCGCCCGCAAGGTCACGACGAAGGTCGACCTGATCCGCCGCGACTTCAAGGCCGGCACCGAGATCGGCACGGTCGGCATGCCCACCACCGACGCCGGCACGGTCCGCGTCGGCGACGTCATCTGCTTCGAGGTGGCGTACGACGGGCTGGTCACCGACACGGTGAACGCGGGGGCGCAGATCCTCGCGGTCCAGACGAACAACGCGACGTTCGGCAAGTCGGGCGAGAGCCCCCAGCAGGTCGCGATGGCCCGGCTGCGGGCCGTGGAACACGGAATGTGGGCGGTCGTGGCGTCGACGAGCGGAATCTCCGCCACAATAGGACCGGACGGGACGATTCATGACCACGCGGGCATGTTCGAAGCCGGAACCTTGATCCGGTCACTCGCGTTGTCGGATGACCGTACGCTAGCGACCGCACTGGGCAGGTGGCCGGAAGCGGTGTTCTGCGCGCTCAGCGGCGCCGCACTGGCCGCGGCCGGGATCGTGCGCCGGCGAACGACGAGGGAAGGCTGACACTGGTGACGGCCGAGAAGATGGATCCCGAGATCTCCGACGATGACCGGGCTCCCGAGTACCCCGGGCTGGGGCACGTCGTGGTCGTCATCCCGACGTACAACGAGGCCGACAACATCCGGGTGATCGTCTCCCGGCTGCGCGCCGCGGTGCCCGACGTCGAGGTGCTGATCGCCGACGACGGGTCACCCGACGGCACCGGCGAGATCGCCGACGAGCTGGCCGCGGCCGACCGGCTGGTGCACGTGCTGCACCGGGCGGGCAAGGAGGGCCTGGGCGCCGCCTACCTGGCCGGGTTCGCCTGGGCGGCCGAGCACGGCGCCGACGTCATGGTCGAGATGGACGCCGACGGCTCGCACAACCCGGAGGAGCTGCCCCGCCTGCTCAACGCGCTCCGCGACGCCGACGTCGTGATCGGGTCCCGGAAGGTGCCGGGTGGCAAGATCGTCAACTGGCCGATGTCGCGGGTGATGATCTCCTCGGTCGGCAACCTCTACACCCGGCTGGCGCTGAGCTTCCCGGTGAAGGACAGCACGGCCGGCTTCCGCGCGTACCGGGCCGAGGTGCTGGCCGCGAAGAATCTCAGCGGCGTCGCGTCGCAGGGGTACTGCTTCCAGATCGACATGGTCTACCGGGCCTGGCGGTCCGGATATCGCGTCGTCGAGGTGCCGGTCACGTTCGTCGAGCGCGAGCGCGGCCAGAGCAAGATGAGCCCGGACATCGTCCGGGAGGCACTCTGGCGGGTCGGCCTGTGGGGCGTGCAGGCTCGGCTCGGATCGGCGAAGAAGGCGCTCGACCGGCTGCGCTGAGAGCCTCCTGAGAGTTCATCTCAAGGCTGCGAACCGGACGTACGCTTGATTTATGAGAGCCTTGCCCGCGGCCTTCGTTCTGTCGATCGTCTTCGCCGTCGCCGAGATCGCCGTCCTGGTGCAGATCGGTCAGGCGATCGGCCTCGGTTGGACGCTGCTGCTGATGCTCGCCAGCGCCGTGCTCGGCAGCTGGCTGCTCCGCCGCGAGGGCGGCCGCGCCTTCCGCGCGCTGCGTGAAGCCGCGCGGGAGGGCCGCACGCCGGCCAAGGAGACGGCCGAGGGTGCCGTCGTGCTGGCCGGCAGTCTGCTGATGATCCTGCCGGGCTTCCTGTCCGACGTCGTCGGCATCCTGCTGCTCCTGCCACCCGTTCGGACGCTCGCCGGACGGCTCGTGCTCCGGTCGGCCGCCCGGCGCCTCCCGCCCGAGGTCAGCACGGCCCTGCTGGGCCCGATGCAGGTCCGTTCCAAGCGCATGCGGACGCCGGCCGGCGCGGCGTCGCCCGGCCAGGGTGAGCAGATGCCGGCGAGGACGACGAACGCCGGGGCCGGCACCGTCATCGAGGGCGAGATCGACCGCTAAGGCGTGTTTCATAAGTTCAGGACGCCGTGGGCGCGGCCCAGGCGGCGATCCGGCAAGGCGGAGCCTTGTCCGGATACCGCTGTTGTATCCGGACAAGGCGACAACGCCGCCGGTCGTCGTCTGGGTCGCGCCCACGGTGGGCTGCTGGCTTATGAAACACGCCTTAGTCTTGTCTTTTAACCTGGGGCGGTGTGGCCTGCGGTTTCGTGTGGTCGTGATTGGACACGAGGGCGGCCTTCGGTGATCATGTCGTCTCGCCAAAGATGAACATGAACGCAACCGAAGGCCGTGATGAGCAGTGTGCCCGACGCGGGTGACCGCGTCGAATCGTTGGAGAGACTCGCCGGGTTCCGCGAAGAGTTCTATGGCTGTCTGACCCGCCGCGCCGATACGTTGTTCGAGCTGGTCGACGCGGTGCTCTGCGCCGACGGGCCGGTCCGGACCCTGGCCGGGCTGAGTCTGGCCCCAGAGCATCGCCGCGGTCACGGCGCGTTGTATGACGCGGTCAACAACGGACACGTCGAACTCGGACGGCTGCGCCGGGCCGTGGCCGGGCTGCCGCTGCCACGCGCCGCCGGCGGCCGGATCGTGCTGGCCGTGGACGTGAGCCCGTGGCTGCGCCCCGAAGCACACACCAGTCCCCGCCGGTTGTTCTGCCACGTCACCGGGCAGACCCGGGCCTCCGACCAGCGCATCCCGGGCTGGCCCTACTCGATCGTGGCCGCCCTGGAGACCGGCCGGACCTCCTGGACAGCGATCCTGGACGCCGTGCGTCTCGGGCCGGCCGACGACGACGCCGCGGTCACCGCCGCCCAGCTGCGTGAGGTCATCGACCGACTGACCGGCGCCGGGCACTGGCAGCCCGGCGACCCGGACATCCTCATCGTCGCCGACTCCGGTTACGACTGCGCCCGCCTGACCCACGACCTGGCCGACCTTCCGGTGACCATCCTCGGACGCATCCGCGCCGACCGGGTCCTGCGCCTGCCCGCCCCGCCCCGGCCACCGGGCACCTGGGGCAGGCCCCGCCGCCACGGCGGCGAGTTCCGCCTGGCCGACCCGGCCACCTGGCCGCAACCGGCCTGTCACACCAGCACCGCGACCAGCCGATACGGCGACGCCGACGCACGCTCCTGGAACCGGCTGCATCCCCGGCTGACTCACCGCGCCGCCTGGATCGACCACAACGGCCCGCTCCCCGTCCTGGAAGGCACCCTGATCCGGTTGCAGGTCGAGCACGTCCCCTCCGGGCACGACCCCAAACCCATCTGGCTCTGGTGCTCAGCGGTCGACCTCGACGCCGGCCAGGTCGACCGGCTCTGGCAGGCCTACCTCCGCCGCTTCGACCTCGAACACACCTTCCGTCTGCTCAAACAAACCCTCGGCTGGACCCGCCCCCGCCTGCGCGAACCCGAAGCCGCCGACACCTGGACCTGGCTACTGATCGCCGCCCACACCCAGCTACGCCTCGCCCGCGACCTCGTCACCGACCTGCGGCTGCCCTGGGAGAAACCCGCCATGACCGGCAGGCTCAGCCCCGCCCGGGTCCGCCGCGGATTTCGGAACCTCCGCCCGAAAACCCCACTACCAGCCAGAGCACCAAAACCCGGCCGACCCGGACCAGGACGCCCACCCGGACGCCCCAACCAAAACCGGGCACCCCACCACCACGTCGGAAAAACCGTCCTCCGAGCCCGCACCCTCACACAACGACAAAAACCCGAAGGTTAAACAGCAAGTTAGATCACGGCACACGAAAAGCCCGCCACCCCCGGAGGGGTGGCGGGCTTCGTCGTTGGCTGGGTTACCTCGTCAGGCCGAGCGGCTACGGCGGCCCCGGAGGACCTCCAGACGCTCCGCCAGAACCTCTTCCAGCTCGGCGACGGTGCGCCGCTCGAGGAGCATGTCCCAGTGCGTTCGCGGTGGCTTGGCCTTCTTGGCCTCAGGCTCGTCACCGTCGATGATGCGGGCCACCGTGCCATCGGCCCGGCATTCCCACGTGATCGGGATCTCGGCATCAGCCGCGAAGGGAACCGTGAACCGGTGCCCACGCGGGCACAGGTACTCTCCCTGCTGGCGGGGCGCCAGCTCCGTGTTGCGGTCGGTCTCGTAGCTCACTGCTCCGAGCCGACTACCGCGCAGCGTGCGCTCACCCATCTGCATCAACCCCCTGGCGTCTGCGGTCAGCCACCGGTACCAACGACGATGACGGACAGAAGATTCCGCCGCCGTGGAGATATGTGCCCAGCAGCACAGCACCGCATGCGCACATGCGGCAACTCATTACAAGGAGGACACGCGTGGACCAGGCTCAATCCGCTCCCGCCGATCGCGCTCGGCAGATCGTGCTCGCGGTCGCGTTGATCCGATTGGCCGTCGGTGCCGTCTCCACTGCTCAGGATACCGTCCTGCCCCGCAGCCTGGGTATCGATAGCGCCACCGCGGGGCGAATGGCGTTTATCACCCGGATGTTCGCGACTCGGGAGATTGCGCTCGCCCTCGGGACCGGTGCGGCGGTCGTCAAAGGCGGCTCGGGCGCCCGATCCTGGGTGCTGGCCTCGGCATTGGCCGACGGATTCGACGCGGTGACGCTCGTCACGGCGGCGCGGTCGGGCCGGGCCGCGAAGCTCGGCAGCTATGCCGCCGCGGCCGGCGCGGTAGCGGCCGTGGGTGGCGCCCTCTGGTACGCCGCGACCCGTCGCTAGGCCGCCGGACGCCGACTCCGAACCTCCAGCCGGGATGTCACGTGCAGTGACCGAAACCGGATTGGATACCGTGCGCACGGCTGCGGACAGTGGCCATCGGGCACGGGCGGCCCATCAACGACGGGCGGAGACGACAGGTGGCGGCGAGCATGACGGTGTCGGGCGGGGACGAGTACGACGTGATCGTCGTCGGTGCCGGACCGGTCGGGGAGAACGTCGCCGACACGGTCGTCCGCGGTGGCTTGTCGGCGCTGATCGTCGAGCGCGAACTCGTCGGCGGTGAATGCTCGTACTGGGCCTGTATACCGAGCAAGGCGCTGCTGCGACCGGCGGCCGCGCTGGCCGACGCCCGCCGGGTCGACGGCGCCGCGTCGGCGGTGCGGGGCGGTCCGAACGCGGTCCAGGTCCTGGAGCGGCGCACGGCGTTCGTCCACAACTGGTCGGACGACTCCCAGGTCGGGTGGCTCGACTCGGCCGGCATCGCGCTCATGCGGGGCAGTGCCCGCCTGGTCGGCGAGCGTCAGGTCGAGGTGCGGACCCGCGACGGCGGCGCCCGTCGGCTCACCGCCCGGCACGCGGTCGCACTGGCCACCGGCAGCCGCGCGGTCGTCCCGGACGTCCCCGGGCTGGCCGAGGCCGACCCCTGGACCAGCCGGGACGCCACCTCGGCCACCGCGGTCCCGGACAATCTGGCGATCCTCGGCGGGGGCGTCGTCGGGTGCGAGATGGCGACCGCGTTCGCCGCGCTCGGCAGCCGCGTGACGCTCGTGGCCCGGGGGAGCGGGCTGCTGCCCCGGCTGGAGCCGTTCGCGGGTGAGGCGGTCGCCACCGGCCTGAAGAACGCCGGGGTCGACGTCCGCCTCGGGGCGACGGTCACCGCGGTCGACCGGGACACGGCCGGCGTCCGGATCGACCTCGAGGACGCCGACGGGACCCGCACGATCCGGGCCGACGAGGTACTGGTGGCCACCGGACGCCGCCCGGCCACCGACGGCCTCGGCCTGGACGTCGCCGGCCTCGAGAACGTGCTCGACGTCGACGACAGCTGCCGGGTGACCGGCGTCGACTGGCTCTACGCCGTCGGCGACGTGAACAACCGGGCGCTCCTCACCCATCAGGGCAAGTACCAGGCCCGCGCGGCCGGGGCCGCGATCGTGGCGCGAGCGGCCGGCCAGCCGGTCGAGCTGGGCCCGTGGAGCCCGTACGCCGCGACCGCGGACCACGTCGCGGTGCCGCAGGCGGTCTTCACCGACCCGGAGGTCGGCGCGGTCGGCCGGACCGAGGCCGAGGCCCGGGAGGCCGGCCTGCCGGTCCGGACCGTCGAGTACGACCTCGGCCAGGTCGCCGGGGCCGCCCTGTATGCCGACGGGTACACCGGCCGGGCCAAGCTGGTGCTCGACGCCGAACGCGACGTGATCCTCGGCGCCACGTTCGTCGGGACGACCGCGGCCGAGCTGGTGCACGCGGCCACCATCGCGATCGTCGGCGAGGTACCGCTGGCCCGCCTCTGGCACGCGGTGCCCTCGTTCCCGACGATCAGCGAGGTGTGGCTCCGGCTGCTGGAAGCGTCACGCGGCTGACGCGGACAGGCGCTCGGCTAGGGCCTTGCCGGTGAGCTCGGCGTTGGTGTGGGCGTTGGCCAGCGACTCCGCGGCCAGCGGCCGGAGCTCGGCCATGGCCGGGGTGACCTCGGCCAGCGTCAGCTCGGCCTCGACGATCTCGAGGTCGAGCCCCCACATGTCGACGAGCACGCGGCGCAGGTACGGCGTGTTGTGGTCCCAGCCCTCGCGCGGGGTTCCCGGCGCGTAGCCGCCGCCCCGGACCGTCACCAGGATCCCCGGACGACCGGCGATCGCCGACGGGGCGCCGGGCGCGAACGCCGGCGTGGTGATCAGTGTGTCGACCCAGTTCTTGACCGAGGCCGGCACGCCGTAGTTGTAGAGCGGGATCGCGAACAGGTAGGCGTCCGCGGCGACCAGTTCGTCGGCCAGCGTGGCGGCGAGCGAGGTCGCGGCGGTCACCGCGGGGGTCGGCTCCGCGCCTGGGTTCATGACCGAGCGGATGATCGTCGACCAGGTGTCCGCGGGCAGCGGGTCGAGGCCGATGTCGCGCCGGGTGATCGACGCGTCCGGGTGCTGGGCGCGCCAGGCGGCCTGGACGGTGTCGGCGACCGCCCGGCTCACGGAGCCCTCGGTGCGGATGCTGGCGTCGAGGCGGTACAGGGTCACGAGATCTCCTCAGCAGACGAGTTGTACGAGAGATAGTATTGCCAGCAGACGATCTCAACGACAACCCTTCTGTGATTTTGCTTTTACGGAGATTGGTGGTGGCGACCCGTAGGATGGACACCATGGCCGTGGTCCCCGCTCCGGCACCCCCGTCGCTCCCGCTCAGCGACGACCTCGGGTGGTCCCTCGGCGTGCTCTTCCGCGCCTACACCAAGGCTGCCGGCTTCGTGATGGCCGACGTCCCCGGCGGGCCGCGCGGCTACCAGATCCTGGCGACGTGTGTCCGCGACACCCCGGGTACCCAGCTCGCGCTCGCCCACCAGCTCGGCGTCGACCGCACGGTGATGACGTACCTGCTCGACGACCTGGAGAAGGCCGGTCTGGTCACCCGTCAGCCCGACCCGGCCGATCGGCGGGCCCGGCGCATCGTCGCCACCGAGACCGGTCGGGCCACGCTGGCCGAGCTCGACAAGGGCCTGTGCGAGGCGGAGGACCGCCTGCTGGCCGGCTTGCCCGACGGCGAGCGGGCGACGTTCCGCGAGCTGCTCCAGCGGCTGGCCGCGAACGTCAACCTGGCCGACCCGATCCACAACGCCTGTCAGGCCGTCGAAGACATCGGCGAACGCTGACCACCGTCAAGGGGTCACCCGGCTCGCACTGACGTGCGCCCGCCCGTAATACTGCGCGCGTGCGTATGGACGGCGTGACCCTGGCCGTGTTCGTGGGTCTGGCCCTGGTGATCGTCGTTCTGCTGGGAATCCTGTACTTCGCCCAGTTCAACTAGGCCCTGTCCTGCGAATCTCGCTCGCAGCGAGGCACCGCTCAGCCGTCGTCAGGCAAGGCGGAGGGATGTCCGGATACCGCTGTTGTATCCGGACATCCCGACAACGCGGCCTGGCGGCGGCTGAGCGGAGCCGCAGCCGAGCACGGATTCGCAGGACAGGGCCTAGGCCAGTTCGCTCAGGCCAGGGACAGCTGGCCGGCCGTGGGTACGGCGGGGCCGAGGTCGCCGTCGCGGTAGTGGCGTCGGCACAGCACCTGGTAGTGCACGTCGGCCGCGTCCGTGTCGGCGACCAGGATCTGATCGCCCGTGCGGGTCACCTCGCCCTTCACCACACGGGCGTTCTGCTGCCCGGGGCGTCCGCACCAGCACAGCACCTCGACCTGGAGCCGGATCAGCTCGTCGGCCAGCTCGAACAGCCGCTTGGTGCCCGGGAACAGCTCGCTGCGGAAGTCGGTCGCGAGCCCGAACGCGTACACGTCGACGCCGGCCCGGTCGGCCAGATCGGCGGCCTGCTCGATCTGCTCGCAGGTGTAGAACTGGGCTTCGTCGCAGATCAGGTAGTCGACCCGCCGACCGGCCCGCCATTCGGCGCCGACGACCTCGTGCAGGTCGGTGTCGGCGCCGACCTCGAACGCCGGCGCGTCCAGCCCGACCCGGCTGGAGATCCGGGCGCTGCCGGCCCGGTCGAGCTTGGTCAGCAGCAGGCCGTGGCGTCCCTGCCGGGCGTGGTTGTGATTGATCTGTAAGGCCAGCGTGGACTTCCCGCAGTCCATCGGTCCGTAGAAGAAGCGGAGCATCCCCGGCGAGCCGGTAGGGACGCGGACGGATCGTGCGGCAGCCATCAGAGCAGCCTAGGTGGCTCGTTCCCGGCCGCGAGAATCGCCCGCCGCATCGGCACCGCGAGCAGCAGGAAGAACCCGACGACGAAGAACACGATCAGCGACACGATCGAGATCCGATAGCTGTCGGTCAGCTGGTAGGCCAGCCCGAACAGCAGCGGGCCGAGCCAGCTCGTGCCCCGGTCGCTGATCTGGTAGATCCCGTAGTACTCGGCCTCCTTGCCGGCCGGGATCAGCTGGCTGAACAACGACCGCGACAGCGCCTGGCTGCCGCCGAGCACCAGTCCGATCGCCGCCCCCAGCGCGACGAACTGCAGCGGCGCCCTGGCCGGCACGAAGTACGCGGCGACCAGCACGACCGCCCACAGCACCAGGCTGGCCAGCACCGCCTTCCAGGCCCCGATCCGCCGGGCCACCGCGCCCAGCAGCAGCGCGCCTCCGAACGCCAGGAACTGGATCATCAGGATCGTCGGCACCAGCGCGGTCTGCTCGAGCTTCAGCTCCTCCGTCGCGTACGTCGCCGACAGCGTGATCACGGTCTGGATGCCGTCGTTGTAGACCAGGTACGCGATGAGGAAGAACAGCGTCAGGCGCAGCGAACCGAGCTCGCGGAGCGTCCGCCCGAGTTGATTGAAGGCGTAGAAGACCGACCGGCTGCGGGAGGTCTCGACCGGTGGCCGGTCGCGGAGCGGCCGGATCGCGTACACGGCGAAGACCGCCCACCAGGCGCCGGCCGACACGATGCTCCACCGGGCGATCTCGGCGGTCGACCAGCCGAGGCTGTCGCCGGCCAGCACCGCGATGACGTTGAACAGCAACAGCAGACCGCCGCCGAGGTAGCCGATCGCCCAGCCGCGACTGCTGACCGCGTCCCGTTCGTCCGGATCCGAGATTTGCGGGAGGTAGGAGTAGTACACGGTCTCGGCCGCGCCGAACAGGATGTTCGAGACGACCAGCAGCGCCCCGCCGAGCAGGTACCGGTCACCGGTGACGAACAGCATCGCCAGCGTCGTGCCGGCGCCGAACGCGGTCAGCCAGGCCAGCAGGCGCTTCTTGTGCCAGGACCGGTCGGCGTACGCGCCGACGATCGGCAGCACCAGGACCTGCGCGAACACCGACAGCGAGAGCGCGTAGGCGAAGAACGACCCCGGCGCGACCGGGATCCCGAGGGGGTGCAGGTCCGCGCACGTCTGACCCTCCTCGGCGCAGCCCGCGGCCTTCTCCGCGATCGAGGTCAGGTACGGCCCGAGGAAGACGGTGGTGACCGTCGTGTTGTAGGCCGACGCCGCCCAGTCGTAGAAGTACCAGCCCCGACGTTCGCGGGGTGTGGACACGGGTTCGGTCACCGTCTCGGTGGTCACGGCGGCGTCCTCGGGAGGTTCAGGCGGCCCAGGAGCCGCGGGCGGTGAGCACGTCACGGAGGACGTCGATCCGGTCGGTCATGATGCCATCCACACCGAGGTCGAGCAGACGGTGCATGGTCGCCGGGTCGTCGATCGTCCAGACGTGGACCTGGAGGCCGGCCTGGTGGGCCTTGTCGACGAACCGGGCGTCGACCAGCCTCAGGCCGCTGTGCCGGATCGGGACCTGGGCCGCGCAGACGCCGGGAGCGAAGGTCGGCCGGCTCCGAGTGAGCGAGGCCAGCTTGAGGCGGGCCACGTCCCGCGGGCCGAGGCTCGTCGCCACGCTCCCGCCGAAGGCGGCTCTGACCCGGTTGAGGCGCGCGTCGGAGAAGCTCCCGACGCACACCCGGTCTTCCGCCTGGTGGGTGGTGATGGTGGCGATCAGCGGCTCGACCGCCGCGTCCGCCTTCACGTCGATGTTGAGGCGGACGTCGGGCCAGGCGTCGAGAAGTTCGTCGAAGAGGGGGACTTTCTCGGTGCCGCGGACGCGGGCGGCGCGGACCTCGGCGAGCGGGAGCGCAGCGATCGCGCCGCTACGGTCGGTGACCCGGTCGAGGGTCCGATCGTGGAAGGCGACGAGCTGGCCGTCGGCGGTGGCGTGGACGTCGGTCTCGAGGTACCGGTAGCCGGCCGCGACGGCCTGCGCGAACGCGGTCATCGTGTTCTCGAGGCCGTCGGCCGCGCCGCCACGGTGAGCGAACGCGAGGGGACGCGGAGCATCGAGAAAGGGGGGTGGCACGCGGTTCAGTATCGCGGTCGGTCGGGGAACCGACATGGGCGATCCGGGCTGTCGTACGGCCCCGATAAGGTGACCGGCGAAAGGGGGAGCCTCATGCGCGTGCTGGGTATCGACTTCGGCACGTCGAACACAGTGGCGATGCTCCGCACGCCGGACGGCCGGGTTCGGCCGCTGTTGTTCGACGGTTCACCGTTGCTGCCGTCGGCGGTCTACCTCGGGACCGACGGCCGGATGGTGGTGGGCCGCGACGCCGAGCGCAACGCGCGGGTCGACCCCGGGCGGTTCGAGCCCAACCCCAAGCGCCGGGTCGACGACGGCACCATCTTTCTGGGCGACCGCGAGCTGACCGTGCCCGAGGTGTTCGCGACCGTGCTCGGCACCGTCGCCACCGAGGCCCGCCGCCAGATCGGCGCTCTCCCCGACGAGGTCCGGATGACCCACCCGGCCCGCTGGGCCGAGCGGCGCCGCAACGTGCTGATCGAGGGCGCGGTCCGGGCCGGGTTACCCCGCCCCAAGCTGATCGCCGAGCCGGTCGCCGCGGCGTCGTACTTCACCGCCGAGCTGCAGACCGCGGTGCCGGTCGGCCGCTCGCTGGCCATCTACGACCTCGGCGGCGGCACGTTCGACGCGACGGTCGTCCGGCGCACTCCGGCCGGCTTCGAGGTGCTGGCCGAGGGCGGTCTGCCCGACGTCGGTGGCGTGGACTTCGACCACGCGGTCATCGAGCACCTCGGGCAGGTCTACTCGCGCACCAACGGCGACTTCTGGCAGCGCCTGCAGAACCCGGTCGACGCCACCGACCGGCGGAACCGGCGGATGCTCTGGGAGGACGTCCGCGGCGCCAAGGAGATGCTCTCCCGCACGACCAGCGCTGACATCCACCTGCCGGCCATGGAGATCGACGCCCACCTCACGCGCGACGAACTCGAGCAGCTGATCCGCCCGTACCTGGAGCGGACCGTCAACTGCCTCACGACGACGATCACCGAGGCGCACCTCAACCCGCGTGATCTGGTCGGCATCTTCCTGGTCGGTGGGTCGAGCCGGATCCCGCTGGCCGCGCACCTGATCCACAGCCAGCTGCAGGTCGCGCCGACCGCGCTGGAGCAGCCGGAGACCGTGGTCGCCGAGGGCAGCCTGCGGGTCGGTTCGCTGCCCGGCGAAGCGGGGGCCCCGTCGGGCGTGCGGCCGGCGACGCCGGGTGTCCGGCCGGCGGCGGCGCCGGTGGCTCCGCGCTCGGGGCCGCCGGTGCGGCCTGCGGGGCCTGCGGGGCCGCAGGTGTCGGGTGCGCCGACGGGGCGTCCGGTGTCGGCTCCGGCTCGCCCGGTGAGTGGGCCGCCGCCGCACGTGCAGGCCCGTCCGTTGTCGGGTCCGCCGGCCAGCCCGGCGCCGATCCGGACGCCGATGCCGCCCCGGGTCGCGAACCCGATGCCGCCGAGGGTGGCGGCGCCGATTCCGCCGATTTCGTCGGTGAAGCCGGCGGCGGTGGAGCGGAAGCGGTGGTACCAGGAGCCGGCGGTGGTGGTGACGCTGATCGTGGCGCTGGTGTTGTTGTTGGGGTTCTTCATTATTTTGTGTTTGGCGTTGGGGAGTAACGCATAATTGATGTGTCGCGTCGGGCCGATGGGGCGCCGATGCCCGGGCGGGCTGCCCGCGAATACTGGTCGGCGAGGCGTCGGGTAATGCCGCGGCCGCTGGCCCATCGCCATGCGCGGGTTGAGGTTGCATTACGGCTGCGGCGGTAAATGGGCGGCCGCAGATGGTTAAGGTACGTCCACCGCTGACCTTCGCAGCCCTCAGTTGCCGACGCTCCCTACTGGGGGACCTCACTTCGGTAAACCAGGCGTGGTCAGACGGAGCACCAGCCACCTAAACGGCCCTGGTCGGCGTGAGAGAGCCACGGTACGGAGTGGTCGAGGTGCGACCCCTTTGACGTTGCCGGGCTGAGACGGAACGCGCCGCCTGATCGCTGGTTTTGCTCGGCAACCGGGGAGTGTTGGCGCGCGCAGAGCCGTTGAAGGCGCTAGCGCACTCGATCCTCCGATCGTGGGCGAGCGAGCGCTGCAGCATCGCGCGACCGGTGCGGTATCCGAGGCTTCCGGCGGGCAACGCCAACTCGTCTTGAGCCACGATCAAACATCACACTCGGCGCTAGCTGGAAGGCGCGCAAGAATGTGAGTGGGCACCTCCCGAGCGAGCGACCGCCGCGCCGGCCCACGGGCGGGATGCATTGTTGTCATTCGTGAAAGCCATAATCAAAACACGGCTGCTCCGTGCGAGCGCAGCTGAGGTGCCCAGCCGCAGGCCCACAGCCAGGGCGCCAGGCAGCTATGACCGAGCATTTGGACGTCTATCCGACGCTCGAGTTGTGCTGTGCGAACGCTCGTCCGGGCCAGGGTCACCGTACGCAAGGCTCACGGCCACTCCTAGAGATATGCGCATATCACGTTGAGCCATCGCACCATACCGAAACATTGCAGGCGGCGACGAGTGCAGTACAAGCCCTTCGGACGATGTGTCAAATAGCGACGAAGGTGGCGCAGGGGCACTACCTTGAGCGGTCTGGGCATGCCGCTCACCGGTGCGCCCTCCACGGCGACACGTCGGGAGTGACTCGATGGCATATACGGCCACGATTCGAACGATACTCTTGTCCTGCCCTCAAGATGTGCCGCGTTCCGATCTCGACGTTGTCCGACATGAAGTGAACCGCTGGAATCTACGGCACAGTCGAAATTACAGCACGACGTTCATCGTGGCGGACTGGTACGGCGCGGTTGCGCCGGACTACGGACGATCGCCTCAAGAAACGATTGATGAGCAGATAGCCGACGAATGTGACTGCTGTCTGGCAATCTTCGCCAACCGGTTGGGAACCCCAACCGGCCTTTACTCGTCCGGTACGGTGCACGAGATCAATAGATTCCGAAGCCGCGACAAGTATGTCGGGATTCTTCATTGCCGCAGGGACATCGATCCCGACGAAATTGATCATATGCAGGCCGCGAATCTGCGTTCTTACCTCACCAGCATCACGGACGAATGCCTGGTGCGCACATACAAAGACGACGCCGAGCTCATCCACCTCATCGATCTGGTTTTGACTAGCGTAATGACCAAGGAGAACGCAAAAATTCATCAGCAGCTCGGGCACGCGGATATTGCGACGGCTGAGGCCGCAGAAGTTCATGTAAGGGTCGAGTCGAGCGAACGATTTCGCACATTCGCTTCTCACCGGTCGTTTAGCAGTCGCGACTGGTATCTCGTACTGCAAAACACCGGGAAGGCGCCTGCCGAGCAAGTAAGGATCGAGCTGGAGTCGGTCTCCAGGGGTGAGAAACCATGGCGCATCCTAGGCGCCAACCATGACGAGTGCGCGGCGGAGAAGATCGATTCCGGCGACGAGATCCGCTTTCACATCGTTGCGACCGACGATTCCTCACGCAGAGTTCGCTGCGTCATCTCATGGATCGACCGGCAAGGCACCCAGCAAATCGAAGAACAATTGCACCTCGTATAGCAACACTTCTAGGTTCTAGTCAGCAAAGGACACAATGTCTATTCTGATCGCCGCCCCCGCCTCGACTACGCCAATCGAAAAAGCGCGGATCTTCAAGCCGTTCGCTAAGGAGGTCATATCTGGCGTATGCCGAGTCGAAGAATTGGAAACGATCCCCGCCGGAGGGCTCAACTGGGAGTATCGAGCGCACTCGCCGACGCCGTTGACAATCCGCTGCCACGCAGACGACACCCCTCTGCGCAAGGACTCCTTGACATCATTCTACGGCGACTTCGCGCTCGCTCGCCAGAGTCACCCCGAACGCATCGCGATCCTGCTTGCGATCGATGAAGTGCCAGCGGACCCAATCGGCGGCCCGAGAGCGCAATACAACGTAATACGCCAGCAGTCATCGAATGAGAATTTTCGGTTCTATGATGCCGAAGATATGCTTGAGGCGGTGGCACGGCAGAAAAGAATTCTGCCAATCGACCAGTTGAAGCGATGGGTCGAAGAAAAAGCCGGATTGAACGTTATCAGAATAGATCTCGTTCTCGGCCAAGCCCTCCGCTTTTGGGCAGTGGAAGTTGACAGTTCGCTCCACCGTTACCTAATATGCGACCCCCTTGGCGTGCTCCTCAAGACGGACGCAATTGAGCGTCTTCCATGGATTGAGATCCAGAGCGTCCTCCCCGCTTTGCAATATGCCTCTGTTGGCAACGAGAAGTACACGTCATTGGCTGCTCCGGTGGCTCCGCTGATTCGTGGGAAGTCCGAGTCGATCGATGACGGTCTATTCGCGATTCTGGACTCCAATCGTCGGTTGCGGCAACAGGTCGAAACAATCGTGTCGGCGGGGAGACGGGCCCTTTGCGCGGAGCGCCGTGATGCCGTGTGCATCGATTTCGAGCGGCTTGCCCTGACGATGTTTAGTGGCATTTCGAGTCGAGAAGCACTCGATAGAGCCGAAGAGTTCGAGCCGCCAACTTCGGATGAGCATCGTGTGGCGATGGCCGTCACGGCCGTGCGCCTAGCGGCCCTGTGGTATTCGTCGAAATGGATTCATAATAGAAACTGGAAGTCGGTCGGAAGTCTCCCCGCCTTTATCGAGCGCCTAGTCGAAAGTGTGAACTTCGACTCCACGTGGGCGGACTCCCTGCCTCTGGTGGTCTCAAATATCGACTCTGCCGTTACGGCTATTTCCGATCCCCAACATGCGCCTTCCACGGGTGCCCGACCGGTAGGCCAACTCCATGTCACAGCGGCCCTGTGTATCCACCTCGCTGCGGCATTTGGACCGTACTGTGAACAATACCGATCGGCGCTGCACCACCAAGTGCTGCCTGATACGGTTCCGGATCTAAATGATTCTCCGACGTTTGAAAGTTGCTGGATTGAGCACGACTTGCAGCTATTGAAAATAGTGGTCGAGGCGCCTAATCCCCGCGTTCATCGACTCGTCACCACTAATCGCTCATTGATCCAGACAGCGCTCGAACGAGCGGAGGACGTGCTCGGCCGATCGGACTCCCAACTACCGTTTACTCGAGTTCAACCCCTTGTCCAACGTGCAAACTTCGAGGTAGTCGACTGCTATTTCGAACTCGAAAGCGAGCACATCCTGAAGATCTTCATGGGTGAGGAGTTGTACGGGAATAAAGACGTGTGGGTGCGAGAGTTGCTGCAGAACGCAATCGACGCGACGTTGCTCCGTAAGGTCTTGCTGGGTGAGCGCGATTATCGGCCGAAGGTGACGATCGTTCATAGCCGACGGGACCGGGAGGTACGCGTCCATGATAATGGTATCGGAATGTCGCTATATCACGTCAGGAAGTTTTTCTCAAAAGTGGGTAGGTCCTATTATCGATCACCCGAGCTAGAGGACGAGCTTCGCAGCAGGAGCCGCACTTTCAGCCCGATCAGCAAGTTCGGAGTGGGCTTTCTATCGGTATTTATGGCAGCGACGTCAGCGAGGATCACTACGTTTCACGCAGCAGATGATGGACCTCGCGAGGGACTTGACATCTACATTCCGGGATTGATGGAGGATTTCTACCTTCAGCGTATACCGTCTGCGGCGCCTGGCACCCTGATCTCACTCGAACTCAAGGACGAACTGCAAGAATCAATCTCAAAGCTCGTTCATCGTCACTTTCTTTGTCCCGTAGTAGATATCTCGATTATTGACGACGATGCGCAGGAGCACATCCCTGCGAACGCTACACCACCTATCGTCCCGACGATTGTGCCCTCGGGTGCCTGGCGCTCTTCGGTCGAGCTGATCGAGGTCGAAATAGAAGGACGCGGGTACTCCGGTACCGTCTGTATTGCCGTTCCGAAGGTCGGCCCCTCGTCAGGCGAAAGGCGTGGAGAATTCTTTTGGCAGAATTCGCCGGATAATCGGATCGCCCTCGCTCAGGCAGGAATATGGGTCAAAGATGATAACAAGATCTTCGGAGAACGGAGAGGTCACGGGGAGACTTATCACGCCTACTTCCGACGGATCTACGGCCTCATAAATTTTGATGCGGACGTTCTCAAGCTAAATGTATCTCGCAATGAATTCATGCTCGATTCAAATTCACAAAACAAATTGAAGTCGGACTTGATTACCAAGACCACCGCTGCGTTGAAGAGACATCTGATCGATGCGGTCGACAAGATACCTAATCCTCGCGAGCGGAGCGACTATCTTCGCTCGGCAATCTTCGGTGCGGTCGAGGATGGGCAGCAATTCTACTACACTCCTGCCCGGACCCCGGCGTCCAACTACTCTTATAGCAACTCCGATGTTCTGACCGATGCGATGGCCGATGTCTATGGTCAACACGTTCTACTGGACCAACTAACTTCGACTGAGCGGCGGAACCAGACCCTTTCGGACGTGTTGGCTCGCGGTGCTGGCGCTCACAATGTGCGCGTTTTTTATACCAAGATACAAGACATCAACGCCGACCCGCTATTTGCTGCTTGGCTTTCCGAGCAGCGGATTGATACGAAGGTCTTCTTCACCCGGACGATTCGCGAAGCTGCATTGTTGCTTCGAAGTGCGCGGAGACTCGGCTATCAACGCGACATCGCGGAGCTCGATGCAGCGCAATTGCAACAGGCAATCCACTACGAAATCGTGCCTAGTGGCATCGACTTCTATCTGCACGCGTCCGCCGGAATAGCAGAGTTCGGCGACTACAAACCTACGACGGCGATTGTGATTGTTCCCATCAGCAAAAAGACTGTCAGCCGTGGGCGCGGCGCGGCGATGCTGCGTGCCGACTGCAGTGAAGCGCCGTACGTACTCATCGATCGGCAGCACTGGCTGGGCGATTTTCTGGTTCGGGTCGCGGAGGTTGCCTCGGGGACTCCCTCGCTTCGGCCACAACTGCGAGAATTCTGCTCGCTACTCGTACAAACCGTGGCGCTGGGCAACACTGCCGAGATTCGTCGTGAGGGGCTTCAATCCGCAAATAACTGGCTGAGCCGCATATACACTCTGATCGAGAGTTCCATCCAGGTCGGCGATTGGTCCGTAGTACAGCAGCGGAAAATGCTCGAGATGAGCGACACTGTCGGAAGCCGAAAGCGCTCGAGTTGACCTTCAGTCATAGTTCGACGGCGCGAGCAGCCGGCATTGCTGTTTGCTGGTGACACAGGCATGCCGACATCTCTTGGCCGGAAGGCCGCCCCGGTCAGCGCAAGCTGGCTCGGAGCGGCACGCCCGCCCGGTGGAATCGGGTGGCCGTCGCGCTAGTGGGTGCGCGTGGGCGGGCCGTGGCCCGGCAGCGGGCGCCGGTCGCCGTGGCAGCGTTCGTCAGGGGCGTCGGCAGAGGCAGAAGGGGTGGCCGGCGGGGTCTTGGAGTACGGTCCAGCGGTCGGCGCCCGGCTGAAAGGTGGGCTTGGTGGCGCCCAGCGCGACGCAGCGGGCGGCGGCCTCGTCCGGGTCGTCCACCGAGAGATCCAGGTGGAAGCGCTTGTCGGGGGCGGCATCCTCGGACCACTCCGGAGGCACATGACCCTCTACGCGGCCGAAGCCGATCGGGGCCCCGGCCTCGGGGCTGATCATCGCGTACTCGGCCTGCCGGTGGACCACCGGCCAGCCGAGGATCGCGCTGTAGAAGTCGGCCAGCGCGCCCGGGTCGGGGGCGTCCAGGTTCACCATGGCCAGCGTGGCCAGCGGGGTCGGTTCAGACATGAGCTGAGCCTGACGGGTGATCCTGCCATCTTGTGTCAGGTATTACGCCGGGGGTCCCCAGAGGCGGGCCAGATTGCGGACGGCCGGGTCTTCGCTGGTGACCAGGTCCTGGTAGGCGTCCTGGGTGGGGTCGCCGACGTCCGCCGGTTCGCCGAGGGCGGCTCGGAGGTCTTCGGCGCCGCCGTCCGGGGTCGGGGGGACGCTGTCGCCGGTGACCGCGGGCTCGGGTGCGGCGTCTTGCTGGCCCAGGAGGGCGGTGTCCACCCAGGGTGGGCCGCCGATGGGGTCCGGGACGTCGATGTCGGCCAGGTCGGGAAGGTCCAGCCAGCCGGTGTCGGTGGAGTCCGCGAACGTGAGGTCCGGGTCGGCGCCTACCGGGTCTTCGGTGTCGGGGATGGCCTCTGGGTCGGGGGTGTGGTCGTTGGCGGCTCCGTCGCCCGGGTGGGTGACGTCCACGGCCGGCTCACCGTCCGCGGCCGGCTCACCGTCCGCGGACGGCTCGTCGTCGGCGTCCGGCTGGCCTTCGTCTGTGTCCGGCTCGTCGCCGGCGTCGGGATCCGCTGCGCCGGTGTGGTCGTTGGCGGCTCCGTCTCCCGGGACGTGGTCGGCGGCCGTATAGTCCACGGGCGCCGCCTCGTCGAAGGCATCGTCCCCGTCGCTGCTAAGACCCACTTCTCCCGGATGGTCGGCGTCCGGATGATCGGCGTCCAGGTCTACTGCGCCCGGATCGTCGGCATCCGGGCCGTCGTCCAGATCTACGGTGATCTGGTCCCAGCCGTCACCGACCTCGGGGAGGTCAGCGTCCGGCGCGTCGTCCGGTAGGCCGTCGTCCGGGAAGTCGTCGCCTACGTGGCCGTCCATGACCTACGCCTTCCCCGAGGCCGCGGCCGAGGCCGAGGCCGGCGCCCCCGCCGAAGCGGGGGCCGCGGCCGCCGCGATCGGCGGGACCGTGATCCGGGTGGCCGCCTTGGCCTTGCCCAGCACCTCGTCCAGCTGCTTGATCCGCCCCCGGATCCCGTCCCGGTCGGCCTGCAGCACGGTCCGCTTCTTGGCCCGGTTGGCCTTGTCGTCGGCCAGCGACTTGTCGATCTCGGCGATCTGCGCGTCGAGTTGCTCGACCCTCCGCTCGACCGCCTCGTCCAGCGCCACGGTCAGCGCGAACTGCAGGTCGGTGAACCGGTGCTGGACCTCCTCGGCGATCGACGCCCGGGCCTCGTTGAAGACCTCGCGGAGCCAGATCTTGGCCTGCTGCCGGTCGTTCCCGACCCGGCGGCGGTAGAGCATGAACGCGCCGGCCGCGAGGCCGACACCCAGGCCGATGACCGGGATCGCGATCCCGGCCGCGGCCGTGCCGGCCAGCACCACGCCACCGCCGTGCATGGCCAGGTTGCCCATCAGCGACGCGGTACCGGCGGCCCCGGTGATGACCAGCGCGTTGTCCGCGCCCCCACCGTCGCGCTGCGGACGAGCCGACGCGACCGCGCGCAGCCGGGCGTTGAGCCGGGTGAGGATCTGCGAGAGCTCGGCGTCGGAGAAGACCTCGCGCAGCACCTTCGCGCCGATCAGCCGGAACCGGCGCTCCATCTCGGCCGAGATCCGCAGCGCGATCGCCTGTAGTGCCTGGTCGACGTCGGTCGGCAGCCGCTTGATGCGCTCGCCGGTGGCCTTCTCGACGATCGTCAGGTAGTGCTCGGACGCCTTGGTCACCTCGGCGCGGAGCAGCGACGTCGCGTCGGTGCGGGCGCGCTGCACCTCCGTGTTGAGCGTCAGCGTCCAGGTGCGGGCGTCCTTGCGCTTGCGCTGGACGAACTCGGCCCGCTCGGCCTTGAGCTTCTCGGCCATCCCCGGATCGGGGTCGACCGCGCGCATCTTCTCGCCGATCTGCGTGTCCATGCCGACGAGTTCCGAGCGGACCGTCCGCAGGAGGTTGGCCTGCACGAGCAGCGCGTTCCGCACCGCGACCTGGCGTTGCAGCGCGTTCCGCAGGTCGGCGATCCGGGACTCCTTGCGGACCTCGTCGGCCGCCTCGGGAATCGGCATCTGGTCGGCCAGCTCGGCCAGCCGGGCCGAGACCGGGAAGAACGCGGCCTGCGCGAACCTCGGCGCGTGGGTGTGCAGCAGCGCCTTGTCGTCGTCGAGCACCGTGCGCCAGCCCGGGAACGCGTCGGTCTTGGTCAGCGCGAACATCACCAGGTTGACGCGCTTGCTGGCCTCGAGCAGGAAGTCCAGCTCGGGCTTGGAGAACGGCGACGAGGCGTCGACGACGAACAGCAGCGCGGTGGCCTTCTCGACCGCGTCGAGCGCGATCTCGGCGTGGGTGGAGTCCAGGCCGCCGACGCCGGGCGTGTCGATGAT
Source organism: Cryptosporangium phraense (assembly GCF_006912135.1). NCBI lineage: Bacteria > Bacillati > Actinomycetota > Actinomycetes > Cryptosporangiales > Cryptosporangiaceae > Cryptosporangium > Cryptosporangium phraense. Next base: position 7,239 of record NZ_VIRS01000001.1, on the reverse strand, counting down.
CGTGACGTGCTGGAGCAGCGGCGCCGGGTGGAACACCTGGATGTGCCGGGGCGGGCGCTGGCCGTCGGGCATCGCGCCGAGCACCGTGCCCCAGTCGCGCAGGGCCTCGAGCGAGAGCGGGTGCGGCGAGGGGTCGCCGGGCACGTGGGCCAGCGCCCGGGCCGGGTCGCCCGCCGCGAACTCCAGGTACGCGCTGGTCGCGACCGCGGCGTCCACCGGGGACAGGCCCGGCGTCGCCAGCAGGGCGTTGATCAGCGAGCTCTTGCCGCGCTTGGTCTCGCCGACCACGACGACGGTCGGGTGACCGACGTCGGCCCGGCGGACCTGGTCGAGGTCGGAGGCCAGGTCGGGGTCGAGCCGGCGGATGTGGCCGAGGCCGGTGTCGACCGCACCGCGGATCTGTTCCTCGACCGCTTTCAGGGCCGCCGCGGGGTCCGGCTTCGGGGCCGTCATCGGGCGTCCCCCTGGTAGACGGTCACGACCGGCGCACGCAGCACCTGGCCGCGGTCGGTGTAGCCGGAGATCTCGACGGCGGCGATCGTGCCGGCCAGCCGCCCGTCGGCGGTCGGCGTGGTGCCGCCGGCCTCGTGCCGCGCGGTGTCGAACGGTTCACCGGCGGGCCGGTCCTCGACCACGCCGACCTCGTTCAGCGCCCAGGCCAGGCGGTCGGCGATCGCCTTGCTGGTGGCCCGGTCGCGGACGTAGATACAGGTCTCGACGAGCGTCTTGCGCTCGCGCTTGAGCAGGCCGGTCTCGGCCGGCGCACCGGTCTCGGTGAGCACCGCGTGGGTGCCGGTCGCGGTCGCGGTCCCGGTCGGGCGGCCGCCGAGCGGCTGCCCCACGGCACCGAACCCGCCCCCGTCGCCCGGTCCGCGGGAGCCGGAGACGTACCCGGCGCCCGATGCCGGCGCGTCGGTCCGGGGCAGGAACAGCGCCACGCCTCCGACGATCGCGCCGGTGAACAGCGCGCCGAGGAACCCGAACACCGCGGTCAGGGCCGAGAACCCGCTGCAGTCGGCGGTCGCGCCGGTGAGCGTCAGCGACTCGTTGATGCCGGGGAGGTTGCTGTTCTGGCTCGCGCCGTTCTCGTTCTTCGGGGAGCCGCCCTGGGTGTCGTTGTTCCCGCCCGGGTCGAGCTTGTCCTTCTTGATGTCGCCGGTCGCGCTCGGCGACGCGTTCTGCGGCGCGTTCGCCGGTCCGTTGACCGCGGTCGACGGACCGGTCGAGACGGTCGACGTCGGCGAGATCTCGTCGCACCCGGGTCCGCCAGCGACGAAACCGGTGACCAGGCCGGTCAGCACGGCCAGGACAAGGGTCAGCCCGGCCACGATGAGCCGGACGAAGCTGGTCGGCATGGTGGGGAAGCTCCTTAGGAGGCGTTCGCGCGAACGCGCTGGGACAGCAGGTAGAAGCCGCGGTGGGCGACGTGGGCGATCCGGGCCTGGGCCGGGCTGGCGCTGGCGACCGCGAACGTCCGCCAGCGGGTGGCCGCCTCGAGCGCGGCCTGGGCCAGCTGCGGGGTCGGAGCGCCGGCCAGTTGGAGGATCCAGCCGGGGTCGTCGGAGAGCGCGAGCCGGGTCAGCTCGGACTCCATCCCCGACGGCAGCTCGACCGCGCCGGTGGTGACCTGCTGGGCCACCTCGAGCAGGCGGAGCTGGTGGTACTCGGGTTGCTGGAGCAGGCGCTCGACCGCGTCCCGGAGCAGTTCCCGGTCGGCCGGACGCTCGGCCCGGGCCGCGATCTGCTCCAGCGTGGTGAGCGCCCAGCCGGCCTTGATCGCGTCGGTGCGCCAGCGGAACGCCTGGTCGAGCGTCTGCCGGACCCGGGGGAAGCCGGAGGCACGGTACAGGCGCCGGATCAGCTCACCGGTGGCCAGCGTGGGGTCGGCGGCCAGCGAGGCCACCGCGAACTGGATGCCGTACAGGTCGAGCAGGCGCAGCAGCCGCTCGCGCTGCTCGGCCGGGACCTCGCACTCGCGGGTCGTGAACAGGTCGACCGAGGCCATCAGCACGGCCCGGTCGACCGCCGACAGCGCCGCCAGCGCGCGCAGGCTCTCGCAGTCGGCCGCGGTCAGGCGTCCGGCCTCGGTGGTCTCGGCCAGCAGCCCGACGACCGGGACCACGTCCGCGACCTGGCGGCGCAGCGCCTGGGCCTGGGTCTCGGCCAGCGGACCGGCCACCGGCCAGGGGTCGCCGCCGCCGCCCAGCTTGTCGACCTTGTTGAACAGCCCGAGCGAGTTGATCGGGTTCGACGACAGCCGGGCCGAGATCGACCGGAACGCCTCCAGGGCCTCCAGGTCGTCCTCGCGGACCGACTGCGTGAAGACGTAAATGATCGCCTCGGCCCCGGACAGCGCGCTCTGCGAGTCCGAGTCGAGGTCGTCGTCGACCGGGTTGTCGTTGAACAGGAAGCGCCGGGTGCCCGCGCTGACCTGCGCGTTCGTCGAGCTGAGGCCGGGGGTGTCGACGACGGTCAGGTCGCGCAGCCGGTCGCTGGCCAGCGTGACGTCGACATAGGACACCTCCTGGCGGGGGATGCCGAGGCGCTGCGGGATCATGCCCGATTCGTCCAGCGGGAGGCTGACCCGCAGGCCGTCGCGCCGGACGACGTCGACCCGGTCGGCCGGGCCGTAGCGGAACTGTGTCACCAGGCGGGTGCACTCGCCGACCTCGGTCGGCGCGACCCGGCGCCCGATCAACGCGTTGACCAGCGTCGACTTGCCGGCCTTGAGCCGTCCGGCGATCGCCACCCGCAGCGGCTCGCCGAGCCGCCGGGAGAGATCGGCGACCGCCGTGCCGGTACCGCCGCCGAGCCGGGGACCTACCTCCCGGCACAGTCCGGCGACGCGCTGGCTCAGCGGACCTGGCCCCACGGTGAACTCCTCGAGTGCTGCTGCTGGTGTTTACCTGATCATGCCGGTCGCCGGGTCGCGGCCGGTACCGCGGCCCCGACGACCGTCGATGATCAGGCCGTCGTGAGGTCCGGCGCCGTGGTCGCCGTCGAGCCGCCGGTCGTCGTGCCCGGCGTCGTGTCCCACTGGCCGTCGCCGTCGGCGTCGGTGTAGGTCGCGTCGATGGTGCCGTCGCCGTCGCTGTCGATGTACTCGGTGTCGGCGACGCCGTCGTTGTTCGTGTCCGCGACGTACGTGTCGATCGTGCCGTTACCGTCGGTGTCGGCGCCCACGATGTCCGCGTCGCCGTCGCCGTCGGCGTCGTAGGCGATCTGGTCGACGACACCGTCGTTGTTCGAGTCGTAGCCGGCCGCGTCGGCGTCGCCGTCACCGTCGGTGTCGACCAGGACGGTGTCGTAGGCGCCGTCGCTGTTGGTGTCGATCACCTCGTACGCGGTGCCGTCGGTGTTCTCGACCAGGTAGCCGTCGGCGGTGCCGTCGCTGTTGTAGTCGACTTCCGTGGCACCGTCCGGGGCGCTGTGGTCGTCGAAGGTGGCGTCGGTGCCGTCGTCACTCATGGGGGTGTTCCTTTCGGGGTTGTCTGGTGGGGGATCCCGGTTGGGCTCATCGTGCCGAGGAGGGGTCCTCCGCCGGGAGCTGTGTCGGGGGTTTGACTGTGCAGGATTCGCAGCACTGACCCTAGGCATATCCTGCGGCGGTTCCATCCCTAGTTCGTGCCAGTCGGATGGGGCGCTTCGCAGCAGGCAGCGGGAGGAAACGCGGTGGTCGACGCCGACGGGGGAACGCCGGCCGACCGGTTGGAGGTCATCGACCGGCTGAGACGGCCGGGGCTGGTGGTACTCGCCGGCGGGCCCGGAACGGGCCGCACCACCGCGCTGCGGTCGCTCGCCTCCTCGTTCCGCGGACCGGTGTTCACCGGTGGCGGTCTGGCTACCCTGCGTCACCTGCCGGGGATGGCGCTGGCGCGCGCGGTGCGCGCCCGGCTTCCCGAGCGCGATGCGCCGCTCGCCGCCGAGGCCGTGCGGGCCCGCGTCGGCGAGGGCCTCCTGGTGGTCGACGACGTGCACCACGCCGACCCGCTGTCACTGGCTGTGCTCCCGTTACTGGCGGACGTCTGCCGAGTGCTCGTCGCCATTCGGACGCCCGGCGGGTTGCCGCCGGGCGCGGAGGAGGCGTTGCGTTCGGCGGCGAGCCGGTGGACGGTGCTGACCGGCCTCGACGCCGGCCCGGCCCGGGACCTGGCCCGGTCGGTGGCTCCGGCGCTGGACGCGCGGGCTCTCGACGCCGTCCTCGACCGGGCGGGCGGGAACCCGCTGGCGATCCGGGCGCTGGCGATGCGCGCCGTTTCGTCCGGCCCGGAATCGGACGATCCACCGCCCTCGGCGGCCGAAGACAGCGCGGCCGGGGCGCTCGACCGGGCGGTCGCGGCGGCGGTGGCCGACCTGCCGCGGCCGGCCCGGACCGCGCTCGCCGCGCTGGGGTTGCTCGGGCGACCGGCGTCGCCGCTGCTGCTCGGGCCGGGGGTGCCGGAGCTGGTGGACGCCGGGTGGGTCACTGTGGACGGTGAGGTGGTCACGCCGTCGCCGCGGTATCTGGCCGAGGTGGCGGCGGCGGTGTTGCCGTCGGCGGAGCGGTCGGGGTTGCACCGGCGGTTGGCCGACCTGCTGAGCGGGCTCGAGTCGGCCCGGCACAGCCAGGCGGGTGGCGACCCGGTCGGCGCGTACCGGTCGGCGCTGGCCGCGGCCCGGAGCGCCCCGACGGTCGGCGACCGGGCCGCCGCGCTGCTGCTCGCGGCGGACGCGGCGATGGAGGCCGGGGCCACCGGCGCGGACGGCGTCCGACCGGGTGAGGCGCCGGCCGAGCGGGTCGGGGGGAGGGTGCGGTCGTTGGGGGCGTTGCGGTTGGAGGCGGCCGAGGCCGCGCTGGCCGCCGGCGACCTCGCCGGCTGCCACCGCGTACTCGGCCATGCGCCCTCAGGCGACGGCTACGCGCCCTTCGGCGACGGCTATGCGCCCTCAGGGGACGGCTACGCGCCCGACGGCGACGGCGCGGCTGCGCGCGGCACGGCGGGTGGCGCGGCTGCGGGTGGCGTGGCTGCGCGGGGCGCGGCGGGTGGCGCGGCTGCGGGTGGTGTGGCTGCGCGGGGCACGGCGGGTGGTGTGGCTGCGCGGGGCGCGGCGGGTGGCGTGGCTGCGCGCGGGGCGGCGGGTGGTGTGGCTGTGGGTGGCGCGGCGGGTGGGGTGGCTGCGCGGGGCGCGGCGGGTGGTGTGGCTGCGGGCGGCGGTGCTGCGGGGGGCGTGGCCGGTGGCGCCGGTTGGGGTGGCGCGGGCGGTGGGTGGGTGAGTGCGGGGGATCGGGTTCGGGCGGCGGTGTTGCGGGCGGAGGCGTTGCTGCAGGGCGGGGACGCGGCTGGGGCGGTCGCGGCGGCGCGCGCCGCCGCGGCGCCGGGGATCGCGGCGCCGGGGGTCGCGGCGCCGGGGGTCGCGGCGGAGGGGGTCGCGGCGGAGGGGGTCGCGGCGGAGGGGGTCGCCGCGGGCTGGGGCGCTTCGGGCTGGGTCGCCGCGGACGGGGCTCCGGACGTGTTGCGGGCCGAGCACGTGCGGGTCACGCTGCTGGCCGAATTGGCGATCGACCCGGACCGCGCCGGCGAATGGGCCGGCGGATGGGCCGGCGGATGGGCCGGCGCGGTGCCGGCCGAGCTCGCCGGGTTCCCGGCCGTGCGGGTCGCGCTGGCCGCGGTCGGGGCCCGGGAACGGCGCGACGGCTGGGTCGACTCGCTGACCGCCGCGGCCGGCGCCGCACTGGCCGACGGGCGCCCGGTCGACGCCTGGTGGAGCGGCTGGCTCCTCACCGAGAACCTGCTGGCCGACGGGCGCGTCACCGAGGCGCACGCCGTCGCCGGTCAGTACCGGGCGGCCTGCGCCGGGCAGCTCGCCTACTCCTGGGAGACCCGGTTCGCGGCCGCCGAGCTCTGGTGCGGCGCGCTGCTCGGCGCCGACCTCGACGCGGTCGTCCGTGGCGCGGTGGACCTGCTCGACCGCACGCTCCCGGCCCAGGCCCGCAGCTATGCACTGGCCGCGGCCGCGCTCGCCCTGGCCGACACCGGCGCGCTGGCCCCGGCCCGCGCCCGCCTCGACCGAGACCGCGCCGGCCGCGCCCGCCGAGACGGGACCGGCCGGGACGGGTCCGGCCGGGACGGGACCGGCCGGGACGGGACCGGCCGCGACGGGACCGCTCGGGACGGGATGTCCGAGCTCGTTCAGTGGGTGGACTCCGAGGTCGCGTGGCTCGACGGCCAGCCCGATCGGGCGCTGTCCGCCGTAGGGCCCGCCGACGGGTCACTGGCCGGCGGCCTGGGCGCCGTGACCGCCCGCTGGGCCCGCCACGACCTCGGCGCCGACGCCGACGCCCCGGCCCGGCACCGGCTGCTCCCGGTGCGAGCCACCCTCTCGGCCTGGGCCGAATCAGCGGCGGGTCCCGCTCGCTCCGGCGCCGGCTCCGCGAGCGCCCCGGGGCACCCGGCCTCGGGCGGCTCGGCCTCGGGCGGCTCGGCCTCGGGCGGCTCGGCCTCGGGCGGCTCGGCCTCGGGCGGCTCGGCCTCGGAAGGCCCGACCCCGGGCGGCCCGGTCTCGGGCGGTCCGACCGCGTTCGAGGCCGCGGCCGCGCTCTGGCAGGGCAGCGCGCTGCGCGAGCAGGTCCGCTGCCTGCTCGCCGCCGGGCTGTCCACCGGGGACGTCGACCGCGCGCTCCCGCCGCTCCTGGCCGCCGAGAAGTACGCCGAGCACGCCGGGCTCACCGTGCTGCTCGGCCGGGTCCACCGGGCGCTCCGCCAGTTCTCGGTCCGGCGCTCGACGATCGACCGCACCCGCACCAGCACGCTCACCGCCCGGGAACGCGAGGTGCTGGCCCTGGTCGCGGCCGGTGAACCGACCCGGCGCATCGCCGGTCAGCTCGGCATCTCGCGCGAGACCGTCGAGACCCACGTCCGCTCGGGGATGCGCAAGCTCGGCGCCCGGACCCGCACCGAAGCGGCCACGCTCGTCCTGGAGGGCGCCGGATGACCGGCCCGGCGGCGCGTCCGCTCTACGTGCTGCGCAGCCCCGGCGACCTGGCCGCGGTGGTGCGGCAGCTGGCCGCGGACGGCTGGGCGGTCCGCACCGGGCTGGCGGTGCCGGACGAGCCCTGGGACCTGACCCCGACCCGTACGGTCGTCACCGGCCCGGTCGCCGACGAGGGCGCGGTGGCCGGCGCGGTGCTGGCCGCCGCCCGCGGGGCGGGCGTCGTCGCGGTCGCCGACGCCGAGAGCCCGACCGGCCAGGCCCTGCTGG